>JBPBQT010000400.1:0-1607 GCA_050955065.1 Janthinobacterium lividum | reverse complement strand
CACACGTTCGCCGACAACATGCACTCCTCGATCAGCTTGTGCGCGTCGTTGCGGGTGCGCGGCACGATCTGCTCGATCTTGCCCTGCGGATTGCAGACGATGTACGTCTCGGTCGTGTCGAAATCGATCGCGCCGCGGCGCTTGCGCGACTCGAGCAACACGCGATACACCGAATGCAGGTCCTGCAGGTGCGGCACGATCGCCGCACGCTTCGCCGCTTCCGGACCCTTGGTGTTCGACAGCACGGCCGCGACTTCGTTGTACGTCAGACGCGCGGCCGAATGGATCACCGCCGGATAGAACTGGTACGCCTTGACCTCGCCTTTCGCGGTGATCAGCATGTCGCAGGTCAGCACGCAGCGGTCCACCGCCGGATTGAGCGAGCACAGCCCGTTCGACAGCTTCTCCGGCAGCATCGGAATCACGCGGCGCGGGAAATACACCGACGTGCTGCGCTCCAGCGCGTCGACGTCGAGCGCCTCGCCCGGCTTCACGTAGTGCGAGACGTCGGCGATCGCGACCAGCAGGCGGTAACCGGTGGTGCGCCCGATCTTCACCGGCTCGCAGTAGACCGCATCGTCGAAGTCGCGGGCGTCCTCGCCGTCGATCGTGACCAGCGGCACGTCGCGCAGGTCGACGCGCTGCTTCAGGTCCGCCGCGCGCACCTCGTCGGGCAGCCGCGACGCCTGCTCCTGGGCCGCGTCGGAGAAGATGTGCGGCACGCCGTATTTGCGCACCGCGATCTCGATCTCCATGCCGGGGTCGTCGATCTCGCCGAGCACCTCGACGACCTTGCCGACCGCCTGCGCATGCCGGCTCGGGTAGTCCTGGATCTGGATGCTGACGACCTGCCCGACCTTCGCGCCGTTCAGCGCGTTCGCCGGAATCAGCACGTCGTGACCGATGCGCTTGTCCTCGGGCGCGACGACGTACGCACCGTTTTCCTGGATCAGGCGGCCGATCACGCGGGTGACCGCGCGCTCGGTGATCTCGACGACATGCCCCTCGGGGCGGCCGCGCCGGTCCTGGCCGGTGATGCGGGCGAGCACCTTGTCGCCGTGCATGACCTTTTGCATTTCCTGATGCGACAGGAAAAGATCGGGCGTCGCGTCGTCGGGAATCAGAAAGCCGAAGCCGTCGCGATGCCCCTGCACGCGGCCGGCGACGAAGCTCTCGGCGTTCGCCAGTTGCACGATGCCGCGCGCGTCGATACGCAGCTGCGCATCGCGCTCCATGGCGTTGAGCCGCTTGAAGAAGCCATCGCGCTCTTCCTGCTTGATCGACAACGCGTCGGCGACGGCGTCGCCGGTCAAGGGCTCGGTGGCGGTCCGCAAGGTTCCGAGGATTTCCTCGCGGCTGGGCACCGTATAGGCGAACTTGATGGCGGGCTTGTCGGTGGTTCTGTCCCGGGACTGTCGGCTTTTCACGCGGATGTGTCTTACCTGATCGAAAACGAGGAGGATGCGCGCGGCCGAAGGACGGGATCGCGCGGGCAAGATCATCTTGCGCCGTCGCGGCATGCCCGTCATGCAACCGCACGTACTGGCTGAACATTCTAACACCAGCCTCGCCGCCGTCCCGATTCCTATCGTGCGGCGACGGTAAAT
>JBPBQT010000399.1:0-1665 GCA_050955065.1 Janthinobacterium lividum | reverse complement strand
ATTTCCGCGCCCATTCCCACCCCCATCACGAGGCGAAAGAAGATCAGCCAGTGCACCGAGGGCGCGAGCGCCGCGGCGATCGACGCAAAGCCATAGATGCCGAGGTTGAACTGATACGAGAAACGTCGCCCGAAACGGTCGCCGAGTACGCCCGAGAGCCAGGCGCCCGACATCATGCCGATGAAGGTCGCGGAGACGAAGGCGGCATTCAGGCGCAGCGTCGATTCACCGCTGTGGATCAGCGCGGCGAGCACGGCACCGGCGATATAGATGTCGAACGAATCGAAAAACATGCCGGCCGCGATCAGGCCCAGCAGACGATAGTGAAAACGCGAAAGTGGCAGGCGGTCCAGCCGCGAGCCGATGGCCGACGCGGTATGCATGTGCTGTGTCTCCGGTTTTGTCGGTCGCGTCCCGCAGGTCATCATGCAGGACGCGCCGCCGAGTTCGCGTTCGCTTCACGAGCGTCGCGAGACCGCCATCCTGGCGGGATGCGCGTGTCGCGACGCCGCGTGAACGACGCCCTCTTGTTACCCGGATTATATTCCTGTCATACAATCAGTCAACTTCTAAAACGGGGTCTTCGCTCACCCGGTGCGCAACCGTTCGCGCTCGCGTCCGGCTTCCCGCAGCGCGTCGAGGAAGCATTCGACCGCCGGGCCGGGTCGATGATCGTTGCGCCGGATCAGGCCGATCGGTTCGTCGGTGCCTGCGAACGGGAGTCGCAGCGCGACGAAGCTGCCCGACGCCAGTTCATCCGCAACCGCGCTGCGCGAGACGAACCATACCGCGTCGTTATGGCCGACCAGCGCCCGGCCAAGCGATACTGACAGGCTCTCGATCAATGCGTCGGGGCTGTGGATACCGCAGGCGGTCATGACGCTGTCGGCGGATTGGCGAATGAGCGTACCGAAGGGCGGAACGACGAGCGGAAAGACCCCGAACAGCGCCGCGCCGACGTTCTCGTTGCTTGCCAGTGGATGGCCCCGACGCACCACCACCGCCAGGGGCTCGCGGAACAGGTGCTCGAAGCTCATTCCGGCCATCCGGTCCGGCTCGCCCAGGCGTCCCACACCGATTTCGACGTCGCCCGCGCGCAGCGCCTCGAGCAGCAACGGATTGGAATACGTGGCGACGCTCAACGCGACGGCCCGCCATTGCCGGTGAAACATCGCCATCGCCGGCGGCAGCAGCACGCCGACGACGGTGGGCAGCGCGCCGATCAGCAATGGCGGCGGCACGGCGCCGCGCGTCTCCAGCACGTCGTCGACGCCAAGCCGCAGCGCGGCGATGCACGCGCTCGCATGCGGCGCGAAACGGCGTCCTTCCCGGGTAGGCGTCGCGCCGCGTCGCCCCCGCTCGAACAAGCGCACGCCGAGAATCGCCTCCAGTTCGTTCAATGTCTTCGTCACCGCAGGCTGGGTGATCGACGACAGATCGGCGGCGCGCTGCACGCTGCCGCCCTGGAGCACCGCCAGGAAGCATTGCAGATGCCGGAATTTGATGCGGCTGCCCGGTGAACCCTGGTCTCTATCCATGACGATTCGTTATGCAAGCTGGAACAAAACGTCATTTTCTATAACCGGTTCGCTTTGATAAAGTCATTTCACGTATATTCAATAAGATTGGAGACCGCGTATGGACGCGCATGCCCCCCTGCTGCTT
>JBPBQT010000398.1:0-1798 GCA_050955065.1 Janthinobacterium lividum | reverse complement strand
GTATCGATATTTTCAAGATCGTGATGGGTCATGTCGACCGGTCCGCTGATCTGCCCGCCCGTCACGCGTAAAAACGGCAGGTGATCGACACGGCGCAGGTTGTCGATCAGCAGAATGCCGGCGGGCTGGTTTTTCGCGGGATTTTCATAGGGCAGGACTTCCTCGGTCCTGGGCGTGGGAGAAAAGGTGATCCGATGCGGGGTGCCGGGCAGCGACATGCCGCCGCCAGGGCCGAGCTGGCGCAACGCGGTGGCGAGCTTCAGATGGTCGATGACACCGGCGCTGCGGATGATGGGCTTGTCGATATACAAGGCGCTGTCGACGGCGCACGCGCCGGTTTGCCGACTTCCACAGTGTTCGCCATGCACGTCGATATGGATGACATAACGCCGCTCGGGCAGGGGGGGGCGAATGTGAACGCCGGCCGCCGAAATGCTCCTCACCATATCCCGCAAATCCTCGTCCTCGCGAAGCGTCAGGCGGAAATGGTTCTGCGGCAGGGTCTTCCGGCTCTTCATCAGCCTGTCCAGCAGCCGTCTCGCGATTTTCTCCTGTTCCGCTGCCGGCTGACGTGGCGACGGCGTGCCCGTGGACGCTGACTTGATCTGTTCGGGGTAGCGACGGGTGAAGTCAACGACGGTGGCGTTCAATCGGGCCATGTCGTGACCCATCATCTCCCCCTGCCGCACCCGCATGTCGTGAAGCATCCGAATCGCGATCGTGCCGAGCAGGAGGCTCAGAGCCGCCGTCGCAACCACCGCGCTGATCATGCCGAAGCCGGCTTGCGTCCGGAACGGGCCGCGACGCGGAACGGGAAGCCGCACGGGAAGCGCGCGCGCGCGTACAGGTCGGGAGCGATCGCGCATGACGATGTGACGGAAGGCCCTCACATCAACGCCTGCATGCGGTTCGACGCTTCCTGGCCGATCTGCAGCATCCCCATCACCGTGAACAGGATGAATCCGCCGACTCCCACCAACAGCACGTTTCTCAATATCACCGAGCGCCGCGCCAGCGTCTCGGCCAGTTCCTCGATCGTCGTCAATCCGATCTTGCGCAGACCCTGCTCGAAATTGCTGCGTTCCGCGTATTCGATGACCCGGTCGAAGATCTCGTCGGAAAACAGCCCCGTGTCCATCGCCAGCAGCATGCTGCGGTTGCTGCGCAGCGACAGCCGCATGCGCGCGAGATGCTGCCGCAGCCAGGGCGACGCGCTGCCCGAAAGCAGGGCGACGGCATCGTAGGTCGAGGTGTTCGCCGCGCTCAACGCGGCGAGCGACACCAGGAACTCGCTCGAACGCAGATCCCGGTGGATCGAGTAGGGCGGGAAACGGTCGAGCGTCGCGCGCAGCCGTCCGGTCCAGCGCGGCAGCGAATACAGGAAAGCCAGCGCGAACAGCGTCGGCGCGCCGTAGACCACCGCCCAGTAGCGGACGACGAACCGCGAGACATCGTGCAGCGCGCGGCCGATCGGCGGCATGTGTTCCACGGCGATGATCTGCACCATGATCGGCATCATGCCGAGCGCCACGCCCATCTGCACGCCCATCATCAGCACGAACAGGAAGACCGGCAGCGCCACCGCGAGCAGGACCGCCGCGCGGTTCCGCGCGCGAATCGCGATGACCTTCGCGAGAAAACGCAGCGCCGCGGGCAGGTCGGCCTTTTCCCCGGCGGCGACGATCATCAGGTCGTCGTCCGGGATCGTTCCCTGCCACGCCTGGCGCAGGCTGCCGGTGCTGGTCCGGTCGCGCCACAACGCGTAGAGGGGCGCCAGCGGATCCTTGCGCTGCACGGC
>JBPBQT010000397.1:0-2434 GCA_050955065.1 Janthinobacterium lividum | reverse complement strand
GCCGCTGCCGTCCCGTACCTGCGTAGCGCCCACCGCCTGCTTGGCGCGCGGCGTCGTCGGCTTCGTGCTGGAGTGCAACGCGCTGGTACGCAACAGGAAGTGCGACAGCGCCGGAATCAGGATCAGCGCACCCAGCATGTTCCACAGGAACATGAAGGTCAGCAGGATCCCCATGTCGGCCTGGAACTTGATCGGCGACCACGCCCAGGTCACCACGCCCGCGGCCAGCGTGCAGCCGATCAGCGCGACCACCTTGCCGGTGAACTGGACGGCCTTGCGGTAGGCGACCCGCAGCGGTTCGCCACGCCGTTGCTGGGCGAGCTGCACGCTCAGCAGGTACAGCGCGTAGTCGACGCCCACGCCCACGCCCAGCGCCGTCACCGGCAGCGTCGCCACCTTGACGCCGATCCCCAGCATCACCATCAACGCCTCGCAGAGAATCGACGTGATCATCAGCGGCACCAGCGCGACGATCACCGCGCGCCAGTTGCGGAAGGTGACGAAGCAGAGGATCGCCACCGCCGAATACAGCAGCAGCAGGATCTTGCGGTTCGCCGCGTCGACGACGACGTTCGTCACCGCCTGGATGCCGGCCGAGCCCGCCGCGGGCAGAAATTGGATGTCGGCGGAGCTGTGCTGCTTGCCGAACGCCTCGACTTCGCCGAGCACCCGACGCAGGGTCGCGGCCTTGTGATCGCTCAGATAGGCGATCACCGGCGTCACCGAACAGTCCTGGTTGGTCGCGTCCGGCGCGGCGACGATGGCGGACGTAAACGCGGCATCCAGCAGGCGCTGATCGCGCGTGATCGTGTACCACTTGCTGTTGCCGTCGAACTGCCCGGCGCTCATCATCCGCATGACGTTCGGCAGCGAGGCGACGCCCTGCACCCCGGGCAGCTGCGCGAGCGACCATCCCAGGCTGTCCATCGCGACCAGATTGGCCCAGCTGGCGCAATCGTTGAGGCGGGTCTTGACGATCACCGCGAACTGGTCCGTCGACAGCGCGTAATGCGCGGTGATGTAGGCGTTGTCGACGTTGTAGCGCGAATCCTGGCGCAGTTCCGGCGCGCCCGGATCGAGGTCGCCGATCTGCAGATGCGTGCTGACGAAGAAGCCACCCACCGCGCAGGCGCCGAAGAAGGCCAGCGCGCCGATCGCCCAGCGCCGTTCCGTGAACCGGTCAAGCAGGTTCCACACCGCGCCCATGCCGAAGCCGTGTTGCTCCTCGCTGCGTTCCCGGATGCTGCGCGCCGCGGCCTTCCGGCTCACGCCCGTGTACGACAGCAGCACCGGGATCAGCAGCAGCTTCGTGACGATCAGGATCGTGACGCCGATGCTGGTCTGCAGCGCCATCTCGCGGATGATCGGAATGTCGATCAGCATCAGCACCGCGAAGCCGACGACATTGGTCAACAGCGCGGTCAGCCCGGCGATGAACAGGCGCCGGAACGTATAGCGCGCGGAGACGTATTTGTCCGTGCCGCGGCCGATGTCCTGCATGATGCCGTTCATCTTCTGCGCGCCGTGCGACAGGCCGATGGCGAAGATCAGGAATGGCACCAGGATCGAGTACGGATCGAGCACGTACCCCACGAGGTGCATCAGACCCAGCAGCCAGACCACGCCCAGCAGCGATACACCGACCAGCAACGCCGTGCTGCGCAAATCGCGCGTATAGGAAAAGATCAGCAGCGCGGCGAGCACCGCCGACACGGCGAAGAACACCATCACTTTCGTCAGACCGTCGATGAAATCGCCCACCAGCTTGCCGAAGCCGACGATATGCACGCGCACGGCAGCGGTCTGTTGCGCGCGGATCTTCGTTTCCAGCGCGCGCGAGAAAGCCCGGTAATCGATCGGCTTGCCGGTTTGCGGGTCCTTCGCCAGCAGGGGCGCCTCGATCATGCTGGAACGAAAATCGTTCGAGATCAGGGTCCCGACCAGTCCCGCGCGCTCGACGTCGTGCCGCAGCAGCGCGATGCTCTCCTTCGAGCCATTGTAGTCCGGCGGCATCACCGGTCCGCCCTCGTAACCGTCCTCGGCGACCTCGTTCCAGCGTACCACCGGCTGCCACAACGACTTCATCCAGGACCGGTCGACGCCGGGGGTCAGGAACATCGCGTCGTTGATCTTCCTGAGCGTGTCCAGGTAGACGGGATCGTAGATATCCCCGCGGGTGTTCTCGACGACCACCCGGATCGTGTTGCCGAGCCCC
Organism: Janthinobacterium lividum; assembly: GCA_050955065.1. Taxonomy (GTDB): domain Bacteria; phylum Pseudomonadota; class Gammaproteobacteria; order Burkholderiales; family Burkholderiaceae; genus Robbsia. The sequence goes on along the minus strand of JBPBQT010000397.1, from coordinate 219 downwards.
GGCAGCTGCTGCTGGTTATCGAGATAATTCTTGATGTACGGGTGGGACTGCGGGATGGTTTTTTCGAAACTGGCGTTGATCACCAGCTTGGTCGCCTGAAAGCCGAGAAACAGCGTCACGATCGCGCAGACGACGATGACGACCAGGCGGTTGTTGAAAATCAAACGCTCGAGAAAAGAGCCGGAGTGCAGGTCGAAATCCTTTCGATCCCGCACCACC
>JBPBQT010000396.1:0-2480 GCA_050955065.1 Janthinobacterium lividum | reverse complement strand
ACCTGGGCGGGCGTGAAGAACGCGCCGTCGTAGCGCACCTGCTCGTAGATATCGTCCGCCATCAGCAGCACGTGGTCGTGTTCGAGCAGGACGTCGGTGAGCGCCTTCAGTTCGTCATGGGTATAAATGGCGCCCGACGGATTGTTCGGCGAGTTCAGGATCAGCCAGCGCGTCCTCGGCCCGATCGCCGCGCGCAGGACCTCGGGACGCAGCTTCCAGCCGTCGGCGGCGGTGCCGGGCAGCACCCGCGTGCGGCCGTCGGCCAGCGCCACCATATCGGGGTAGGACACCCAGTACGGCGCGCAGATGAGCACTTCGTCGTCGGTATCGATCGTCGCGAGCAGCGCGTTGAAGATCAGGTGCTTCGCGCCGGTGCCGGCGATCACCTCCTTGCTGGAGTACGTGATGCCGTTGTCGCGCTGGAATTTCTCGGCAATGGCGGCCAGCAGGTCCGCCGTGCCGGCAACCGCCGTGTACTTCGTGTCGCCGCGCTCGATCGCGGCGATGCCCGCGCGCTTGATGTGCGCCGGCGTGTCGAAATTGAGTTCGCCCTCGCCCAGGTTGATGACGGGTTTGCCCTGCGCGAGCAATGACCTGACCTTGTCGGAAATGACGGCGGTGGGCGACGGCCGCACGCGATTCATGCGCGGTGCGAGCTTCATGGATGACATGGACTGACCTCTCGAATTCATGAAGCAACCCGCAGCAACGGCCGCTCGATCGTGCCCAATGCGCGGCAGCCGGTCTCCGTGACCACCACGGTTTCGCTCACGCCCACCGTGAATTCACCGTAGATGCGCAGCGCCGGCGGAATGTGGAAGGTCATGCCGGGTTCCAGCAGGGTCGTGACGCCGCTGTACAGGCTGAGAATCGATCCCTCGCCCCAGTCGGGCGCGAATGCGATGCCGATCGAATAGCCGGTGCGTTTCTTGAAATTGTCGGTGTAACCCGCGCGATCGATCACGCGCTGGCAGGCAAGGTGCGGCACCTCGCAGGTCTCGCCCGGGCGAATCGCATCGAGCGCGGCCTGCAACGCTTCCTGGCAGACCTTTTCCATGTCGAGCGCCTCGGGGCGCGCGGTGCCGATCCATGCCGAGCGCATCAGCGCCGCGTGATAGCGGTCGTGACAGGCAGCCATCTCCAGAAAGGCCGGCGCGTCCGCTTCGAGCGCGCGGCGCCGCCACGTGCCGTGCGGCACGCCCGTGCGCGGCCCGGCCGACACCAGCGGCTCCATGCCGACGTATTCCGATCCGGCGGCGATCGCCTCGGACATCATCGCCGCCACCAGCGTGTTCTCGGTCGCGCCCACCTTGACCGCCGCGAGACCGGCGCGCATGCCGGCGTCGACATACGACGCGGCGGTGACGATCTTGTCGATCTCGGCCGCCGACTTCACCGCGCGCAGCTGTTCGACGATGCGCGCGCCGTCGGCGATCGTGCCGAGCTTCTCGCCCAGCGCTTCATAGACCGCGATCGGCAGGAACCAGCCGCGCTTGTCGATGGCGATGCGTTTGCCGGCCCAGCCCTTGCGCTGGATGACGTCGACCAGGATGTTGATCGGATCGTCGCCGTCGCCGTACACCTGCGCGTCGGGGATGAAGGTGTTGGCGATGAAATTGAAGTATTCGAGCTGGCGCACGACGAAGACCGGCTCACCCTCCACCGGCAGCACGAGCGCCTGGAACGTGTAGTAGCCGGGCGTCTGCTGGCCCGTCAGATAGAAGATGTTCTCCGGGCCGGTGACGATCATCGCGTCGATGTGCGCCTTGGCGAGCAGCGCGCGGGTGCGGGCGACACGGCCCGCGTATTCGGTTGCGGCAAACGCGGATTCGCTGCCCTGGGCGGGGCCCTGGCGGGTCGGCATAGCGGTGCTCCTGGTTCGAGAAAATTGAGATGACATCAAAGGGAGAGGGTCTGCGTCGGCGCGCTGGAAAACGCGACGCCCAGGCCCCGGGGATCGTCGACCCGCACGGTACCCGCGCCATACGACAGGCCGCTGACCGGGTCATCGCGCAAGCCGTCGGCGCCGTACAGCTCGGCCCAGCGCGGCGCGGTCGCGCAGCACACGTGCAGCGCGGCGGCCGTCGCGGCGGCGCCCTCGTTCATCTGCCCGATCATCAGCGGGATGCCGACCGCCTGCAGACGACGGGCGGCGTCGATGGTGGCGGCGATACCGCCGAGCTTCACCAGCTTCAGATGCGCGGCGACCGGTGCGCCGGCCAGCGCGCACAGGCGCGCGATATCCGCGCCCGATTGCAGGCTCTCGTCCAGCATCACGATCAGCGGCGCGTCCTCCAGCAGGCGGTCGAGCGCCTGCCAGTCGCCCGCGGCGATCGGCTGCTCGACGTATTCGACACCGCGCGTGGCCAGCGCGCGCAGGCGTGCCGGTGTGTTCTGCGGCGACCACTGCCCGTTCGCGTCGACCGACAGCGTCACCGCGTCGCCATGCTGTGCGCGCAGCAGATCGAGGCGCCGCAGGT
>JBPBQT010000395.1:0-3333 GCA_050955065.1 Janthinobacterium lividum | reverse complement strand
GCCGGGCCGCCGGGCGCCGGGCTGCCGGGCGCCGGACTTGCGGGCGCCGGGCCGCCGGTCGCGAGCGGGGTCGCCGACGCGGCGCCCGGCAAACCGGCGCCGGCCGTCACGCATACCAGCGTCCATGAGAGCAGCGCCGTGGCCGCGCGGGTCGCGGACCGCGGCCGCTGCGTCCTGACGGGCAAAGTCATCGCGCGTTTCTCCAGGGTGCCACCTTGGGCAGCAAGAGCATGCCGGGCACGGCGAGCACCGCGCACAGCACGAAGAAATGAAGCCAGCCCACCTGCGTGACGATGTAGCCGGTTCCGGCGTTCGCCACGGTGCGCGGCACCGACGCCAGACTGGTGAACAGGGCGAATTGCGTCGCAGTGTACCGCTCATCGGTGGTGCTGGCGATATAGGCGGTGAAGGCCGCCGTGCCGAGCCCCGCGCCGAAGGCCTCCAGTGCGATCACCGCGCCGAGGGCGAACGGCGTGGCGCCGGGACCCTGCACGGCGAGCCACGCGAAGCAGAGCGTGGAGACGATCTGCGCGACGCCGAAGACCCAGAGTCCGCGCGAGATGCCCAGCCGCACCAGCCAGAGGCCGCCGAGAATGCCGCCGGCCACGCTCGCCCACAGGCTGCTGGCCTTGGCGACCAGTCCGATCTGCGTCTTCGTGAAACCCAGGTCCAGATAGAAGGAGGTCGCCAGCGCCGTCGCCATGCTGTCGCCCAGCTTGTAGAGGAAGATGAAGGCGAGGATCAGCAGCGCGTTGCGCCAGCCGCCGCGTTCGACGAATTCGCGAAACGGCAGGACCACCGCGTCGCGCAGCGTGCGCGGCGGCGTGCCGTGCACCACCGGTTCGTCGACCACCAGCGTCATGACGATGCCCGGCAGCATGAACGCGGCGGTGACCATGAAGACGGTGGACCAGGGCAGGTGATCGGCGAGGATCAGCGCCAGCGAGCCGGGCACCAGCCCGGCGATCTTGTAGGCGTTGACGTGGATCGCGGTGCCCAGGCCCTGCTCCCGGTCGGGCAGCAGTTCGCGCCGGTACGCGTCGATGACGACGTCCGAGCTGGCGCTGAAGAACGCGACGGCGACCGCGAGGCCGGCGACGGTCCAGATTTCCTGCCGGGGCGAGAAAAACCCCATCGCGGCGATGGAGGCCGCCACCAGCACCTGCGTGAGCAGCATCCAGCTGCGGCGCCGGCCGAAGCGCCGCCGGCCGGCCGGGTTGGCGGCGATGGCGCCGGAGGCAGTCGCACCGGCGATGCCGCCGGGCGAACGCCGTTCCCGCGACAGCCGCGTGGGGAGCGACGGCACGAAGCGGTCGAGCAGCGGCGCCCAGACGAATTTCCAGGTGTAGGGAAACTGGATCAGCGTGAACAGCCCGATCTGCTTCAGATTGACGCCGTCCGAGCGCATCCAGGCCTGCACCAGGTTGATCAGGACGAACAGCGGCAGGCCGGAGGTGAAGCCGAGAAAGACACAGATCAGCATCCGTGTATTGAGCAACGCGCGCCATCCCGTGACGGGCGCCTGGGGTGGCCTGATCTGCGGCGATATCTGCATGAAGGACGAAGGCAAGGAAGCGGTGCGGGGAAGCGAGGGGCCATCGGCCGGCCCGGCCGGATCGGGCGGACTGCCCGGGTCCGGCCGACGACGTCAGATCTTCTCGACGCGGTAGACCGCAAGACTACCACGCCAGTTCAGGCCCCAACGGATCGGCTGGCCATTGCCGAGCACCACCCGTTCGCGGATGCGGATGCCGACTTCGGGCGCGAGCGCCTCGAAATCGTGGATCGTCAACACCCGCACGTTGGGGGTGTTGTGCCACTGATAGGGCAGCGCCCGGGAGACCGGCATGCGGCCCCTGAGCACGTCGAGGCGGTGCGGCCAGTAGCCGAAGTTCGGAAACGAGACGATGCACTGCCGGGCGACGCGCACCGTTTCGCGCAGGATGGCGGCGGTCTGATGGATGGTCTGCAACGTTTGCGACAGCACGGCGAAATCGAAGCTGTCGTCGTCGAACAGCCGCAGGCCGTCCTCCAGGTTCTGCTGGATCACGTTGACGCCTTTTTGCGCACAGGCAAGCACGCCGGCGTCGTTGATCTCGATGCCGTAGCCCCGCACGTCGAGCTCCGCGACGAGCAGCGCCAGCAGCGAGCCGTCGCCGCAGCCCAGGTCGAGGACCGAGGCGCCGGGTTCGACCCAGCGGGCGATCGCGCGGAAATCCGGGCGCGCCGCGAGGCTCGCCCCCACCTCCGTGGCCGGGCCGGCGCGATGGGTGGATTCGCGAGTGTGCTCGATCATGCGTTTACCTCCTCGGCGATCCGGGCGAATTGCGCCCGGACCAGATTGTGATAACGGGCGTCGTCCAGCAGGAACGCGTCGTGTCCGTGCGGCGCGTCGATTTCCGCATAGGTGACGTCGCGCCTGAGCTTGAGCAGCGCGCGCACGAGCTCGCGGGAGCGCGCCGGCGCGAAACGCCAGTCGGTGGTGAACGAGGCGACGAAGAAGGTCGCCGTGGTGGCCGCGAGCGCGGCGGTCAGGTCGCCGTCGAACGCTTTCGCGGGGTCGAAGTAGTCGAGCGCGCGGGTGATCAGCAGATAGGTGTTCGCATCGAAGTATTCGGCGAACTTGTCGCCCTGGTAGCGCAGGTAGGACTCGACCTCGAATTCCACGTCGAAGCTGAAGTTGTACGCATCCAGCGCGCCTTCGGCGCGCCGCAGCGCGCGCCCGAACTTGGTCGCCATGTCGTCGTCGGACAGATAGGTGATGTGCCCGATCATCCGCGCCACGCGCAGGCCGCCGCGCGGCTTGACGCCCTGCGCGTAGTAGTCGCCGCCGTGGAAATCCGGGTCCGAGCGGATCGCCGAGCGCGCCACCTCGTTGAAGGCGATGTTCTGCGCGGACAGCTTCGGCGTGGAGGCGATGACCATGCAGTGCGCGACACGGTGCGGATACATCAGGCTCCAGGCCAGCGCCTGCATGCCGCCCAGGCTGCCGCCCATCACCGCGGCGAAGCGGTCGATGCCGTAGACGTCGGCGACGCGCGCCTGCGCATGCACCCAGTCCTCGACGGTCACCACCGGAAAGCGCGCGCCGTAGGGACGTCCCGTCGCCGGGTCGGGGCTCATCGGCCCGGTCGAGCCGAAGCACGAGCCGAGGTTGTTCACGCCGATGACGAAGAAGCGGTCGGTGTCGAGCGGCTTGCCGGGACCGATCATGTTGTCCCACCAGCCCACTTCCGCGCTGTCCGGATCGACGCCCGCGACATGGTGCGAGGCGTTGAGCGCATGGCAGATCAGGACCGCGTTGGAGCGGGCGCTGTTGAGCGTGCCGTAGGT
>JBPBQT010000394.1:0-3870 GCA_050955065.1 Janthinobacterium lividum | reverse complement strand
TGCCCGATCCGCCAGACCCGATGTCCGATGTCTGGCGCGACATGGGCGCGACCGCCGAAGCGTCATCGGTCGGCCCGTCGATTCGTGCGTATCGTTAGCGGAAAACGTCGTTTCGCGCGCCGTCGTGTTCACGCCATACTCGGTGATCCGGCGGATGCGCCCCGAATGCCGCGTGGTTCCGCTGATGTCGTCGACACCATTCCGGAACCGTTTGGGTTGGGGCGTGTCGCGCCAGTCGCCACGCTTTTTCTCTCGTTTTTCGCCATGGATGTGAGTCGCTCCCGCGCATTGCCGACCGACGTCGTGACATCGTCCCCGGACATCGCCACGGTGTCGTCGGCCACGTTGCGCGTCCGTGTGGCGGTGCACCCCGATCTGCGTGAACGCGTCGTCATCGACGGCGCCGGCCAGGCCCGGGCGTGCTGCCGCGATGCACGCCTGGGTAGTGCGTTTTCATGCATTTCGGATGTCGCGGACCCGGCCGCGCCGCGTGTTTTCGCCCGTCGTGCCGTATTGCAGGTGCACGACGCCGCCGGCCTGCGGCTGCCGGCGGAGGAATTTTTCAAGACGCTCGACAGCGATGGCGACCTGGCCGACGCCGACCGCCTGAGTCGTTCGGTGTGCACGTGCTGAATTTCTGTGCGCAGGCCGCGCAGGGCCTCCTGTTCCTGCGGGTCCAGCCGCGATTGCTGAAAAGCATCCGCTACGACCATGGACGCTATTTCGCGGACCTCTTGCGGTCGCTTGGCGTGAACCCCGCATTGGTCGTCAATGCGATCGTATGGCCGGCATTGCTCGAGCGATTTCGTCGTGAAGCGCTGGGCGCATCGCTACTGGGTGTCTATGGCGTCTGGCAGTGCGAAGGCGAAGTACGGCACTTGGTCGCCCGGCGCCTGGTCGACATGAGTGTGTTACTCGGTGAACTGCACACGACCAGCCGAAATTTTTGTTGACACGATTCCTCACCCGGGAAGCCCTCATGTCGAATCCACCTCCGCCACGTGCTCCACGACCATCCTCCGTATCCTCTTTACGCGTAGCAATGCGGACGGTCGCAGCATGAGTCGATCAGCTACGTGCTGCGTTTGGCACAGACGAGATTAACTTGGCGATTCGCGCCGGGCAACAGGGCGAGGCTAGGTTCTATGCTGTCGAGGTAGGCCGTGCAATCGGGACGCCCTTTATGAGTAAGCATGCTGCATGGCATAGGGAAGGTCTGGCGTTGCGCCAATTCTGCGCCGGGTGTACTGGACGATGCGTCGGCACGAATCAATCCTGCAGGGTCATGCCACCTTGACCATGTCGCGCCCTATCTTGACACGTCAAAACGTAAAAGGCGCGCAATGCCGTGGCAAACATGGAATTTCCAGATTAGCCATGGAGGCTAGACGTATGTTGCGCAGTCGGCTAGCATACTCTTTGAGTATATTCAATGAAGGTACAGTGTGTGACGGAGAAGCCTAAAACGCAGCAGGAGTTCTTGCGTCAAGCAATGGTGCAGCTTGACATGACGCGTGACCAATTCGCAGAGCGGATCGGCACGAAGAAACGCGCTTTGGATAACTGGTTGTTGTCTTCGAATTCCAGTGAGTACCGGAGCATGCCTGAGATGGCGTGGAAGTTCATTCGCGAGATCTTGGAGAACGACAAGAAAAGCGCTTGACGGTACTCATTGAGTATATATAATAAAGTATGCTCAATGAGCATATTTGAGCGTGAAATTTGGAGCGACCATGTTACTTGCGAATATCGAACCTCTGCGTCTTTCATCGAAGGTCCTGCCGGCGGATGCTCGCGCGTCGTTCGATGCCCTGCCGATTCGTGATCGCTTGATTGGCATCGCTACGTTCGCCCATATCGGTGACAATATTGCCGTTCGTGACGCGGCACTCGCTGCGTTGCGGGTAATGGACGGCACTGCATCGGCAAGTAGTGTTTGACAGGGAAAAGAGTATGCCAACAGTTTTTCGCTACAAGGGCATCCGGTTTCACTTCTTTTCCAACGAAGGGAATCCCCGTGAGCCGATGCATATCCACGCTGACGGGGGCGATGCTGAAGCAAAGTTCTGGCTGTATCCGGATATCAGATTGGCCAGCAGCACCGGTTTCAACCGGAGTACGCTTGCAGAGTTGGAAAGCGTTGTAGAACAGCACCAAAACGAGATCGAGAGGGCTTGGAATGAGCACTTCAGCTAAAGAACTTCGCTTTGACGACCACACCATGTGGGTCGAGCTGTCGGACGGCCGTACGCTTGGCGTCCCACTAGCATGGTTCCCCCGCCTGCTACATGCCACCCCTGCGCAACGCGCGGATTACCGCATCAGCGTGTCAGGCAACGGACTGCACTGGGAGGCTATCGATGAAGATATTTCTATAGAGGGGTTGCTGGCCGGACGTGGAGACATGACGCATCGACCGTATCACGCAGCCTGACCGGGAAACAGAATGACGAATGGTCAAGAAAACGTTCTACGGGCGGCCATCGCTTGGTTCGAAGGCAAGTGCGGCAATAACCTTGGCGCGCGAGAACATATCAAGCAATACCAGGTGAATTGCACGACCGATGTAGAAGTGAGCCTTGCGTGCGCCGTTGCCGAACACTTGAAAACACAACCCGCGCGGCGCGACTGGCGCCGGGCGAGTATCGATGGAGCGAGCGTGTCCAGCCCCCGGGGGGGCCGCAAACAGGGCCCAATACCACGGACCGCGGCAAGCTCGGCAGCAAGCGGCATATCGTCGTAGATGCACGCGGCGTGCCGCTGACAATCGCCGTAAGTGGGGCCAATCGGCACGACTCGATGGAGTTCGACAGTCTGATCGATGCGATTCCTGCGGTTCCTGGCCTGGATGGTCGGCCAAGAAAGCGCCCGGCCAAACTGCATGCGGACAAGGGCTATGGAGCAGCCCCCATTTCAATCGAACACAGTCGCGATATGTAACGCCTAGGCCTAGACCTAGGCATACGACTGGGGTTTGAAATGGAAAGCATCGAAGTCATCACCGGGATGCAACGCCGACGGCGGTTCTCGGTGAGCGAGAAGGTTCGCGCAGTCGAAGAGGCAAACCTGCCAGGCATGAACGTCTCGCTCGTTGCACGCAGATATGGTATTTCTCCGTCCATGCTCTTTAAATGGAGAAAGCTGATGGCGGACGGCGGCAAGAAGGCAGTACAGGCACAGGACGAGGTTGTGGCTGCTGCCGAGGTGCGCGAACTCAAACGACAGATTGCCGAGTTGCAGCGCGTGCTGGGGAAGAAGACGGTCGAAAACGAGGTGCTGCGCGAGGCCGTGAAAATCGCACACGAAAAAAACTCATCTCGCGTCTGCCGTCGTCGCCACTGGACGATTCGCTATGAAGGCCGTGTCGGACGCACTTGGCGTATCGCGCGCGAACCTCGTGCGTCGAGCCAAGGGCGAGAGCCGGCCGCGGCAGGCCTATCGAATGGCGGAAGACACGGATCTGCTGGTCGACGTGCATGCCATCATCGAGCAGCGGCCGACCTATGGATACCGGCGCGTGACGGCCATCCTGAATCGCCTGAGGCGCAATACTGGTCTGGCTGTCCTGAATCATAAGCGACTGTATCGACTCATGCGGCAACACGATCTGCTGCTGCGTCGGCATACGGGGAAGGCGCCGGGCCGCCTGCACGAGGGCAAGGTCATTACACTGCGGTCGAATCTACGCTGGGCGTCGGACGGGTTCGAAATACCGTGCGCGAGCGGCGAAGTCGTCCGGGTGACGTTCGCCATCGATACGCGCGACCGGGAGATCATCGCCTGGACTGCCGCGACAGCGGGCTTTACAGGTGAGTCGGTACGGGACTTGATGCTCATGTGCGTGGAGCGGCGCTTCGGGCAATACCGGAC
>JBPBQT010000393.1:0-3943 GCA_050955065.1 Janthinobacterium lividum | reverse complement strand
GAATACGACGCCTGGCTGATCAGGATCGGCGAGGGCGATCAGTTCGGCAGCGGCTTCGTGGCGGCCAATCCGAATTCCAAGATTCCCGCGTTGATCGATCGCAGCGGCCCGCGTCCGATCCGCGTCTTCGAGTCCGGCGCGATCCTGCTGTACCTCGCCGAAAAGTTCGGGGCATTCGTGCCGACCGAGCCCGAAGCGCGTGCCGAATGCCTGTCCTGGCTGTTCTGGCAGATGGGCAGCGGTCCCTTTCTGGGAGGCGGATTCGGGCACTTCTATGCGTATGCGCCGACGAAAATCGAATATGCGATCGACCGGTTCGCAATGGAAGTGAAGCGACAGCTCGACGTGCTCGACAAGCAACTCGCGCGCAACGCGTACGTGGCGGGCAGCGAATACACGATCGCCGACATGGCGATCTGGCCCTGGTACGGTGCCCTGGCGAAGGGCTGGTTGTACGAGGCGGCCGAATTTCTCGCGGTGCAGGACTATCGGCACGTGCAGCGCTGGGCGGATGCGGTCGGCGCGCGCGCGGCGGTGCAACGGGGCCGGATGGTCAATCGCGTTTCCGGCGAACCCTCCAGTCAGCTGCACGAGCGTCACGACGCGGGCGATTTTTCCACCCGTACGCAGGACAGGCTGACGTCACGGAAGTAATCGGTGTTCGCGCCGCGGCGGCGCACGATGCAGTGCGACGTAGCACGATGTGGCGCGACGCGGGATACGGCGTGCGATCCGCGATGTCCGACCCGGCGATCGGGGTGTTGTTCCGGTGTGCGTCGTTGCGCGCCGATGTTTGTTTTATTGCGTCAGTCGATCGATAATCGTGTCCGTATGCGCCGCGCGCAAGCCGCATGGAAACCGCGGGCCGGGGTGCGCCGGCGCGCAAACGTCATCGATCAACGAATTAGGAGAAGCGGGTGGGCAAACAGTCAAGTGAAGATGCGATCCGGACCAGGGCGTATCACCTGTGGGAGGACGATGGCCGTCCCGCAGGCCGCGCGGACGAATATTGGGAGAAAGCGCGCGCGCTCGTCGAGTCGACGCCGGTAGCGCAATCCGCCGAACCGACGCAAGGCACGGACGCGCCGCCGAAAAGCGCACGCGTGAAAAAGGCGACTTCGGCAGGGGATGCCGACGCCGCCGGATCCCCTCCGACGCCCGCCGAAAAGCCGGCCGCGACCAAGCGCGCCGCGCCGAAACGCATCGCGGGCGACGTACCGACCACGGCGCCGGTCAAGAAGAGCGGCAAGAAGACGGAAGCGGACGCGGTGACGACCACGGCGGCCAAGCCGACGTCCGCGGCCAAACCGGCAGCAAAGACGGCAGCAAAGACGGCGTCCGGGGAAACGGTCAAGCCCGCGCGTAAAACCGCGACGGCCGCAGGTGGAAGGAAGGCGAAAGCGGATTAGTCCGGTGATCTTTCGGGTTTTCCGGGAAGTTTCGACTCCGGCGTCCTTCCGGTCCGCCTGCTGGCGCGAGAACTGAGGCAGAGCGCTTTCGCCAGCGCGGTCGGGAGCCCGGCACGGCGCGCCTTCGCCGCGCGCACCGGGATTGCGTCGATCCGCCGGTGATGCCGCGACGCGATGCGATGATGGCGGCAGACGCATGCGTTTGCGCCACCGGGCCGTTGCGGTCCGGGTGTCGGCGTGATGCGCGGCGACCCGACATGGCACCGGCTGCGACGGGTCACTCCATGCGTGCCATCTTCGCAAGGGCCCTATGCTGCCTGCTGCCGCGTCGTACGCCGTTTCCCGCATCGTCTCCTGTGCCGTTTCCGGTCCCGCCGCTGCGAGCGCGCCGATCGTCGCGCAGACAGCGGTCCCGAAGGCGATCGAACCACGTCCCGCGTTGCCGTGCGCTGCCGTCCCGTCGAGCATCGAGGCCGCCGCGGCAGCCGGCATCGCGCCGGCCCTCACCGCATCCGATCCGCCGCCCGAGATATGGGGCCTCGTCGCCGATTTCTCGTCGCGTCACACGGTGTTCAATCTGCGCGCGGTCAGCACGTCGATGATGTCGGCCGTGCACGAGACATTGACGTCGTTCACGATCGAAGGCGGTGCGCAACTGCGGACCTTCATGCGCTTCAGAGGCTTCGTCGGTTTGAAGACGCTTCGGGTCCAGGAATGTGACGACGCGGATCTCGCGCAACTGGTTCGGTTTCTAACGAGTGAACCGCACCCATCGCTCGCGCTCACTCTGTGCTCGAACGTCAGCGCACCCAATACGGCGGCCGGGCTGGAGCGGTTGCGCGACGCGCCTCTGGGCAAGCTGCAGTTGTGGAACTGGTCGACCACCCGCGCCGTGGTCAATGCGCTCGCGCGCCTGTCCTGCCCGGTCGAACTCAAATTCGGTCATCAGTTCGGGCCGGACGTCGACCTCGGCCGCATTCCCGCGCTGACGATGCTGGATCGGTGGCGAAGCGTCGACGATGCAGCCTTGCAGGCGTTGCAGGCGCATCCGTCGCTGGCGGCGCTGACGTTCAGTTTCTATGGCCGAAGCCCGTCCGCGGCGGGCATTCGCCTGCTTGCCGGCATCGGCACGTTGCGCACGGTCAAACTGTCGATGCGGGAGATGCCGGATATCGGGGTGGGAGAGGCCCGGGCGTTGGCCGCCGGTGGTCTTGAAAAGCTGACCATTCAACCCCATTCCCGGAGGTTGGGAGAAGCGGTGGTGGCAGCGCTCGCGCGGGGCACGGCATGGCGACATCTGTCGCTTCCCGTGCATGCCGGCGTGCGGCATTTCGGCGAACTCGGATCGCTGGAAACGCTCGAACTGACGCGCGGCAGCGCCGAACCCGGTACGCCCGTGCTGCGCCTGTCCACGCGCGATGTGCTGGCACTGGGCAGCCTGCCGGCGCTGCGCAGTCTGAGCATCAGCCAGGCGGATTTCGACGCGGGGGCGTTTTCGCTGCTCGCCTGCCACGCGCCCGCATCGCTGCGGTTGTCGGGCATGGTGCTCGGGGAGGGCGCGATCGACGCCTTGCTGGCCAATCCGGTGCTGACGGATCTGACCATGGAGGACATGTCGCTCTCGGACGAGGAGGCCGTCAGGCTGGCTCGGCATCCGCAGTTCGAGTGTCTCGGCATTCACAATCGCGCGCCGCGTTTCAGTCATCTGCGCCGAAGCCGGCAATGGCTTGCGATCGCGGCGGCGTGGGTCGCGACGGGACGGCCGCTGGACCGGCTCGACGGCGATGACGATGCCGACGTTCCCGAGCCGGCGGCCGGTGGCGAGCGCGTCCCCTGAACATTGGAATCGATTGACGGGTTTCACGCCGGTACGCAATCACACGTGTCATCTTCGCAAGAGGTCATATGCTGCCCGTCGCTGCGTCGTGTCCTGTCTCCCATGCCATTTCCGATCCACCCGCTGGGCCTGCACCCGTCGTTGCCCAGATGGCCGTCCAGCCGTCGGTCGCAGCGCCGTCCGCAGCAACGTATGACGCCACGACGCCGGCCGCCGGGGCCGCCGAGGCCGCGCTGTCTGCCACCGTGTCCGACCTGCCTCCCGAGATATGGGGCCTCGTCGCCGATTTCTCGTCGCGCAACACCGTGTTCAATCTGCGCGCGGTGAATAAGACGGTCATGCAGGGGATCCACGAGACCTTTGCATCGTTCACGATCGCGAACAGCGAGCAACTGCGCACGTTCCTCCATTTCGATGGCTTTGCCGCATTGGCGGATCTCCAGGTGACGGGCTGCGACGATACCGGTCTGGCGAAACTGGCTGTCGCGTTGACGCGCAATCCGCGTCCCTCGCTCACCTTGACACTGGCGTGGCACGACACGACGCGCATCACGCCGCATGGCCTGAAATCGTTGTGCGCGGTGCCGCTCGGCGCCTTGTGTCTGAAGAATTGGAAGACCACCGGCGCCGTCGTCGATGTCCTCGCGGACTTTTCCTGTCCCGTGAAACTCGAACGGGGTGGCCGTTCGGGGCAGGA
>JBPBQT010000392.1:0-3997 GCA_050955065.1 Janthinobacterium lividum | reverse complement strand
CAGCACCTGTTGCAGGTTTTCGAGATTAAGCACATCGAGTCTGACCCAGGGCCTGCGGCCGGCGCGCACTTCCTCCATCGCCGGTTGATAGAGCGACCGCCATTCGTCGGCGAAGGCCAACGGATCGACGTCGAGACCCTTTGCCCGCAGGAAGGGCTCCGACTTGCGCGCCACGCCGGTACGCCAGTCCACGACCGTACCGAAAACGTCGAAACCGAGAAAGCCCACTTGCGCCATTGCCATGAATCATCTCCTCTGGATACCGTGCCGCATATGCCGCCATGTGTCTCATTATGCTGCGGGCGGGGAGTTTCATGGAAACGGAACAAAGATGTCATCTTAAAAAGGCAACTAACAAACTTTCAAAATAAAACAATTAAACAACATTCAACAACCAAGAAACCCGGAAAAGCAGAACGGACCAGGTCGCGGATCAGAACTCGTAGTGAATCCCGGTCATCCCGAACAACTGATTGCCGCTCGAAGACGCGTTCGACACGGTGGCGCCGTCGCCGATCGCGGCAGTGGCGTCCACCACATTGCCGGCGCCGAGCGCGCCCAGCGTCTCGCCCTGCGCGTGCAGCGCCGCGGCGCCCACATAGACGGACACGTTTTTTGCCAGATGGTAGATCTCGACCAGCGCCACCTCGTGATACTGCGCGCCTTCGTCGCTGCCGTTGGAACGGCTCGTGTGGGTATAGCTGTAGCCGCCGGCGAGGTCGACGCTTGGCGTCAGTCTGCAACGGAACGTCGTGCCCAGCGAATTGAAGATCGCGGTGTCGGTGAAGAGCGACGCATGTCCGGGAAGATACTGGACCTGCGATGCGGTCAGGCCCAGTACCAGATGATCGAATCGATAGGTCGCGCCCAGTGCCGCCATATCGATCGCGCGCGCGCTCTGATAACCGGCGTTCATCACGGAAACGATGAACGAGCCGCTCGACGCGCTGTCCCAGGCGCCGCCCGTCTGCCCGGCATTGCGCAGCTTGAGGTAACCGATCGCCGTGGCGAAGGGCCCATGCGCGTAGCCGAATGCGGCGCTGAAGCTGCTGCCGCTCGCCAGCGACCCGGCCAGACCGCCGAACGCGTAGGTCAGACCCGCATGGAAGCCGCCCATATCGGGCGATTCATAGACGAGCGAGCGGTTCAGGCGCACCGTCGAATCCAGACCGTTGATGTCGCCCGGCTGCGCGAGCTGGGTGCCGTCGACCTGCCCGCTGGCCGAGAGCGGGCCGACGAAGGTGTAGTACGACGAATACTGGCGGCCCAGCGTCAGCGCGCCGTAACGGCGGTCGTCCAGACCGACCATCGCCTTGCGTTGAAACATCGATGTGCTGGACGAGGCCTGTCCGGCGTCGTTGAAACCCTGTTCGAGAACGAAGACCGCGCGCGTCTGCGCGTCGATGTCCTCGATGCCCTTGAGGCCGAAGCGGGGACCCGCCAGGCCATTGCTCACGTAGGCGTTGCTCGCGCCGTGCTCGTTGCTGGCATCACTCACCGAATCATCGACGATGCCGTACAGCGTCAGACCGGATTGCGCGAACGCCGGCGTGCAGAGCAGCGCGCCGATGGCCAAAATACATGCTTTCATCTGATTGCTCGTGCGATGGGCCGTATCGATGAGTGGTACCGATACGACGGCCGGCCTGTCCTGCGATGCCTGCCTGGGCCGTGAGTGTAAACCCGGGCCACCATGCGACGAAAGCGATCCCGTGCCGGCGCGTCGAACTGTCGCAAGCCCGGCAAACCCCGTCCGTCAGGGAGGGGAGGGATAGCGCGGACGCCGAAGGCGTCCCCTGGGCAGCTAATGAGGGGTCCGTTGCTGCGCCGCGTTGACGACGCTGGCACCCGCGCCGCAGGCCTACTTGCCGTACATGTCGAAGTTGAAGTAGCGTTTTTCGATACGTTGGTAGGTGCCGTCGGCGAGGATGCCGGCGATCGCGCCGTCGAGCGCCTGACGCAGGTCGGGGTCGCTCTTGCGCACACCCGCGGCGTCGCCGTCGCCCATGATGGTCCGGTCGTACACGACATCGCCGCCGAACGCATAGCCCTTGCCGGCGGGCGTGTCGAGGAATCCCTGCTGACCCTGCACCGCGTCCATCAGCACACCGTCGATCCGGCCCGAGGCGAGATCGGCATAGGCCTGGTCGTAGCTTTGATAGGCGACGATCTGCACGCCCGCGTCGGCCCATTTCTGCCGCCCGTAGCTCTCCTGCACGGTGCCTTGCTCGACGCCGACGCGCTTGCCCTTGAGGACGCCGGCCGTGGGCAGCAGGCCGGAACCGGCGCCGACGATCAGCCGGGTCTGGTTGCGGTACAGCCGGTTCGTGAAGTCGATCTGCTCGCGCCGCTTCACCGTTGCCGCCATCGAGGACAGGATGACGTCGAATTTCCGCGCCTGCAGGCCGGGAATCAGACCGTCGAAACTGCTCTGCACCCAGACGCATTTCGCCTTGAGGCGGGCGCACAGCGCGTTGCCGAGGTCGACGTCGAACCCCACGACCGCGCCGTCCTTCGTGACGGATTCGAAGGGCGGGTAGGTGGGGTCGATGCCGATGCGAATCGTCGCCCAGTCCTTCGCCGCGGCAACGCCCGAGCATGCCAGCAACGCCATCGCGAGCGACAACGTGCGCGTGAGGGCCCGCCGGCGCATGGTCTTCGTCTGTGTCATCCGGTTCATGTGCTTCGTCATCCAGTGAGAGGGGAAAGGGAGAAGGGGGAAGGGGGTGGGGGGGGTCAGCTCGGGAAGTCGCCGCGTTCGAACCACTCGTCCGCCGGCCAGCCGGCCGCGATCTCGGCGACCGTCACCGGTTTCACGGGAGCGCGTATCCGGTAGTAACCGACGTCCGCGGGCGGGCGGCCTTGCGTGTGCGCGAGCAGTTCGGTCACCAGCGTGCCGCACTGCCGGCCCTGGCACGGTCCCATCCCGCAGCGGGAGAACGCCTTCATCTGATTCGGGCCGGTGCAGCCCAGGCGCGCGATGCGCCGGATCTCGCCGGCGCTGACTTCCTCGCAACGGCAGACGATGACGTCGTCGGCCGGCAGGCGCACCGTCTGCGGCGGCGTATAGAGAACGTCGAGCAGGGGCCGCAATGCCGCGTGGCGGGCAGCGCGACGGCGTACCGCGGCGCCCTCGCGCGCGCGAAGCCCTACATCGCTGCGGCCGAGCATCATGGCGATGTCCAGCGCGGCCCGCTCGCCCGCGATCTGCGCCAGCGCCGCGCCGCCGATGCCCGCGCCATCGCCGGCGATCCAGACATGCGCGACGCTGCTGCGGCCGGCGCCGTCGACGGTGGGCTGCCAGCAGGCCTGCGTGTCGTTCCAGTGATGCGCGCATCCCGACGCACGGCCCAGGTTCGTCGCCGGAATCACGCCCTGATGCAACAGCACCTGCGAGGTCGCAAGCGTGATCGTGTCCTTTCCCACCCGAAAGCGCAGCCCTTCGGCATGCGTGGCGCCCTGCACTGCGACATCATGCGCGCCACGGTGGATCGGAATGCCCGCGCGCCGCACGGTGCGCATCATGCCCAGACCCTTGCGCAGCTGTTCCAGCGCCCGCAGCGCGCCCGGCAGGTGCGGGAGCGCGCGTCGGTTTGCATCGCGCGGCGTCGTGTCGACCAACGCCTGCACGCCGCGGCCGGCGGCGACGAGTTGCGCGGCATACAGCCAGAGCAGCGGCCCGCTGCCGACCAGCACCGTGTCCGGTCCCGGCACCAGCGCGCTGGCCTTCATCAGTGTCTGGGCCGCACCCACGCCCATGACGCCGGGCAGCGTCCAGCCCGGGATCGCCCAGGGTCGCTCCTGCGCACCGGTGGCGATCAGCAGCGCCGCGAACCGGACTTCGGTGGTGCCGCGCCGGTCCGTCGCGCCGTCGTCTGCCGCCGCGCGCCGCGTCAGCATCGCGCGCCGGTCCGCGCCCACCTGCCAGACCAGCGTCCCGGACCAGTAACGCGCCCCGCAGTCCAGGAAGCGGGCGATCAGCGTCCGGCCGGCCGCA
>JBPBQT010000391.1:0-4361 GCA_050955065.1 Janthinobacterium lividum | reverse complement strand
GGAGAAGCGCGCCTGGCGCGTCGCTTCGCCGGGTCCGGCGGGCCGGGAAGAAACGCCGCGTGCAATTGCTTATCGAACAGGTTGTCGCTATTCTACCGTGGGCGCGAGCAGTTTCGATGCGCGTTACCGAACGGTTTTTTGTAATGTGGTGCCGATGCCGGCTGCGCGATGCGCGCGGCACGGCCTCCTCCCAGTTGCGCGATCGCGGCCGGGCCCTGATTTCCACCGACGACCATCATGCCGCCAACCGTATACGTCGTTTCCGACGGCACCGGGATCACCGCCGAGACGTTCGCGCATTCGATCCTTTCCCAATTCAACATGAAGTTCCGCCTCGTGCGGGTGCCCTTCGTCGACGACGCGGACAAGGCCTACGCGGCAGCCCGCACGATCAACGGCTCGACCGACACGGGCGGCAAGCGGCCGATCGTCTTCACGACGCTGGTCGACAGCGTCTCGAACGCCATCGTCAAGGGCGCCAACGCGCTCGTGCTCGACATGTTCCAGACCTTCGTCGAGCCGCTCGAGAACGAACTGGGGGTGAAGTCCAACCACGAGATCGGCCGCGGCCACAAGCAGGCCGATACCGACGAATACAAGAACCGCATCGAGGCGATCAACTATTCGCTCGAACACGACGATGGCCAGTCGAACCGCAATCTGGCGGAGGCCGACGTGATCCTGGTCGGCGTGTCGCGCTGCGGCAAGACGCCGACCAGCCTGTATCTGGCGATGCAATACGGGGTCAAGGCGGCGAACTATCCGCTGATTCCGGAGGACTTCGAACGACGCACGCTGCCTGGCGGCCTGACCGGCTACAAGTCCAAGCTGTTCGGCCTGTCGATCGACCCGGCGCGGCTCGCGGAAATCCGCAATCAGCGGCGTCCGGGCAGCAAATACGCGGCGATCGAGAATTGCCGCTACGAGATCAACGAGGCCGAGGGGCTGATGCGCCGCGAGAACATCCGCTGGCTGTCGTCGACGCATAAATCCATCGAGGAGATCGCGACGACGGTGTTGCAGGAAATCAACATGATCGACAAGGCGACCTATTGAGCGCGCTGCCGGGCGACCCTCGAACTTCCCGCCGGTCGACGCACGGGAGGGCTCACGCGGGCGTGCGCTCCGCGGCCTGCTGCCGACACTGCTCGAACAGACACACGGCGGCGGCGGCGGCCACGTTCAGGGACTCGATCCGCCCCGACTGCGGGATCGTCAACCGCAACGCCGCGCGCCCGCGCCAGGCCGGCGTGACGCCCGCGCCCTCGTTGCCGAACACCCAGGCGAGGTCCGGTCGCAGATCGGCCGCGTGGATCGACGCGCTGCCGTGGGAGTCGGTGATCGCGACCGGCACGGCGAGCCGCTCGGCCAATGCCGCCGGCGCCACGTCCTCGACGATGGTCATTTCGAAGTGGGCGCCCATCGCGGCGCGCAATACCTTGGTCGACCATACATTGGCGGTGCCCGGCATGCAGAACGCGTACCGTATGCCGGCGGCCGCCGCGCTGCGCAGGATCGACCCGGCATTGCCCGCGTCCTGCACGCCATCGAGCACGACACAGCGCGCCGCGACGCGTTCGGGCAGGACCGCGCGCGGCGCGGCGACCATGACCATCACGCCGACCCCGCCATTGGCGACAGGCGACACCTGATCGAACAGCGCGTCGTCGAGACAGGTCACGCGATCCGCGCCGTCGTCGAGCGCGCCGAGGCGCGCGATCAGGCGCGCGATTTCCGGGCGTGCCGCCGCCCCCCGCGCGACGATGCACAGGTCCGGGCGACCGCCCGCGTTCAGAAACGCCTCGGCCAGGTGCGTCCCCTCGAGCAGCGCCACGCCCTCGCGGCGTTGCCGCTGGCTCGACGCCGCGAGCGCGCGCAGCCGCTTGAACAGCGGGTTCGCCCGCGAACTGATCAGCATCATCGTTTTTCCAGCAACCACTCGCGTGTCGCCCAGGCCTCGCGCACCGGCGCGAACGAGCGTCGGTGATGCTCGCACGGCCCGTGCTCGCGCAGTGCGTCGAGATGTTGTCGCGTGCCGTAGCCGACATGCGCGTTGAAACCGTATTCCGGATGGCGCTCGTGCAGCGCATGCAGCATCCGGTCCCGCGTCACCTTCGCGAGGATCGACGCCGCGGAGATCGACGGCAACAGCGCGTCGCCGCCGATGATCGCCTCGGCGCGCACCCGCAGCGGCGGGCACCGGTTGCCATCGATATACGCGACGTGCGGCGTGACGCCGAGCCCTTCGACCGCGCGCCGCATCGCCAGCATCGTCGCCTGCAGGATGTTGATCGCATCGATCTCGTCGACGCTGGCCTCGGCGACCGAGTACGCCATCGCGCGCTCGACGATCTCCGCGTACAACCGCTCGCGCGCTTTCGCCGACAGCGCTTTCGAATCGTCCAGGCCGGCGATCGGTCGCGCCGGATCGAGGATCACCGCCGCCGCGACCACCGGCCCGGCCAGGGGTCCGCGGCCGGCCTCGTCGACGCCGCAGGACAGCTCGCCCGCGATATCGAACATGAGCACCGCCTGAGCGACCTGCCGCGCGCGCGCGGCGGCCTTCGCCTGCGCCCGGCCTGCCCGCGTCGCCGGCGGCGTGTCGGGTGTCGGGTGCATCGGATGCGTTTCCACGGAGGATGCGGCGAGCCGTTTCGCCATCACCGCCCTCCCCGCCGCAGCGCGACGTCGCTGACGACCCCGGCCGCGAGTTCCGCCGTATCGCGATGCAGCGACACGTGCATCTCGCTGAACAACTCGGTCAGCTCGCGGCGGTTCGCCTCGTTGTGCAGCTGCTCGAGCGTCGCGTCGGCAAGCGCCTCGGGCGTCGCGAAATGCTGCAGGATCTCCGGCACCACGAAGCGGCCGGCCAGCACGTTCGGCAAACCGACATACGGCAGGTAGCCCTGCCGGCGCATGATCTGCCCGGTCAGCCAGGGCACCTTGTACGAGATCACCATCGGCTTCTTGTACAGCGCCGCCTCGAGCGTCGACGTGCCGCTCTTGATCAGCAGCGCGTCGGCCGCTTCCATCGCCGCGTGCGAGTTGCCGTCGGTGATCGTCAGCGGCAGGTCCGGATGGGCGGCGACCAGCGGCGCGAGCAGCTCGCGCACGCCCGCGGACGCCGCCGGCAGCACGAAGCGCACGCCGGGTTCGCGCCGGTGCATCACCGCCATCGCCCCGAAGAACACGGGACCGATCAACGCGATTTCCGAACGGCGGCTGCCGGGCATCACGCCGATCAGCGGACCCTCGGGCGCGAGACCCAGGCGCGCGCGCGCGGCGGCCGGATCGGGCCGCATCGGGATCATGTCGGCGAGCGGGTGACCGACATAGGTCGCGCGCACGCCCGCCTTGTCGTAGATCGCCTTCTCGAACGGGAACACGCACAGCATGTGGTCGACCGCTTTTGCGATCTTCTTGATCCGTCCGCCCCGCCAGGCCCAGATCGACGGACTGACGAAATGCACGGTCGGCACGCCGGCCTGCTTGAGCGTGTGTTCGAGCGCGAAATTGAAGTCGGGCGCATCGATACCGACGAAGACGGCGGGCGGATCGGCGAGCAGCGACTGCGTCAGCGCGCGGCGAATCCGCAGGATGCCGGGAATCTGGCTCAGCGCCTCCACATAGCCGCGCACCGCCAGACGTTCGGCGGGCCAGCGCGCGTCGAAGCCCGCGGCGCTCATGCGCGGGCCGCCGATGCCGGCGCACCGGCTGCCGTCCGGCAGCCGGTGCGCGAGGCCGCTCAGCAGCGCCGCGCCGAGCAGATCGCCCGAGGCCTCGCCGGCGACCATTGCCACCGTCAGGGGTGCGCTTGCCGTCATGGGGAGTCCGTTCAGCGGATGATGCCGCGCTTGGCCGATTCGATGAAATCGAGGAAGGCGCCGACATGCGCCTGGCCGTCCTCGAGACGCGCCAGATCGCCGCGCAATTGGGCACGCGCGTCTTCGAGCGACAGGCCGTTCTTGTAGATCGTCCGGTACGCCGAGCGCAACGCGCTGATCTCCGGCGCGGAGAACCCGCGGCGGCGCAGCCCCTCGCTGTTGATCCCGTGCGGCTGGGCCTTCTCGCCGGCCGCGATCACGAACGGCGGGAGGTCCTGCACCAGCGCCGAGGCGCCGCCGAGAAACGAATGCGCGCCGATGCGCACGAACTGGTGCACGCCCGACATGCCGCCGAGAATCGCCCAGTCGCCCACGCTCACATGACCGGCGATCTGCGCATTGCTCGAGAACACCGTGTGGTTGCCCACGGTGCAGTCGTGCGCGATATGGACATAGGCCATGATCCAGTTGTCGTTGCCGATCCGGGTGACGCCATCGTCCTGCGCGGTGCCGGTATGGATCGTCGTGAACTCGCGG
>JBPBQT010000390.1:0-4389 GCA_050955065.1 Janthinobacterium lividum | reverse complement strand
CGTTCGGACATTGCTGGCGACATCAATGAAAGCCTGATCGTCGAATTGTATTCGCGTTGATCGCAGGGCTGACGGCGCGCGCCCCGGGGCTCGCGCCGTCGGCCGTTCCGGGTTGTCGCCAGTCAGCCTTATCGGTGTAACGAGCCGAGGGTATTGAAGAGGAAAACCTATGCAAACCAGTTTGTTGAAGCCCAAGATCATCGCCGTGGAGTCGCTGGGCGACAGCCACGCCAAGGTTGTGATGGAGCCGTTTGAACGCGGCTATGGTCACACCCTGGGCAATGCGCTGCGTCGTGTCCTGTTGTCCTCGATGCTGGGCTATGCGCCGACGGAAGTCACGATCGGCGGGATTGTGCACGAATATTCGACGTTGGACGGCGTGCAGGAAGACATGGTCAACCTGCTGCTGAACCTGAAGGGCGTGGTCTTCAAGCTCCACAGCCGCGACGAAGTGACGGTGACGTTGCGCAAGGAAGGCGAGGGCGTGGTGACGGCAGGCGACATCGAGCTGCCGCACGATGCCGAAGTCATCAACCCGAACCACGTGATCGCGCATCTGTCGAAGGGCGGCAAGCTCGACGTGCAGATCAAGGTCGAGAAGGGCCGCGGCTATGTGCCGGGCAACGTGCGCCGCTACGGCGAGGATACGGCCAAGGTCATCGGCCGCATCGTGCTGGACGCGTCGTTCTCGCCGGTCAAGCGCGTGAGCTACTCGGTCGAGTCCGCACGGGTCGAACAGCGCACCGATCTCGATAAGCTGGTGATGAATATCGAGACCAACGGCGTGCTGTCCCCCGAGGAAGCGATCCGCCAGTCGGCGCGCATCCTCGTCGACCAGATGTCGGTGTTCGCGGCGCTGGAAGGCACCGAGACCGCCGCTGAAGCGCCGTCGCGCGCGCCGCAGATCGATCCGATCCTGCTGCGTCCGGTGGACGACCTCGAGTTGACGGTGCGCTCGGCCAATTGCCTGAAGGCCGAGAACATCTACTACATCGGCGATCTGATCCAGCGCACCGAGAACGAGCTGTTGAAGTGCCCGAATCTCGGCAAGAAGTCGATGACCGAGATCAAGGAAGTGCTGTTCTCGCGCGGGCTCACGCTCGGCATGAAGCTCGAGAACTGGCCGCCTTCGAGCCTCGACAAGTAATTGTCGTTTTGAAGGCCGCGGCGGGTTGGGTAGAATATCGCTCCCGACCCGCCGTTTTTACGCCTTTTTCAGGTAAGCTGCGGGCGGCGTGCCTGTAGTACGCCATTATTTCCCTATTTCACCGGACCGCGCCCCTGGGCGATAGAAGAGCCGGCAAAAGACTGAAGCAAGGAAAACATCATGCGTCATCGTTCTGGCTTGCGTAAGCTGAACCGCACGAGCAGCCACCGTCTGGCTATGCTCCGCAACATGTCGAACTCGATCATTCATCACGAAGCGATCAAGACCACGCTGCCGAAGGCGAAGGAACTGCGTCGCGTCGTCGAGCCGCTGATCACGCTGGGCAAGACCCCGACGCTGGCGAACCGCCGTCTGGCCTTCAACCGCCTGCGCGACCGGGATTCGGTCACGAAGCTGTTCGAAGTGCTGGGCCCGCGCTACGCGAACCGTCCGGGCGGCTACCTGCGCATCCTGAAGTTCGGTTTCCGTCACGGCGACAATGCGCCGATGGCGTTCGTCGAACTGATGGACCGTCCGGAAACCACGGAAGCGGTCGACGACACGAGCGGCGACGAGTAAATCGTCAACGCGCGGCGACGATGATTCGTCGCCGGTCGATAAAAAGCCAGGCAGCCTGCCTGGCTTTTTTCATTTCGTGATCATGTCGGCGCTGACGTTCGCCGGGCCGTGTCGAGGCGCAGTGCTTTACGAGACGAGCGGGGATGCGTGGAGCTCGCCCCGGCCTTCGAACATTTCGCGATTCGCTTGAAAGATTTGCTCCTGGCGCCGGAAGGCGTCGGCCAGGTGATGCCGCAACGCCGTTTCCGCGGCATCCGGGTCGCGTCTTTCCAGCGCTTCCAGGATCGCCCGGTGCTGATCCAGCGTGACCGTCGCCACCTCCGGGTCCCGGACCGTGACATGCCGAACGCGGTCGATCGGTACCCGCGCCCATTCGACCAGAGCGGACACCTTCGGCAAATGCGCTGCCGCGCTGACCCGGGCATGGAACGCGTTGTCATAGCCGATCGCCGCGACGGAATCCCGGAATTCCACCGCCCGGCAATGGGCCGTATGGATGTCCCGCAACGCCAGCAATTCCCGGTCGGTGATGACGTTGGCGGCGCGACGGATGCCGGCCGTCTCCAACACTTCCCGGATCAGCGCGCTTTCGACGAATTGTTCGTGCCGCACCGGCGCGACATAGGTGCCCGACTGCGGCGCGATCAGCACCAGTTCCTCGCGCGCCAGCATCTGCAGCGCCTCGCGCACCGGGGTGCGGGAAATCGCCAATTCCTCCGCGATCAGGCGCTCGAAGATTTTCTCGTGCGGCACCAGCGTCATCGTAATGATGCTTTCGCGCAGCAGGGCATGGATCTGCGTGGACAGCGGGAGTGATCGATCGACCTGCACGCCTTGCGGAAACAGGCGGCCGATGAAGGTCGCCGGATCGTGACGCAGTGACTTCATAAACACTCTTACAGGTCTGAAAGAAAAGGGCAAACACCTATTAGGTCACCTACGCTACGACTAGTATATTAGTGCGGACGTATTGCTACTGCCGATCATAAAGCGAAGCTGTCGCAAGGCCAACCGTTCTTTCGTAGTGGGAAACATCGTGTCAGACCATCCCTCTTTATTGACTTTCGCCGGCATCGGCAAGCGCTTTGGCAAGGTGCAGGCCCTGAGTCATATCGACTTCACGTTCCACGCGGGCGAGTGCATCGGCGTAGCCGGGCATAACGGCGCGGGTAAATCGACGCTGATGGCCATCCTCGCGGGCGTGTATCCACCGAGCGAGGGCGACGTCCACGTCGATGGCCAGCCGGCGGCGATATACGACGCCAACGTGGCGCGCCGCGCCGGTGTGCGATGCGTCTTCCAGGAGCTGTCGCTTTGCGCGAACCTCACCATCGCCGAGAACATGTGCGTGGTCCATCCCGCGATGCATGGCAAGGGCTGGCGGCGTCGCGCCAATGCATTGATGGAGGAAAAACTGGCGGAGATCTTTCCGGGAAGCGGCCTGAGCGGCGCGGACCTGGTGTCGGACCTCACCTTGACGCAACGCCAGATGGTCGAGATCGCCCGCGCGTTTACCGTGACCGATACGCCGGGGCGCCTGATCATACTCGACGAACCCACGTCCAGTCTGGACGCGCACACCGCCGAACAGTTGCTGACGTTCGTGAGCCAGGCATGTGCGACAGGACTCAGCTGCATCCTGATCACCCACATGCTGGGCGAGGTGGAGCGCGTGGCCGACCGGGTGATGGTGATGCGCGATGGCGCCATCGTCGGGGTCCTGACGGGAGAGGATGTGCGGCGCGAGCGGATCATCGCGGCGATGGGACATGTCGCGGTCGACGGCGTACCGCCGCCGGCGGTGAAATCCCGGTCCGCGTCAGATAGGCCGGCGCATCAGATGGCAGGGAATCAGATGGCGGCAAGTCAGATGGCGGCAAGTCAGGCGGCGGCAAGTCAGATGGCGGCAAGTCAGGCGACGGTGAGTCAGGCAGCAGCGAGTCAGGTGGCAGCAAGCCCGGCGGCGGCGAGTCAGGCGGCACCGCGTTTTCACTGGCGCTCCGCACGGCGCGATCTCCATGCGCTGAAAGGGGAAGTGGTGGGATTGGCGGGGCTGGCGGGTCAGGGGCAGACGGAAGCACTGCTGGACATCTTTGCCGCGACGGGGCGGCGCCGGTTCACCAGGATGCCGTTTTCCGGCGCGGTGGCCGATGCGGGACCGGATCCGGCGAGCGGCGCTGCGCAACGGTCGTCGCGCGCCGCGCAGGCGAGCACGGCGTTCGTGGCCGGCGATCGCGCGCGCGATGGCGTCTTCCCGATATGGTCGATCGCGCAGAATCTCGATCTGCGCTGGCTCATGGGCGGTCGGCCCGCCGACGGCACCGCGACGCGACGCTGGCGGTTGTTGATCGATGCCGCAGGGGCCCGTGACGTGGTGGCGCAGTGGCGGCAGAAGATGGGTATCCGGGGCGCGTCGATGGATGCCGTCATCGGCAGTCTGTCCGGCGGCAACCAGCAGAAAACGCTGTTCGCCCGCGCGCTGGCCTCCGATGCGGAACTGATCCTGATGGACGATCCGACACGCGGCGTGGATGTGGGCACCAAGCACGATATCTATCGGCTGATCCGGAGCGAGGCGGCCAAGGGGCGTACCTTCATCTGGTACACCACCGAGAACGAGGAGCTGCAGCACTGCGACCGAACCTATGTCTTTCGCGCAGGCA
>JBPBQT010000389.1:0-4533 GCA_050955065.1 Janthinobacterium lividum | reverse complement strand
CAGGGGGTACACATTCATCATCATGTCGCCGTCGACGACATACGCGTTTGTCTATACGCCGGATTGCGTCCAGTCTTCGTAGTGAAGATCCGGGACGCGCATGAATTCACGCACGTTATTGGTGACGACCACGGCCCCGGCGCTCAGAGCATGACCTGCGATTGCCGAATCGTTACCGCCTATGGGCGTTCCAAGTTTTGCCAGTGCAGCACGAATTCTGGTCGTTTCATCGACTGCCGCTGCATCCCACGGCAATATACCGTCGAGACGTACAACGAAGGCGGCCACCATCGCCTCGTGTTTCGGCGATGCTTTCCTGCCGATTGCGCCAAACCGCATTTCTGCGTAGGTGATCGCTGACACCACCACCCGTTCCTGGGCAGCGATGCATGCCTCGAGACGAATCAAAAGCTCGGGTGGACGTTCGCGCATGATGAAGGAACAGATGTTGGTGTCCAGCATGACCATCCGTGTCACTTTCCTGCCTCCGGCTCGCCACCTTCAATCCCCGTCAAATCGAAACGACCGGCTTCGACGACGGAAGGCCGTTCCGACAGAAAATCGGCATCGGCCAGCGGTTCGAGTGCGAACGATGACCAGTTCGGACGTACGGGTCGCAAAACGATGGTGTCGCCCTCACGACGAATTTCCAGTTCGGTGACACCTTCGTACTGCATGTCCTTCGGAATGCGGATCGCCTGATTGGCATTGTTTTTGAAGATGGAAACAGTGCGCATGATGGTTTCCCCGCATGAAAAATGGTATACATACCATGTTAAACATATGCAAGCATATGTCAAGACGATTGTCGTGTCGAAATCGCATGCATCGGTTGATTCGAACCATGCCATGAAGTTCCAAAAACGTGGCCAGCGCAGGCGGAGAGGGGCCCGTACCCGCTAGCGCAACGACCGCAGCTGCGCCGTCATCAACTGCAGCATCCGCACGGTGGCGCCCGACAGGCGCCGGCCCGCGCGGGTGATCAGATGCGCCTCGGCCGTTTCCAGCACCGGGTGCAGCAGCGGCATCGTGAACAGTTCGCCCGCGTCGACCTCGCGCGCCACCGCGAAATCCGGCAGGCAGCTCACGCCCAGCTCCTGCTTGACGAACTCCTTGAGCACCGTCAGCGAATTGGTCGTCACGACCGGCTGCAGGTGGATGCGCTCGGTGATCTCCAGCGCATGCAGCATCTGCCGGATGCCGTAGGCCGTGTGCGTGACGGCCAGCGGGAACGCGGTCAGTTCCCGCAACGACAACCCCGGCTGCCGGCCCCGCAGCGGAAAATCGCGCCACACCACCGCTTTCAGCGGCTGGCGGCGAATGGCGCGCGACACCATTTTGGGATCGGCCGGCGGGTTGTACACGAGACCGATCTCCGCCTCGTCCTCCACCACGCGGCGCACCACTTCATTGGTTCCCGCGAGATCGAGCTGCAGGCTGATCGCCGGATACTGGCGGCGGAAATGCGCCATCGGGCCGGCCAGCAGGTCCGCGACGAAACCCTCGCCCAGCACGATGACGACCTGACCGCTGCGCAGGCCGCGCAGATCCTCCAGCCGCGAGAGCAGGTCGTTCTGATGCGCCAGTTGCTCGCGGTGATAGTCGATCAGGTGGCGGCCCGCGTCGGTCGCGACGATGCCCCGGCTGTGACGCTCGATCAGCGCGCAGTCCAGTTCCTTTTCCAGCAGCGTGATCTGCCGGCTGACCGCCGAGGGCGCGATGTCCAGCCCGTCGGCGGCGGCGCGGATGCTGCCGCGGCGCACCGCCTCGTACAGATACATGATGCGGCTGTCGTTCAGGGTCAGGGCCACGCGCGGCGCTCCGTTCTAAAAATGAGAACAATGGGGATTTTGGCGTCGATTGATTATATCGTCCGCGCATCGCACCATTTGTCGAACGCGCGTACCGGCCGATGGGGCGAAATACGCGGCGTGCAGATGACGACAAAGGAACAGCGAATGCAGACGATCGGCGTGGTGGGCCTGGGCAATATGGGACGGGGCATGGTCGCGTCGTTGCGGCGCGGCGGCTACGCGGTCTGCGGCTACGACGCGCTGGCGGGCGTTGCGCAGGCGCTCGCCGGCGAGGCCGACGATGTGACCGGCGGCGGGGCCCACGATGCGGCTGACGGCGCGGGCGACGGTTCGTCCGGCGGCGTGCAACCGCGGATGACGGCCTGCGCATCGATCGCCGAGCTGGTCTCCCGGGTCGATCTGCTGATCCTGTCGCTGCCGACCTCGGCCATCGTCGAGCAGGTGACGCTGGGCGAGGACGGCGTGCGCGCGCATGCGAAACCGGGCCTGATCGTCGTCGACACGACCACCGCGGAGCCGGACAGCACCCGCCGGGTGGCGGCCGCGCTGCGCGAGGCCGGCATCGGGTTCGTCGACGCGCCGGTCAGCGGCGGGCCGAAAGGCGCCGCCACCGCGACGATGACGATGGTGCTGGGCGGCGCCGACGCGGACGTGGCGGCGATCGAGCCGGTGCTGGCCGTGATGTCCGCCAGGCGCGTGCATGTCGGGCCGGTGGGCGCCGGGCACGTGACCAAGATCCTCAACAACATGCTCACCGGCATCCACCTGCTGGCCGCCGCCGAGGCGGTGCGCGCCGCCGAGGCGTCCGGGGTCGACCCGCGCAAGCTGGTCGAGGCGCTGAACGGCGGTTCGGGACGCAACAGCGCGACGCTCACCAATTATCCGACCTGGATCTTCAACGACGGCTTCGACTCCGGCTTTACGATGAAGCTGATGCGCAAGGACGTGCGGCTCGGCCTGGACCTGCTCGCGGGCATCGACGCGAACGCGCCGCTCGCCACCGCCTCGGGCCGCATCTGGGCGGCGAGCGCGGAAACGCTGGGCGACGCGGAGGATTTCAACCGGATCGTGCAGTTCGACCCACCGCGCGGCTGAGCGCGGCCACCTTTTCATGCACGGCTGCTCCTTCATGTACGGCTGAGCACGGCTGCCCTCTTATGTGCGACTGAGGGCTTATCCCCTCGTGCGCCGCTGCGCGCACGTCCCCTTTTCATCACGGCCGCCGCGCGAGCGGCGCCGGGTTCATCACGCAGGAGCGAGCAGATGCATCACGACACCGCAGCACCACTATTGGACGCGTTCGCGCATTTCTTCCCGGGCGCGACGACGATCGGCTCGTATGTCGACGGCGAACTCGTGACGGGCGGCGGCGAGGCCGTGCAGTTGTACGACCCCGCCACCGGCCGCGCCAGCCTGTCGTATCCCGATGCCGATGCGCAGGTGCTCGAACGCGCGGCCGTCGCGGCCGAGCGCGCGCAGCGGCAATGGTGGGCGCTCACGCACGCGGGCCGGGGGCGGGTCATGTTCGACATCGCGCGCGAACTGCGCCTGCACGTCGAGCCGCTCGCCCGGCTCGAGGCGATCGGTTCCGGCAAGCCGATCCGCGACTGCCGCGGCGAGGTCGCGAAGGTCGCCGAGATGTTCGAGTATTACGGCGGCTGGACCGACAAGTTCCACGGCGAAGTGATCCCGGTACCGTCGTCGCATCTCAATTACACGCGGCGCGAGCCGGCCGGCACCGTGCTGCAGATCACGCCGTGGAACGCGCCGGTGTTCACCTGCGGCTGGCAGGTCGCGCCGGCGATCGCGATGGGCAACGCGGTGCTGCTCAAGCCCTCGGAGATGACGCCGTTCACGTCGCTGGTGCTCGCGCGGCTCGCCGAGAAGGCCGGCGTGCCGGTCGGCCTGATCAATGTCTTCGCGGGCCAGGGCCACACCATCGGCCAGGCCGCGATCGCGCACCGGGTCGTCGGCAAGGTGGTTTTCGTCGGTTCGCCCGCCACCGGCCGGCACATCGCCGCCGCGGCCGCGCAGCGCCTGCTGCCGACGGTGATGGAGCTGGGCGGCAAGTCCGCGAACATCGTCTTCGCCGACGCGGACCTGAACCGCGCGGCGCTGAGCGCGCAGGCGGCGATCTTCGCCGGCGCCGGGCAGAGCTGCGTGGCGGGTTCGCGCCTGCTGGTGCAGCGTACCGTGTATGAGCGCTTCGTCGAGATGGTCGCCCGCGGTGCCCGGCAGATCAAGGTCGGCGCGCCGCTCGACGATGCGACCGAAGTCGGTCCGATCAACAACCGCAAGCAGTACGACCATGTCATGACGATGATCGAGCGTGGCGTGGCGGGGGGCGCGACGCTGCTGGCGGGGTCGGCGACGCGGTCGGACGGCGGCTATTTCGTGGCGCCCACCGTGCTGGCCGGGGCCACCAACGCGATGGACGTCGCCCGCACCGAGATCTTCGGTCCGGTCGTCGCGGCGATTCCGTTCGACACCGAGGAGGACGCGATCGCCCTGGCGAACGACACCGAGTTCGGCCTGGCCGGCGCGGTGTGGACCGGGCAGGTCGCGCGCGCGCATCGCGTGGCCGCGCAGGTGCGGGCCGGCACGTTCTGGATCAACGGCTACAAGACGATCAACGTCGCTTCGCCGTTCGGCGGCTACGGGCTGAGCGGCTACGGGCGCTCGAGCGGGGTCGAGGCGCTCTACGAATACACGCAGACCA
>JBPBQT010000388.1:0-4792 GCA_050955065.1 Janthinobacterium lividum | reverse complement strand
AGCGGCCTTGACCGTCGAGCGTCGTGATGCGGCAGGTGCCCGAGACCATGATGGCCCATTCCGCCTGTTGATGCCAGTGCAGTTCCCGCACGCCTCCCGCTCCCAGACGCATGTTCACGCCGGAAATGTCCTTGGAGATCGGAAATGCGTCGACCGTCACTTCACGGGCCCAGCCGCCGTTCTGGATCCGCTTGTGGGCCAGGCTGAACGACGACCAGAAAATCTCCATGCCGTTGACGTCCGTGGCCGGCGGATTTTCGAACGAGGGCATTTGACCGGCCAGAACCGGATTGTGGGGGCCCGGCTCCGTCACCGATGAAGGCTTTGCGTTGATACGGCCTTCGGGCGGGTTGTCGGGATTCCCGAAGGATGCAGCCTTGGCGGTCACCGAAGCTCCCAGTGCGACCGCGCCTGCAGCAGCACCAGCGAGAACCTTACGACGAGACAGATCAGTCATGATGCGATGTTTCCTAAAATGGATAGGGGAATGCTTGCTACTTATTGCAAGGCGCTTCTTTTGTCGCCATTGTGAAAAATCAATCAGTACTTTCCATTAGTATGTAAAACTAAACTTCCTGTTTACAAATGTAAGAATTGACGCGCGCTGCCTCGGCCCGCAAAACGCTCGGCTCCGATTTTTTGCACTCGCACGCGGAAGGTGACGATTTCCTTGCGAAATGCGAAATGCGAATGGCGCAGGCGGGCGGCGGCCGTCTCTTATCGCGCCGGCGCTTCCTCTTCCGCCGGCAGCCCCAGGGAAAGATTGCGGAGAGGACTGCGGATCTCGGTAGACAGGGAACTATTGAAGGTCCACAACCAGACGGGTACCTGGGCTGCGAAACGCCGAGCCAGAATGCTCAGAACGGCGACGCCCGCGGTGTCCTTGGTTTGCAACGAGGAATGCGTGTCGCTCTCCGTCGATTCCTGCGCTTTCGAGACGAGCGCGCTGTCGCCGCGGGCAATTTCCAGCAGCAGGTCGGGTGGTACGCTCGTCGTTGGCGAGGCGAGCAATCCGGGTGCCAATGCGTCACCGAAACGCTGGTGCAGGATGTCCAGCGCGATGCTGCCCAGGGAACCGGCGGCCAACAACGGCGCGTCGCCGGTGGCCTTGCCGTCTTCGTGCAACGGGATCGCATGGGATACCCGTTCGGCCTTGCCATCGGCGATATTCAGAAGAATGTCATACAGCACTTCCATGCTTGGCATCGGGGTCATAATGAATGAAAGTTTTTTGAAAGAGCTTTGAAAGATGAATGGAAGGCTGGCACGTATAAAAACGATTTGCGACTAATATACATGACGCATCCGGTTTGCGTTTGTCGTGACGGCGTCACTGCCGCTTAACCAGATTCGGCCTTATCGAGCACTATATTTCGGATTACTTGATGTTTTTCGAAATTGAAAAACAGAGAAGAAAGTGTTCTTTGCTTGAAATCTTCGGTGCGCAACGGGTGGCGGATTGCGTTGCAGGCAAGACGGGCGGCGAGGCGGACAGGCAGCGAAGGATGGAAATTGGGAGACGCCGTCGGGGCACGCGTACCGATGGGAAACCAGGCAGGCGGAGCGCGGGGTGGTGAACCGTTTTGGCGTTACAGTTCAGAAAGGCGCATCCTGCGCCAGAAATGAAAAAGGCCCTGATTTCTCAGGGCCTTAGTAAAGCTGGTGGCGAATCAGGGACTCGAACCCCGGACCCGCGGATTATGATTCCGTTGCTCTAACCAACTGAGCTAATTCGCCAGAAGCAGAATTATGTCGATTGCCCCGTACCCTGTCAAGCAGCTTTTTGGAAAAAACAGAAATTCGGCGGTCTCTTCCTCCCGGGCCGGTCGCGCAGTCTCGTGAACCGCTGCGCATCCTGCCCGACAGCGATCCCGCCCCACATCAATCGTCCGCGTAGATATCCCGATCCTTCGTCTCCTTGACGAACAGCATGCCGATGATGAAGGTCGCGACCGCCACCACGATCGGGTACCACAGTCCCGAATAGATATCGCCGTTTGCCGCGACGATCGCGAACGCCGTCGCCGGCAGGAAGCCGCCGAACCAGCCGTTGCCGATGTGATAGGGGAGCGACATCGACGTGTAGCGGATCCGCGTCGGGAACATCTCCACCAGCATCGCGGCGATCGGGCCGTAGACCATCGCGACATAGATCACCAGGATCGCGAGAATGACCACCGTCATCGGTTTGTTGATCTGCGCCGGGTCGGCCTTGAGCGGATACCCGTCCGCCTGCAGGGTCGCCCCCATGCGTTGTTCGAATGCCGCCGCCGCGATTTTGGCGTCGGGCGTGCGCGCATCGTAGGCGGTGATCGTCTCGTCGCCGATGCGGATCTGCGCGGGCATGCCGGCCGGACCCGCGACATTTGTGTAGTTGAAGCCGGCCTTCGACAGATAGCTCTTCGCGATGTCGCAGGATGACGTGAACTTCGACGTGCCCACCGGGTTGAACTGGAACGCGCACTCGGCCGGGTCGGCGGTGACGGTGATCGGCGCGCGCGCCTGCGCCGCTTCCAGCGCCGGGTTCGCGTAGTGCGTCAACGCATGGAACAGCGGGAAGTAGGTCAGCGCGGCGATCAGGCAGCCGGCCATGATGATCGGCTTGCGGCCGATGCGGTCGGACAGCGCGCCGAAAATGACGAAGAACGGCGTGCCGAGCAACAGCCCCAGCGCCATCAGGATGTTCGCCGTCGTGCCGTCCACCTTCAACGTCTGTGTGAGGAAGAACAGCGCATAGAACTGTCCCGTATACCAGACGACCGCCTGACCGGCGGTGATGCCGACCAGCGCGAGAATGACGATCTTCAGGTTCTTCCATTCGCCGAACGATTCGCGCAGCGGCGCCTTCGATGCCTTGCCTTCGTCCTTCATCTTCTGGAAAGCCGGCGATTCGTGCAGCTGCAGACGAATCCAGACGGAGACGGCGAGGAGCAGGATCGACACCAGGAAGGGAACGCGCCAGCCCCATGCACTGAAGGCCGTTTCGCCCAGCAGCTGACGCACGCCCAGGATGACCAGCAGCGAAAGGAACAGCCCCAGCGTCGCGGTCGTCTGGATCCACGATGTGTAGAACCCGCGCCGGTTCGCCGGCGCGTGCTCGGCGACATAGGTGGCCGCGCCGCCGTACTCGCCGCCCAGCGCGAGCCCTTGCAGCAGGCGCATCAGGATGAACAGGACCGGCGCGGCGATGCCCATCGTTGCATAGCCCGGCAGCAGGCCGACCAGGAAGGTCGACGCGCCCATGATGAGGATGGTCACGAGAAACGTGTATTTGCGCCCGACCAGATCGCCCAGGCGCCCGAAAACCAGCGCGCCGAACGGCCGCACCGCGAAACCGGCGGCGAAGCTGAGCAACGTGAAGATGAAGCCCGCCGTCGGATTGACGCCGGAGAAGAAGCTTTTGCTGATGAAGACAGCGAGCGATCCCGCCAGATAGAAGTCGTACCACTCGAAGACCGTGCCGAGCGACGACGCGAAAATGACGCGCCGCTCCGCCCCGGTCATCGGCGCGTGTGAAACCTGCGTGCCCATGCCAGCCATGTTTTGTCTCCTGCTTGTTGGAATCATTGTGTGCGGTGCGCGTTCCGACGGAAATACGCCCGCATGGCCATTATTGGCGTCGAAACTTACCGCTTGCTGACGCCGGGGGGCGGCGGAAGCAATGTCGGGCCGGATGGGGGAAGGGGCAGGACGAGCCGGATCAGCGTACCCGGGGAGTGCGGAGTTGCGGGGTGCTGCGGCGCGTCGATGGCCAGCGATCCGCCGTGCAGCGCGACGATTTCGTCGACGATGGCCAATCCCAGGCCGCTGCCTTCGCCCTCGCGGCCGAGAATGCGGTAGAACCGTTCGCGCACCTTGCGGCGTTCGCCCGGGGCGATGCCGGGTCCGGTGTCCTCGACCTCGATCGTGACCGTGGGGGGGGCGCTCGCGCCGGGGCGCGGGGCGTGCCCGCTCGCGTTCGCGTGGGATGGCCCGCCGGCGTCCGCGCCCGGGGGGACGTTGAAAACGCGCACGGTGATCCGGCCGCCCGCGGGCGTATAGCGGATCGCGTTGTCGAGCAGGTTGGCGAGCATTTCGCGCAGCAGTACCGGCTGGGCCTGCACGACGCAACCGGAGGGCGCGCCCGGCGCCGCTTCCCAGCCCTCGTACCCCAGGTCCATGCGCTTGTCGAGCGCCCAGGGCGCCCAGTCCCGGACGACCTCGCGCGCCAGCCGGTCGATGTCCACCGCCTGCATGTCGCGTGCGGCGCCGTTGTTCTCGGCGCGTGCCAGGGCCAGCAGTTGCGTGACGAGCCGGGCGGCCTGGCGCGAGCCGGCGGCCATCTGTTCGAGCGAACGCCGGACGTCGGCGCCGACCGGCTGGCGCAGCGCCAGTTCGGCCTGCATGCGCAACCCGGCGAGCGGCGTCTTCATCTGGTGCGCGGCCTCGGCGATGAAGCGTTTCTGGACGAGGGCGTTCTCGTCGAGCCGCGCCAGCAGGGTGTTGAACGCGGCGAGGAGCGGCGCGATCTCGAGCGGCGCCTGGGCGGTCTCGAGCGGCGAGCGGTCGTCGGGGCGCCGCTCGCGAATGCGTTTCTGCACTGCATGCAGCGGCGCCAGCCCGCGCGAGAGCCCG
Organism: Janthinobacterium lividum; assembly: GCA_050955065.1. Lineage (GTDB taxonomy): Bacteria > Pseudomonadota > Gammaproteobacteria > Burkholderiales > Burkholderiaceae > Robbsia. The sequence goes on along the minus strand of JBPBQT010000388.1, from coordinate 178 downwards.
AGCCAGACGAGCACGACCACCAGCGGCAGAATTACGAGCTGCGGCAGGATCACGCCCTTGATGATGTCGTTCGCGAGGGCCGCGCGCTTGTGGCGCGTCTCCGCGACCTGGACGAGCGCCACCTGCGCCACCTGCGCCACCTGCGCCACCTGCGCCACCTGCGTGCCCGGGGCGGCCT
>JBPBQT010000387.1:0-4975 GCA_050955065.1 Janthinobacterium lividum | reverse complement strand
CGTCGCGGCCATCCTTGGCCAACGTGGTCGCATAGCCGCCCGCGTTGAGCGTCGCCTCAAGGATGTGTCGCATCGCGACCGAATCGTCGACCGCCAGCACGCTCGGTGTCATCGTTTTCTTCTCACTGTTCATGGTGGATTAACCTTCGACGGGCCTTTCGGCAGCCGTTTCCTCGATACGCTTGAAACAGGTTTCCGGGGCCTTCACTCGCGCGCTCCGGCAAGATTCTGCAGCGCCGCACCCGATGCCGCCCGGGCGCCGTCGGCACCGTTGTTCACGGTCGCGGCACGTACATGATCCGCGGCGATCTGCGCCTCGGTGCGCCGGTTCAGGACGATGATGCTGATGCGCCGGTTGCGCGGATCGAACGCATCGGCGGGGTTGAACGGGTTGGTGGCGGCGAGACCCATCACGCGCAGCACCTTGCCGTCGCTCATGCCGCCGGCCACCAGTTCGCGCCGCGACGCATTCGCGCGCTCGCTCGACAATTCCCAGTTCCCATAGCCCGCTTCCCCGCCGGCATAGGTCTGCGCGTCGGTATGGCCTTCGAGAACGATATGATTCGGCACGTCGTTCAGCGAGCTGCCCAGCTGCCGCAGGATGTCGCGCATGTACGGCTCGACGTGGGTCTTCGCACTGGCGAACATCGGCCGGTTCTGCGTGTCGACGATCTGGATGCGCAAACCGTAACGCGTCACGTCGAGCATGATCTGCGCGCGGTACGGCTTGAGCGCGACATTGCGCGACAACGCGTCCTCGATATGCGACTGCAGGTCGCGCAGCCGGGCGTCCTCGCTGCGGTCCTCGTTCCGGTCCGCATCCCTGGCGTCGTTGCGGCCCGCCGCGCTGCTGGCCGGCGTCGCCGGCGTTACCGGCGTTACCGGCGGCACGATCTGCGCGCGTTCGTGCGACAGCCGGCGCTCGCCGTCGGTGCGACTCAGGTCGCTGCCGCCGCCCGGCAGGATGCTCGAACCGTCGCTGCTTTTCGCGCCGCCGAGCAGCGCCGTCTTCAGCGGCTGCCTGAAGTAATCGGCGATGCCGGACAACTGCACCGGGTTCGCCGCGCCCAGCAGCCACATCAGCAGAAAGAACGCCATCATCGCCGTCATGAAATCCGCGTACGCGAGCTTCCACGAACCACCGTGCGGCTTCTGGCGAACCGGTCCGCCGCGGCGGATGACGATGGGTCGATTTTCTTTCGGGAGCATGGGCATTCCTCTCGGAGCGTACGGATGAAGGGGCGCGTTCAGCGTCCCTTCACATCCTTGACGTGCGACTCGAGTTCGGCGAAAGTCGGCCGCTCGCTCAGGAAAAGCACCTTGCGGCTGAACTCGACCGCCACCGACGGCGCATAGCCGTTCAGATTCGCCAGGATCGCCACCTTGATGCACTGCAGCACTTTCGTCGATTCGTCCACGCGCTGCTCGACCAGCGAGGCGAGCGGCGCGATGAACCCGTAGGCGAGCAGGATGCCGAGGAAGGTGCCCACCAGCGCCTGCGCCAGCAACGCGCCGAGCTGCGCCGGCGGCAGTCCGGCCGAGGCCATCGTGTGCACCACGCCCATCACCGCGGCGACGATGCCGAATGCCGGCAATGCGTCCGCGACCCGGGTCAGGCAATTCGCGGGCACCTGGCCCTCGCAGTGGTGCGTCTCGATTTCCTCGTCCATCAGATTTTCCAGCTCGAATGCGTTCATGCTGCCGCTCACCATCAAACGAAAATAATCGATGACGAAATCCAGGATCAGCCGGTCCTGCAGAATCCGGGGATACGCGCGGAACAGGTTGCTGTCGCCGGGCCGTTCGATATCGTCCTCGAGCCGCATCACGCCATCCTTGCGCGCCTTCGCCAGCAACAGGTACATCACGGCCATCAGGTCCATGTAGAGGACCTTGTCGTAGCGGTTCGGCTGCAGCAGGGTCGGCAGCACCTTCGCGGTCGCCCGGATCGATTTCGCGTTGTTGCCCACGAGAAAGGCGCCCAGCCCGGCGCCGCCGATCATCAGGAACTCGACCGGCTGCATCAGCGCCGCGAGATGTCCGCCCACCAGCACGTAGCCACCGAACACCGAAATCAGCACCACCAAATAGCCCACGAAAATCAGCACGTGCCGCACTCCGGGTTTTTGCTGCCGAGAACCGCCTCGCGCTTCATTCCGCCATCTCCTGTCGTTCCATCGAATTAACGGTCCGGGCCACGGTTTCTGAAGGGGAAAAACGATAAATATTTGAAACGTCGGCGGTGAAAATGCCTGTCGGGATGCCGGATGAAAGGGCAAGTGGCATCCCCGACGCGATGCGCGTCCGACTGCCAGACCGGCTGCCAGACCAGCTGCACGTGCGGGGCGCGGGCGAAGCGTGCGCGGGACGATGGGATGCGATGCGGTGCGATGCGATGCGGTGCGATGAACCGGACCGCGGGATGGGAGAAAGCGGGGCGCGGCGCGCGAATGGCGCCGGCAACATGCCTGCGGCGGCGCGGCCCGAGGCGAGGACACGACGGGGTGTCACGCGCCCGGGCCGGGAAACCCGCACTAGGCCATCGATTCGTAGGCGTCTTCGTCGACCTGCTCGTCCGGAAAGGATGCGTCGGGCAACGACGCGACGCGGATGGCCTCGGCCGCGGCGTTCTTCGACACGCTGTTCGCCCGCGTCTTGCCGGCACGCGACGGCGGCTGGCACAGGCCGCAGACCATGCCGTTGCGCGGTTCATGCGCATGCGTCACGAAATGACCGCCGCACCGGCTGCACGGTGCCGACTGCAGCATGCCGCTGTCGAAGAAGCGCAGCAGCGTCCAGGCGCGCGTCAGTCCCAGCACTGCCTCCGCCTCGCCGCCTTGCATGCCGACGTGCTCGAGATACAGCCGGTAGGCGCGGATCGTCGCCTGGATCGGCGTGCACTTGGCCTCGTCGACCATGAAGCGATAGGTGTTGTAGAACAATGACGAGTGGATGTTCGGCTGCCAGGTCATGAACCAGTCGGTCGAGAACGGCAGCATGCCCTTGGGCGGCGATACGCCCCGTACTTCCTTGTACAGCTTGATGAGACGTTCGCGGCTCAGACCCACTTCCGCTTCCAGCACCTGCAGACGTCCACCCAACTCGATCAGTTCGATCGCCAGGGTGATTTCACGCGCTTCCAGCACAACACTTCGGCTTGCCATGGCAGACTCAAATGTAAGAAAGTGTTAACCGAGTTGTTCGGCCGGCTGCCCGGCGAGCAAAATGGCGGCATGCGACGACGCCGTCTCGACGTTTTTCGAAACATGCGTCAACGTCGACAGGATCGTGTGATCGTCAAAGCGGAAGCGGCACAGCAGTTGATTCGACGATGCCAGCCGTACCGTCTGCGCCAGCGTGAGGCTGACCAGTACGTCCGCTACCTGCTCGGAAATTCCCAGTCTGAACATCCCCATCGGCCGATCGTCGCGCAGCAGACGTTGGCAGAGCATCAGATAGGAAAGATTGACTTCCCTAAGTTCATCGAGTGTGGTGTGGCTGATGCTCATGGAAATGCCCCTCAGACGGGCCGGCTAGTTGACTGGGTTGTGGGTCGTTCCGTACAGACGCTGACCTCGAATGCATTGTCTCGAAGCCGGAATGCGCCGCATATCGGAACGACACGCAGGTCCTGCGTAAGTCATCCCTCTTTCACGTGTCAGAAAAAAACCGACATTTTTTCCGATTCCGTGTCTCCACCCCCGCCCGGCCTGCCTTTCCCGCGGATGTGCATGCGCACCGGCGCGAAAAATTGAAATCAAAAATAAAGAAATTTTTTCGGATTGGTGCCGATAAACATCAGGTGAGGAGCAAAAAGTACCCGCAAATTTTGCCGTTTGCAGCTTTTTAGCCACACAGTTTCGGTAAAAGCGACGAAACGCCCGTCTTTCCGCACCCGCGAACACACACTGAAACAAAATTCGCGAAAATCGGTAAATAAGACCTGAAGACCGTTCGATTGCTGGGTCTTCACGGCATTTTGCCAACCGTGCGGCTTGTTGTTCGGGTATCGTGTGCGGGAACTATGGGCACCATCAGGACAGGCGTTTGCTCCGTAACGAAGACAGCAGCATGACAAAAGCGCCGTACGCGCGTCTGGCCGAAGAAGAAAGAACCGCATGCGAGAAACCTCTATGACGAACATCGGCCCGGACGCTGTCGGCGACGCGGCGAACGTCTACCTTGGGCGCCAGCCGATTGTCGACCGCAGCGGCATGCTTGCCGGATATGAGCTTCTCTATCGCGACAGCCCCGTGAATGCGGCGATGATCATGGACGACAGCCAGGCCACCTCGCATGTCATCGCGACGATGCTCGGCGAATTCGGTCTGGGCACGGTACTGGGTACCGATGTCGGGTATATCAATGTTAATCGCGACATTCTCTTCAGCGACATGCTGTCGATGCTGCCGCCGCACCTGTTCGTGCTGGAAATACTGGAAACGGTCCTGCTGGAGGACGACCTGCTGGAACGTTGCGGCGAACTGCGCGCCCAGGGGTTCCGTATCGCTTTCGACGACATGGAGCTGGCGAGCACCGCGGCGCTCGACAATCTCTCGCACGTGGACATCGCGAAAATCGATTTCACGAAATGCACGCAAGCCGAACTTCCCGACATCCTGACCGTGGTCAAGATGTCGGGCTGTATTGCGCTTGCCGAAAAAGTCGAAACGGCCGAGGATTACGCGCTGGCCCGCCGCCTGGGTTTCGACCTGTTCCAGGGCTATTATTTCGCCCGGCCGGAAATCCTCTCGTCGCGGCGCCTGGTCACGGACCGCGCGCCGCTGGTGAGCCTGCTGGGCTTGCTGAGCCGCGATCCGGGCATTCGTCAGATCGAGAGCGAGCTCAAGCGCATTCCGAAGCTGACCGTCCAGTTGCTACGCTTCGCCAACAGCGTCGCGCACGGCCAGTCACGGCCGATCAGTTCGCTGCGCGAAGCGACGCTCGCCGTGGGCACGCGGCAGATCGCCCGCTG
>JBPBQT010000386.1:0-5212 GCA_050955065.1 Janthinobacterium lividum | reverse complement strand
GGGAACCAGCGCTGCGCCGCCGAGGGTGACGCACAGAGGGGCGGCCAGGCAGAGCATGCGGCGGCGGTAACGAAGCGTCGATGCTGTCATCGGGCATTTCCAGGTGGGCCCGCGCGTGCGGGCCGTGAGCGAGGCGGGCAGACAGGCGTTGGACGACAGGGACGCCGACGAGACGGCGACGGGACTCGCCGGCGGAGCGTTATTTCGCGAACAGCGAACCGAGGTCGGCGAATGCCTTGAATTCGACCGCGTTGCCCGACGGGTCGAGAAAGAACATCGTGGCCTGCTCGCCGACCTCGCCCTTGAAGCGGATATGCGGCTCGATGATGAAGCGCGTGTCCGCCTGCCGCAGCTTGTCCGCGAGCGACTGCCACTCGGCCATCGGCAGCACCGCGCCGAAATGACGGACCGGAACCGCGTCGCCGTCGACCGCGCTGGTCTGACGGTGGCCGGCCTCCTCGGGCGCGAGATGCGCAACGATCTGATGCCCGTAGAAATCGAAATCGACCCAGTCCGCCGAACTGCGGCCTTCCGGGCAGCCGAGCAACTCGCCGTAGAAGCTGCGGGCGGCGGCGAGGCTGTGGACGGGGAACGCGAGATGAAACGGAATGGCCTGCGGGGTGGCTGGTCGAGCGGTGGACATCGTGGCGACTCTCGGAGGTGGCGCCGGTCACGCGCGGCCGGCACGAGGCCGGCATGCGCCGGGCTCATCGGACGGACAATGACAGGCCTGTAAAGGGAAAGACGGGCGTGAAGCACCCGTACAGCGCAGTTTATGCACGACAGAAAATGGCGAATAGCGATATATTTTTATCCCTTCCACCATTATTTTCGATGAGTCCGATGCTTCGCGAACTTCGCACCTTCATGGCCGTCGCCCAGCACGGGACCTTTTCCCACGCCGCCGCGCGCATCGGTCTCACGCAATCCGCCGTCAGCGCGCAGATGCAGCGTCTGGAGGCCGAGCTGGGCATCGTCCTGTTCGATCGCACCGGACGCTCGGCGGTGCTCAGCCACGCCGGGCGCGAGACGCTGGCGCTCGCCGGGGAGTTGCTGACGCTGTACGCGCGGCTGGGGCGGCACGGCGCCACGCCCGAGGCCAGCGGCTTGCTGCGCATCGGCGCGATCGCCTCGGCACAGTGGTCGTTTCTGGTCGATACCCTGACGCGTTTCAGGAGCGCGCACCCCGGCTGGCGCATCCGGGTCGTGCCCGGGCTGTCGCTGCATCTGCTCGCGCAGGTGGATGCCGGCGAACTCGACGCGGCGGTGATCATCCGACCCCCGTTCGCGTTGCCCGCCGAACTCGACTGGACGCCGCTGGCCAGCGAACCGTTCGTGCTGCTGGTGCCCGATGCGCTCGCCGCGGCGCCGTGGCGCGAGACGCTCGCCAGCGCGCCGTTCGTCCGGTACGACCGCGGTTCGTTCGGCGGACGGCTGGTCGAGCGTTTCCTGCGCCGTGCCCGGCTGACGGTGCACGACGTGGTCGAACTCGACGAGCTGCCGGCCATCGTGCGGCTGGTGGCGCGTGGGGTCGGCGTCGCGCTGGTGCCCCGGACCGCCGCGCTCGATGCGTGGCCCGCGGGCGTCCGGGCGCTGGAACTGGGCGACGACGTGTTTTATCGGGATATCGGCCTGGTTCAGCCGCGCCAGGCCACGCAACCGGTGACGCATCGGTTCGCGACGCTCGCGGCGCAGGCCGCAGGTGCCGGCGAAGGCGAGGGTGTCTTCGCGACCCCGTTGCCCGCGGCGGATGCGGAAATGCCCGGCGCGGATCGGCAAAAGCCCGGCGCGGGTCCGCAAAAGCCCGTGGCGTGAATGCGCGCTACCGCGCGGCCGCCACGTCGCGCAGCGTCATGCGCACGGCGGACCGCAGGGCCGCGAGCGCATCCTCGTTCTCCAGATACAAGCGTTCGGCCGCGGCGTGGTCCACCTCGTCGAAGCCGACGCGGGCGCCGGGCAGCGCCTGGGCCAGCGCCGGCAGGTCGGTGCTGATCACATAGGCGATCTTCGGATAGCCGCCCGCGCCCTGGCGGTCCGCCATCAGCACGATCGGCTGGCCGTCGGGCGGAATCTGCACGGTGCCGAAATCCACCGGTTCCGAGATCATCTCCAGCGCGGCGCGCAGGTGCAGTTCCGGCCCCTCGAGCCGGTAGCCCATCCGGTCCGAGCGGGCATGGATGCGGTAGAACTCCCGCGTGAAATGGCGCCGGGCGTCGCGGGTGAAATCGTCCCATTGCGGGCCGCGCGTGAAACGCAGCGCGCCGAGCAGGGCCGGTGGCGGGGCAATGGCGAGCGCCGGGCCCGCGATGAACGGCGCGGCGCCATGCAGCAGTGCGGCGTGCAGCACCGGATAGCCGCTATCCGCGATACCGAGCGCGACCCGGTCGCCGGTTTGCAGCGCGCGCCCCGCGACGCCGCCGAAACCGCCGCGCAGGAACGTGCTGCGGCTGTCCAGCACCGGCTCGACCGCGAAGCCGCCGCGCACCGCCAGATACCCGCGCGCGCCCCTGATGCACGGCCCGAAACGCAGCATCGCCCCGCGGCGCACGAGCAGCGCGCGTTGCCGGGGGGCCGGGACGTGATCGATGCTCGCCTGCATGTCCGCGCCCGCGAGCGCGATCAGCACATCGCGATCGAACCAGACCGCGGGCCCGACCAGCGTGGTTTCGAGCGTCGCCGCGTCCGGGCCGTTGCCCACCAGCGTGTTGGCGATGCGGTGCGAGCGTTCGTCCATCACGCCGTTGACCGGCACCCCCAGGCGCTGGTAGCCGTAGCGCCCGATGTCCTGCACCGTCGACAGCATGCCCGGCTTCGCGACATGCATCGCGCCCGGCAGCGCGTCGCCGCTGGCCGTCGTCGCGAGCGGGATGGCGTGCGGGGTGGCGAGTGCGATGGTGCCGGTCATGGCGTGCAGATCGCGATGCCGTCGGCTTCCAGGCCGGCGCGCACGCGCTGCGCGAACGCCACGGCGCCGGGCTGGTCGCCATGGATGCAGACCGAATCCGCGCGCACCGGCACGCGCGTGCCGTCCAGCGCGATCACGCTGCCCTCATGCACCATGTGCCGGACCTGGTCGATCGAGCGCTCCACGTCGACGATCATCGCATCCGGTTGCGAGCGCGGCGTCAGCGTGCCGTCGGGCTGGTAGGTACGGTCCGCGTACACCTCGTGCACTGCCCGCAGACCCGCGTGCGCGGCGGCCTGCGCCATGTTCGGCGTCGACACGATCAGGTGCAGCGTCGCGTCGACGTCCCGCACGGCGGCGGCGATCGCCTGCGCCAGCGCCATGTCCTGCACGGTCATCTGGTACAGCGCGCCGTGCGTCTTCACATGGCGCAGCCGCGTGCCGCTCGCCCGGGCGAAGCCGGCCAGGGCGCCGATCTGGTACACCATCAGCGCATAGACCTCGTCCGGCGTCATCGCCATCGCCCGCCTGCCGAAGCCTTGCAGGTCGGGCAGGCCGGGATGCGCGCCGATCGCCACGCCCTGGGCCAGCGCATCGCGCACGGTGGCGCGCATCGTCAGCGGATCGCCCGCATGAAAACCGCAGGCGAGATTGGCGGAGCTGACGAAGCGCAGCAGTTCATGGTCGTTGCCCATCACCCAGGGGCCGAAGCTTTCGCCCATGTCGCAGTTCAGGTCGATCGATTTCATCGCGTTGTGCCTCGGGGGAGGGAAGGGAGCCGCGCTGTTGTCCTGCGTCATGTTCATCGTGCCCGATGCTCGTCGCGCGCCAGGAATGCCTCGGGCGAGATCGGCGCGAAACGCAGGCGGTCGCCCAGCCGCAGGCGCGTGGGCGGCGACCATGCGAGATCGAACAGGCTCCACGGCGTGCGGCCGATGATGTTCCAGCCGCCGGGCGAGGCCACCTGGTAGATCGACGTCAACCCGTTGGCGATCGCGACCGATCCGGCTTCGACCCGCGTGCGCGGCGTCGTGCGGCGCGGTACCGACAGGCGTGCGTCGAGCGGCCCGGCGAACGGATTGCCGGGTGAGAAAAAGAAGGTGTGCACGCCGACCTCCACCGCGCCATGCAGGCGCACGACCTCCTCGGGCGTGAGCGCGCAGCGCCGCGCGACGTCGTCGAGATCGGGGCCGTACTCGCCGCCGTAGCAGACGGGAATCTCGATCAGCCGGGACGCTGTCGCATGCGTGGGCGCGGCGTCGCGCAGCAACGGCGCGATGGCCGCGTGCAGTTGCGCATAGGCGCCGCCGCGCGCGCGCGGCAGGCGTTCGGGACGGTAATGCAGCGCCACCGTCGTGAAGGCGGGGACGATGTCGATGACGCTTGCGCTTATGGCGGTGCTTGTTGCGGCGCCGGTTTCCGCGCCGGCTTCGGCGCCCGTCTCCGTGCTCGCCTCGGCGCGCATCTGCAAATCTGCCCCGGCGTCGCTCGCCGACCAGACGTTGCCCGCCGCGTGCAGGGTCGCGAGCAACCGCTCGGTCAGCGCGTGCACGCGTCGCGTCACCTCCGGTTCGATCCGGTCGCCCAGGCGTATCAGCAGGCACCGGTCGCCGGCGGGCTCGATCGACGGGAAGACCGCGGCGGCGGGCGCCGCGGTGTCGGGAAGGCGCGGCATGCGGTCCTTTTCGGCGAGTAGGGTGTGCGGCAGTCTACGCGCTCAAAAATACCGGCGAAAACGATAAATTTTTCAGCTTGGCATCAATTAAATCGATCGTTGCGAACGCGGCCCCTGCCTACTTGCCCATCTGGATCACCTCGAAGCCTTCGAATTCCGGATGGCCGAGGCAGAGTGGCCGGGCCGCGCCGCCGTTGCCGGGCGTTTCATGGCGTCGGATTGCAGATTTCGTGGAGCGCGGGCATACTTTCCCGCAATGCGACGATTCCTTCATCCGCCCGCATTGCGTCGAACGGGGCCGCAAAGTTGTTCGCATCCGCGATCGACTCTCACCGAATGGGCAGGTGCGTCGCTGATGTTGCAAAACGCGTCCGCTGTGAATCTACAATGGCGAGGCCGTCATCTATTGGGGAGAATGTCAGTGAAACCGTCGCAGGCGCTGAACCTTCACCGTTCGGAAATTCGCCGAATCGTCGCATCGAACCGGGCCACGAATCCTCGCGTCTTCGGGTCTGTCGTTCGCGGCGATGATGAACAGGGCAGTGATCTCGACATCCTCGTGGACGCTTTGCCAGGAGCAACGTTATTCGATCTCGGTGGCATTCAGTAAGAATTGCAGGAACTGCTCGGCG
>JBPBQT010000385.1:0-5245 GCA_050955065.1 Janthinobacterium lividum | reverse complement strand
GTGTCCACCGCATTGTCGTCGAAGGTCAGGCCGCCAAGCGCGGCCTGCGCACCGGACGGTGCATCGGCGTTCGCATCGGCCTCCCCCCCGGCCGGCACGCCGGCCTGCGCGCGTTGCAGCAGGAGCCGCATTTCGTCGTCGCTGAGCGACTTGAGCACATAGACCTGCGCGCGCGAGAGCAGCGCCGAGTTCACCTCGAAGCTGGGATTCTCGGTGGTCGCGCCGATGAAGGTCACCAGCCCCGATTCGACGAACGGCAGCAATGCGTCCTGCTGCCCCTTGTTGAAACGGTGGATCTCATCGACGAACAGGATCGTGTGCCGCCCGCTCTGGTCGAGCGTCTGGCGCGCGCGTTCCATCGATTCGCGGATGTCCTTGACGCCCGAAAGCACCGCCGACAACGCGATGAATTCGCACCGGAACGCATGCGCGGTCAACCGCGCGATGGTCGTCTTGCCGACCCCCGGCGGGCCCCACAGGATCATCGAATGCGGCTTGCCCGATTCGAACGCGAGCCGCAGCGGCTTGCCGGGGCCCAGCAGATGGCTCTGCCCGATGACGTCGTTCAGCGTGGCGGGGCGCAGTGCCTCGGCGAGCGGGCGCCGCGGTTCATTCGTAAACAGATCCGGCATCGCATGCCCGCAGGAAAGGAAACGCTAGAGCTTACAGGAAACGCATCGGCATCGGAGGACCGCTACGGAAAGCCGCCGGCCCCGCTTACCCCTTGATCACATCCGCGCCCTTGGGCACCACGAACTGGAAGCGGTCCGCCGGCGCCGCCGGGTTTTTCCGGATGTTCTGGAACGACAGCAGCGTCACGTTGCCGAAGACGTCGTACAGTTCCATCGCCGCGAGCTCGCCCGCCTTGAAGCCGACGCCGATGCGCTTGAACTGCGTGTCCTGCGCCCTGGGCACCAGCTCGACCCAGTCGACGCCTTCCTTCGTGCCGCCATCCTTGATCGTGAAGTTCTTCTCGAGGTCGTTGCTGCCGAACAGGATCGCCGCCGGGCTCGCGCCCAGCGCGTTGCCCAGCGGGCGCTCGGTGACCTGGTTCAGGTCCTTGTCATAGACATAGAGCATCTGTCCGTCCGCCTGCAACTGCTGCTGGTACGGCTTCTGGTACAGCCAGATGAACTTGCCGGGCCGCGCGAACGCGAACGTGCCGCTCGACGTGCCCGACGGCTCCAGCGCACCCGCCTGCCCCTTCACCGGCTTCATCTGCCGCTGGGAAAAGTCGCCGCTCGCCGATTTGACCTGCGAGACGAACTGGCGCATCTCGTCCGGACCGCCGGCGACCGCCTGCGACGCCGCGCCGATCGACAGCGCCAGAACCAGCATGGACTTCAACTTCGACTTCATCGTGCATTACTCCGTGTCGCGGTGGGGAACCAGGATCTCGCGATTGCCGTTCGCGCCCATCGGCGAGACCATTCCCGCATTTTCCATTTGTTCGAGCAGACGCGCCGCGCGGTTGTAGCCGATGCGCAGATGCCGCTGCACCAGCGAGATCGACGCGCGCCGGTTCTTGATGACGATCTCCACCGCCTGGTCGTACAGCGGATCGCTCTCGGCCGCCGCGCCGCCGCCGGCGCCCTCGCCTTCCACGCTGTCGGCCACGCCGCCTTCGAGGATACCCTCGATGTAGTTCGGCTCGCCCTGCGCGCGCAGGTTCTCGACCACGCGGTGCACTTCATCGTCCGAGACGAACGCGCCGTGCACGCGCACCGGCACGCCCGAGCCCGGCGGCAGATAGAGCATGTCGCCCATGCCGAGCAGCGTGTCGGCGCCCTGCTGGTCGAGGATCGTGCGCGAGTCGATCTTCGACGACACCTGGAAGGCCATGCGCGTGGGCACGTTCGCCTTGATCAGGCCGGTGATGACGTCGACCGACGGGCGCTGCGTGGCGAGGATCAGGTGGATGCCCGCGGCGCGCGCCTTCTGCGCGATGCGCGCGATCAGTTCCTCGACCTTCTTGCCGACCACCATCATCAGGTCGGCCAGCTCGTCGATGACGACGACGATCGCCGGCAGGTGATACAGCGGCTCGGGCGACTCCGGCGTCAGCGAGAACGGGTTCGGCAGTTTCTCGCCGCGCTTGTCGGCCTCGGCGATCTTCGCGTTGTAGCCGGCGAGGTTGCGCACGCCGAGCTTGCTCAGCAGCTTGTAGCGCCGCTCCATCTCCGCCACGGTCCAGTTCAGCGCGTGACCGGCCTGGCTCATGTCGGTGACCACCGGGCAGAGCAGGTGCGGAATGCCTTCGTAGGTGCTCATCTCGAGCATCTTCGGATCGATCAGGATCATCCGCACCTGGTCCGCGCTCGCCTTGTACAGCAGCGACAGGATCATCGCGTTGATGCCCACCGATTTCCCCGACCCGGTCGTGCCGGCCACCAGCAGGTGCGGCATCTTCGCGAGGTCGGCGACCACCGGCTGGCCGCTGATGTCCTTGCCCAGACCCATCGTCAGCGGCGACGCGGCCTGCGTGTAGACGTCGGCGCCGAGGATCTCGGACAGCCGCACGGTCTGGCGGCGCGCGTTCGGCAGTTCGAGCGCCATGTAGTTCTTGCCCGGGATCGTCTCGACCACGCGGATCGACACGAGCGAGAGCGCGCGCGCGAGGTCCTTCGCGAGATTGACGATCTGGCTGCCCTTGACGCCGGTCGCCGGCTCGATCTCGTAACGGGTGACGACGGGCCCCGGATAGGCGGCCACGACGCTGGCCTCGACGCCGAAATCCTTCAGCTTCTTCTCGATCAGGCGCGACGTGTATTCGAGCGTCTCGTCGGACACGGTCTCGACGAGCTGCGGCGGCGGGTCGAGCAGACCCAGCGCCGGCAACGCGTTTTCGCCGGAGGCGTCGGGGAACAGGGGCGTCTGGTGTGCACCGGCCTTGGCCGAGGAAGCCGCTTCCGGTTCGTCGGCCATTTCCGCCGCGGACCCTGCCGTTCCCGACTTCCCCGAAGTTCCCGCCTGGTCCGACGCTCTCGACGCCTCCGCTGCTGCCGCTGGGCCCTTGCCGGCGCGCGGCGTCGCCGGGGCCGGGCGTTCGATCGTCACCGGGCGCACCGCCGGTTCGTTGCGCTCGGGCGCGGCGCCGCGCTCGGCCGATGCGGGCCGCGCGGATGCCTGCTCCCCGGTCTTCGCGCGGCTGCGCTCCACCTTGTCCTCGCGGCGCACGGCCGCGGCCTCGCCCAGCTTGCGGTCGCGTTCGGCCTCGTGGCGCAGGCGCGCCAGCGTGACGCCGGAGATGATCGCCCCGCCCACCCGTTCGCACGCATCCAGCCACGAGAACTGGAAGAACAGCGACAGGCCGATCACGAGCGCCAGCAACAAGGCCAGCGTGCCGCCGGTGAAGCCCAGCGCATTGCCGACGGCGCGCGCCACCAGATCGCCGAGCACGCCGCCTGGCGCGACCGGCAGCGCGATCTTCAGCGACCACATCCGCATCGACTCCAGACCGACGCTGGACGCGACGACCAGCGCGAACGACAGGCATTCGGCGATCGGGCCGGCGCGGTGCCGGGCGGCCCGCGTCTCGTCGCCCGGCAGCGCGTGCCCGCTGATCCGCTGGTAGTTCGCGGCGACGTGACGGGCGACGAACAGCAGCAGCCAGTACGCGGAGACGCCGAACAGCAACAGCAGCATGTCCGACGCGCGCGCGCCGATCAACCCGCCCCAGTTGGCGATGTGGTCGACCTTCACGGAATGCGTCCAGCCCGGGTCGTGCCGGTCGTAGCTGATCAGCGACAGCAGCAGGAAGATCGAGACCGCAACCTGGATGAGCCAGCGGATTTCGGTGAAAAGCCGCGACATGCGGTGCGGCAACGCGGGTGCGGCAGGTGAAAAGGTGGTTTTCGCCATTGTCCAATCATGCTGACGGTGGAAACCGGTGTCCGGGCGAGGAAGGAGACGCCGCGAAAACATGTCGCTGCGGCGGTTCGCTACCGCATGACGCAGGGCGCGTCACAGTGACGCGCCGCATGGCGTCCGGGCCACGTTCACCGGTCGGGGCGACGCCGGCGGGCGCGGGCCCGGCGTCTGAATAGTCGACCCGGCATTCTAAACCGCGCGGCGGCGTTTGGGTCCGGGTCCGGCGGCAGAAAGGGCGTCCGGGGAACCGGTTTTGTAACATATTGTCGATTTCAGGCCGGGACGGCGCCCGTCTCATGTTGCAAACCCGCACCGCGGTGTCGGGCGCGAAACGCGGGGCGACGCCCGCGGGTATCATAGCGGGTGTCGTGAGCGCCGGACCCGGCCCGATCCGTCGGCACCCTGCTTCGGCCCTGCCCCGGTCCCGCTCCCGGCCCTGCCTTTCGCCCCGCCGTGGCCCGGTTCGCCCGCCGCGACGCCGCATGGCAGGCGCGCACGCACTCAACGGGATAATGTCATGTCGGAAAAGAAACACGCAAAGGTTCTCATCCTCGGTTCGGGCCCCGCCGGCTACACCGCCGCGGTCTACGCCGCGCGCGCCAACCTGTCGCCGCTGCTGGTGACCGGCATGGCGCAGGGCGGCCAGCTGATGACCACCACCGAGGTCGAGAACTGGCCCGCCGACCAGAACGGCGTCCAGGGACCCGAGCTGATGCAGCGCTTCCTGGAGCACGCGGAACGCTTCAACACCGAGATCGTGTTCGATCACATCCATACGGCGAAGCTCGACGAGCGGCCGTTCCGCCTGATCGGCGATTCGGGCGAATACACCGCCGACACGCTGATCATCGCGACCGGCGCCTCGGCGCAGTATCTGGGGCTGGAGTCGGAGACCGCCTTCATGGGCAAGGGCGTGTCCGCATGCGCGACCTGTGACGGCTTCTTCTACAAGAACCAGGACGTCGCGGTCATCGGCGGCGGCAACACGGCCGTCGAGGAAGCGCTCTACCTGAGCGGCATCGCGCGCAAGGTGACGGTGATCCACCGCCGCGACAAGTTCCGCGCCGAGCCGATCCTGGTCGACCGCCTGATGCAGAAGCAGCGCGAAGGCAAGGTCGAGATCCTGTTCGACCACACGCTCGAGGAAGTCCTCGGCGACCCGTCCGGGGTCAACGGGCTGCGCGTGCGCCGCCAGGGCGGCGACGCCACCGATCTCGCCGTCCAGGGTCTGTTCGTCGCGATCGGCCACAAGCCAAACACCGACCTGTTCGTCGACCAGCTGAAGATGGAAAACGGCTATATCGTCACCGGCAAGAACACGCGCAACTACTTCACCGCCACCAGCGTGCGCGGCGTGTTCGCCGCGGGCGACGTG
>JBPBQT010000384.1:0-5402 GCA_050955065.1 Janthinobacterium lividum | reverse complement strand
TGCTGGAAGCCGGCGGCAAGCCGCTGATCGTCTGGCAGATCGAGGCGCTGGCGCGCGCCGGCATCCGGCGCATCGTCATCAACCACGCCTGGCTCGGCGAGCGGTTCGAGGCGGCGCTGGGCGACGGGAGCCGGTGGGGCGTTTCGCTGCGCTACTCCGCCGAGGGCGCGCGCGCGCTGGAGACCGCCGGCGGCATCGCGCAGGCGCTGCCGCTGCTGAACGGCGCCGACGCGGGCGGCGTCACGACCGGTGCCGGCGTGGCAAACGTCGCTGATGGCGCCAGTGCGGTAACCGTTGCCAATGGTGCCGGCGCAGCGACCGTTGTCGATGTTGCCGGCGCAGCAACCGTTGCCGATGCCGGCGCCGCCGCCGCCACTGCGGCGCGTCCTGCCCCGCACACGGTTTTCCTGGCGGTCGCGGGCGACGTCTTCTGCGATTTCGATTTCACGACGCTGCGCGAGCGCGCGCGGGCGATGCACGCGCGCGCGCAACCGGCGATGCATCTGGTCATGGTGCCGAATCCGCCCTTCCATCCGCACGGCGACTTCGCCTTCGACGGCGAGACGCTCAGCGCCGACGGCCCGACGCGTTTCACGTTCGCCAGTTTCGGCCTGTACGACACCCGCACGTTCGCCGCGATCGCACGCCGCGCGCCGGTGCCGCGCATGGCGCTGCTGCCGTTCTTTCGCGAAGCGATCGCCAGCGGACGCGCGTCGGCCGAAATCTGGCGGGGCCGCTGGGCGAATGTCGGCACGCCCGCCGAACTGGCCGCGCTGGACGCCGAACTGCGCGCGGGCGCCCCGCGTCTGCGGGATGACGGGACGCACCGCGCGGATCGCGATTTTTGACATGCCACGTGCCATACGATCAGGTGACGTATGGCAAGGACGGCGGTCGACGTGGCCCCAAGACTGGCTGGGGGCACCAGTTTGAACTGAGGCTTCCAGGGCCGCCATGACCGCCAGCGCCCGAAGCCATGAACTCCGGACAACACAGCGCGCCATCCCGGCGCGGGGAGCGCTAGAATTGCGTATGCACTCATCGTCCCCCGTCCCTTCCCGCGTCTCCCCGGCCGACCTCGCGCGCCCGACGGCGCCCGGCATGCCTCCCTCGCCACCGCGAATCGTCGATCGCGCCTTTCCTCCCGAGGTGTTCGCGCGCCGGCGCGCGCAGGTGCTCGCCGCCCTGCGCGCGGCCGGCGGCGGCGTGGCGGTGATCGCCGCGGCGCCGGCCCGGGTCCGCAGCCGCGACAGCGATTTCGCCTATCGGCAGGACAGCGACTTCTTCTACCTCACGGGCTTCACCGAACCCGACGCGCTGCTGCTGCTCGACAGCCGCGGCGCGGGCGACGCGAGCGCGCCGTCGAGCACGTTGTTCTACCGCGAGAAAGACCCGACGCGCGAGGTCTGGGAAGGCTTCCACTACGGCCCCGACGCCGCTCGCGAAGCCTTCGGGTTCGACGCCGCGCTGCCGAACGGCGAGCGCGACGCCCGGTTGCCGGCCTGCCTGGATGGCGCGCCCACGCTGTTTCATCCGTTCCATGCCGACACCGGGCTCGATGCCGACATCGCGCGCTGGACCGCCACCGTGCGCGCCCGGCGCGGTCACCGCGCGCCCGCGTCGCGCCATGACCTCACGCCGGTGGTCGAAGCAATGCGCATCATCAAGGACGGCAGCGAACTCGCCCGGATGCGCGACGCCGCGGCCATCTCCGCGCAGGCGCATCTGCGCGCGATGCGCGCCGCGCGGCCGGGGCTGCCGGAATACGCGCTCGAGGCCGAACTGCTGTACGAGTTCCGGCGCCATGGCGCGCAGGCGCCTGCCTATGGTTCGATCGTGGCGACCGGCGCGAACGCCTGCATCCTCCATTACCCGGCGGGCGACGCGCTGCTCGCGGACGGCGATCTGGTGTTGATCGACGCCGCCTGCGAACTCGACGGCTATGCGTCCGACATCACCCGGACCTTCCCGGCGAACGGTTGTTTCAGCGGCCCGCAGCGCGCGCTCTACGACATCGTCGTCGCGGCGAACCGCGCCGCCGCCGACGCGACCCGCCCCGGCGCCCGTTTCGATGACGCGCACCAGGCCGCGTTGCGCGTGCTGGTGCAGGGCATGTTCGACACCGGCCTGTTGCGCGCCGACACGCATGGCGGCGTCGACGACGCCATCGCCGCGCGCGCCTACACGCGTTTCTACATGCACCGCACGGGCCACTGGCTCGGGCTCGACGTGCATGACTGCGGGGACTACGAGGAACCCGACGCGACGGATGGCACAACCGCGGCCGCGGCGTCCGCGGCGCCCGATACCGATGCAGATGCCCGGCCCGTGCCGCCCTCGCGCATCCTGCGCCCGGGCATGGTGCTCACGATCGAACCCGGCCTGTACGTGCGGCGCGCCGACGACGTGCCCGAGGCGTTCTGGGACATCGGCATTCGCGTCGAGGACGACGCGGTCGTCACCGAAAGCGGCTGCGAACTGATCACCCGGGACGTGCCCGTCGACGCCGACGCGATCGAAGCGCTGATGCGGGAGGCGCGATGCTGAACCTGCCTCCCGACCTCGCCGCTTCCGACCTCGCCGCTTCCGACCTCGCCGCTTCCGAGCTCGCCGCTTCCGACCCCGCCGCGTTCGACTGCGATATCGCGATCATCGGTGCGGGGCCGGTCGGACTCGCGCTGGCCGGCGCGCTCGCGCGTCGCAGCGCGACGGCGGCGCTCTCGGTCGTGCTGATCGACGCGCGCGACGCCACGGCCGCGCACCGGGACCCGCGCGTGCTGGCGCTTTCGTACGGCAGCCGGATGCTGCTCGAACCGCTCGGCTGGCCGGCCGAGGCGACGCCGATCGAGGCCATCCACATCTCGCAGCGCGGTCATTTCGGCCGCACGCGCATCGACCGGCGCGAGCACGGCCTGCCCGCCCTCGGCTATGTCGTCCGTTACGGCGCGCTGACCGCCGCGCTGCGCGCCGGGCTCGACCGGACGATCGCGGCGGGCGCGCGCCTGCGGGTGATGGAACACAGCACGGTGCTCGACGACCTGCAGGACGCGCACGGCGTCACGATCCGGATGACGAGCGTGGCATCGATGCCACCCGCCGCCGTCCCGCCCGGCGCCCCGGCTACCCCGGCTCCGGTTGCCTCGGCCCTGGTTGCCCCGGCTTCGGCTACCCCGGCCCTGGTTGCCTCGGCCCCCGCCGCCCCTCGCGCCTTGCGCGCGCGCCTGCTGATTCATGCCGAAGGCGGCCTGTTCGACGCGCAGGCGGCGGCCGGCACGCATCCGCGCGCCCGCGACTACCAGCAGACCGCCATCGTGGGCACCGTGCGTTGCAGCGCCGCGCTGCCTCGTGTCGCCTGGGAACGCTTCACCGACGAGGGGCCGGTGGCGCTGCTGCCGCTCGCCGAATCGAGCCAGGTACGCCCCGCGGCCGCAGCGGGAGCCATGGACCCGGCAGGCGCTCCAGGCGCGAGTCTCGCTACAGGTCCGGCTGCAGGCCCGGCTGCGGGTCCGGCCGACTATGCGCTGGTCTGGTGTCAGACGCCGGAACAGGCGGCACGGCGCATGCAGCTGTCGGACAACGCCTTTCTCGCCGAACTCGACGCGGCGTTCGGCGCCCGGGTGGGGAAATTCACGCAGATCGCCGGGCGCGCGGCCTACCCGCTGGGCCTGAACCGCCGGGACCGGCTCGTCGACCGGCGCGCCGTGGCGATCGGCAATGCCGCGCAGACGCTGCATCCGGTCGCCGGCCAGGGACTGAACCTCGGCCTGCGTGACGCCCAGGCGCTGGCCGCGGCGCTCGGCGAGCATGGCGCCACGCCGGCGGCGCTCGCCGACTATGCGCGGCGCCGGCAGCTCGACCGCGCGGTGACGATCGGCATGACCGATCTGCTGGCGCGCGGCTTCACCGGCGATCTCGCGCCGGTCGCCGCGTTGCGCGGGCTCGCGCTGGCCGCGCTCGACTGGCTACCGGGCGTGAAATCGCTGCTGGCCCGGCAGATGATGTTCGGCCAGCGGCGCTGAGCCGCTGGCCGCTGGCCGCTGGCCGCTGGCCGCTGGCCGCTGGCCGCTGGCCGCTGGCCGCTGAGCCGCTGAGCCGCTGAGCCGCTGAGCCGCACGGGCGGCGTCGGGAGCGCCGTGCCGAGATAATCTGGCGCGCGCCCCCCGTGCGCCTCCCGGCTTGCGCTAAAATACGGCGTCGGCATGGGGTTCCCTGCACCGGTTCCGGCGGCACGCCGGTCTCTTCGTCGCCGTGTGGTCGCCTTTTCGTTTCTCTTCCATCACTTTTCGCGCTTCGGCGCCCTTGCGCGCCGCCGGACACCACATGCCTCGCATCGGATCTCATTTGCTTCGCAACGCCTTGTTCGTCGCGCCCATGGCGGGCGTGACCGACCGGCCTTTCCGGCAACTGTGCAAGCATCTGGGCGCGGGCTACGCGGTGTCGGAGATGGTCGCGTCGAACGCGCTGCTGTGGAAGAGCGAAAAGACGCTGCGCCGCGCGGACCACACCGGCGAGGTCGAGCCGGTCTCCGTGCAGATCGCCGGCGCCGACCCCCGCATGCTGGCCGACGCGGCGCGCCATAACGTCGCGCACGGCGCGCAGATCATCGACATCAACATGGGGTGCCCGGCGAAGAAGGTGTGCAATGTCGCCGCCGGCTCGGCGCTGCTGCAGAACGAGGCGCTGGTGGCCGAGATCCTCGAGGCCGTCGTCGGCGCGGTGGGCGTCGGCCCGGACGCGGTGCCGGTCACGCTCAAGATCCGCACCGGCTGGAACCCCGAGAACCGCAACGCGCTGACGATCGCCCGCATCGCCGAGGCATCCGGCATCGCGATGCTGACGATCCACGGCCGCACGCGCGCGGACCTGTACAAGGGCGACGCCGAATACGCGACGATCGCCGCGGTGAAGGCGGCGATATCGATCCCGGTGGTCGCGAACGGCGACATCGATTCCCCCGAGAAAGCCCGCCAGGTGCTGCGGGCCACCGGCGCCGACGCGCTGATGATCGGCCGCGCCGCGCAGGGGCGGCCCTGGATCTTCCGCGAGATCGCCCACTATCTGGACACGGGCGAGCATCTGCCCGCGCCGCGGGTCGACGAGATCCAGCAGGTCATGAACCGGCATCTCGAGGATCATTACGCGTTCTACGGCGAATTCACCGGCGTGCGCACGGCGCGCAAGCACATCGGCTGGTACACTCGCGGCCTCGTCGGCGCCAATCTGTTCCGGCACCGCATGAACACGCTGGACACGACCCGCGAGCAGCTCGCCGCCGTCAACGTCTTCTTCGACGAGCAGAAAGCCCGCTCGGAGCGTCTCGTCTACGAGACCGATGACGACGGCGACGGCGACGGCGACGCCGCGCCGGACCGCGTCGACACCGCCAGCATGCCGCCTCCCAC
>JBPBQT010000383.1:0-5565 GCA_050955065.1 Janthinobacterium lividum | reverse complement strand
GTTGTTGCGGGTGGCGGACCGCACGATGCATCCCGTTCAGTTGTCCGTGCTGCCGCTGTTGTCGGAAACGCGACGTATCGAGGGCGCGCTGTTGTTCCTGCGCGATGGCGCCCGCGCCGAGCAGGCCGAGCAGGCCGAGCAGGCCGAGCAGGCCGAGCAGGCCGAGCAGGCCGAGCAGGCCGAGCAGGCCGAGCAGGCCGAGCAGGCCGAGCAGCATGACGCGGATGCCCGGCGTGTCAAGTACGTCACGCCGGCCGCGGTGATCGGCGTCGACGCGGACTTCGCCGTCTGTCGCCGAAGCACGGGCGCGATCGCCGTGTTCATGGACATCTCCGCGATCAGGCATGGTTACGCCGATCGACCTGATGGATGTCGTGCGGGTGGTGGTGGAGTCGCTGCGTCGCATGGCCGACGCGAGAACGATCCAGCTGCTGCTGACCGATGAGCGTATCCCTGCGGACGGCGTGGCACCGGTCAACGGGGACCCCAATGGGACTGGGACTGGGACTGGCGATTGTGCGGCACATGGTCGAGCCGCACGGCGGCAGCGTGTCGGTGGAAAGGGCCGGTGCCGGCAAGGGGGGCGACCTTCGCGATCCGCGTGCCGGTGCGTGTGGCCCCGGAAGGCCCGGCCGATGGGGTTTGCGCCCCCGACTCCCGGATGCCGGCGCGCGGGCTGAAGAAAACGCCGGGAGCGACGGCATCGGCCCGACGGCCATCCACAAGCCGCTCGCCGGGCGCGACGTGATCATCGTCGAGGACGATCTCTCGGCCGCCGAGATGCTCGCCCACGCGTTCGACGACGAGGGCGCGGCGGTGCGGGTCGTGCATTCTGCCGGCGCCGCACTGGCGCTGATCGCCGGGTAGCGGCCCGACGCCCTGGTCCCGGACATCGGTCTTCCGGAGCGCGACGGTTATGCTTTCGTCGACGATGCGCGCGGGGTGGAGCAGGGCGGTGCGGGCACGCGTCTGTCTGCGATCGCGGTCACCGCCCATGCGCGTCCCGAGGATCGCGAGCGCGCGCTCGCCGCGGGCTTCGATACCTATCTGGTCAAGCCGGTGGCGCCCTCGAGCGTGACCCGGCTGCTGGTCGTGCATTTTGCAAACGGCATACAACTTGCGTGAAAATCGCATCACATGCTTGATATGGATGATTGAATGAGTCGATTGATCGTGGTTTCAAACCGTGTCGCGCCCACCTCGGAGGGCCGCCCGGCAGCGGGGGGGCTTGCCATCGGGGTACTCGACGCATTACAGGAAACCGGCGGCATCTGGTTTGGCTGGAGCGGCGACATCGTCGCGGAAGCTGCGCCGCCGCATATCGAACTGCATGGCAAGGTGGCCTATGCGACCGTCGGTCTTACACGTCGCGATTATGATCAGTACTACAGAGGGTTTTCGAACGCGACCCTGTGGCCCGCGTTCCATTACCGCAACGATCTGTTGCGGTACGACCGTCAGGAATACGCCGGATACAACCGCGTCAACGAATCGCTCGCCCGGCAACTGTCGGCCCTGCTCAAGCCGGACGACATCATCTGGGTGCACGATTACCATTTGATCCCGTTCGCTCAGGCATGCCGGCGCCTGGGCGTGAAGAATCCGATCGGATTCTTTCTGCACATTCCGTTTCCCGCCCCGGAGGTGCTGTATACCGTGCCGCCGCACCGGGAACTGATCGAGGCATTGATGCAATACGACGTGATCGGTTTTCAGACGAACACCGACATGCAGTCCTTCAACGACTATATCGTGCGTGATGTCGGCGGCAAGGTCGACGCACAGGGGCGCGCGTGCGCATTCGGGCGCCGCGTGCGGGTGGCGGCCTATCCGATCGGCGTGTATCCCGACGCGATCGCCGCCTCTGCGCGCGACTATTCGAACCGGCGCCTGGTCGCCAAGGTGCGGGACAGCATGCGCGGCCGGGCACTGATCATGAGCGTGGATCGGCTCGACTACTCCAAAGGCCTGGGGGAACGCTTCGCCGCGTTCGAGCGGCTGCTGCAGACGTCGCCCGGCATGCAGGAACGGGTGTCGTTCGTGCAGATCGCGCCGCCGACACGGTCCGACGTCAGTACGTATCAGAAAATCCGCCAGTCGCTGGAAGCCCAGGCGGGACGCATCAACGGCCGTTTCGCGCAGCTCGACTGGACGCCGATCCAGTACCTCAATCGAAAGTACGAACGCAACGTGCTGATGGCGCTGTTTCGCGCGTCCCAGGTCGGCTTCGTGACGCCGTTGCGCGACGGCATGAATCTGGTGGCCAAGGAATACGTTTCCGCGCAGGATCCGGACGATCCAGGTGTGCTGGTGCTGTCGCAGTTCGCCGGCGCGATCGACGAGATGCCGGGCGCGCTCGTGGTCAATCCGTTCGATGTCGTGCAGATGTCCGAGGCGCTCGAACGGGCGCTGACCATGCCGTTGCCGGAACGGCAGTCGCGGTATCGCGACATGATGGCGCCGTTGCGCCGCAACAACCTGTCGGTATGGCGCGACACGTTCCTGGCCGACCTGCGCCGCGTGAAACGCAAGACGACGGTCTGACGCACCCGGGGCGCCTCGGGTCATGCGTGCGTCCATGAAAAAAGGGCGGCTCTCGCCGCCCCCTCGCATGCCTGCCGGACCCATGGGTCCGGCAGGCCGGCACGAATTTACTTGCCGCCGCTGCTGCCGCCGCCGCTCGCGCCGCTTTCGCCGCCGCTCAACGAATCCTTGCCCGACGTGATCGCCGCGCCACCTTGGTGAACACCCAGCATGTGCGTCGAATTGGGATCCTTGGTGATCGTGGTGTTGGCGCTGGACTTGCTGTGCTGCCAACGATGCTTCTTGGGCGTGCTTGCCGGCGTGGCAGTGGTGCCCATGGTGGCGCTGTCGTCCATCGAGCCGCCACGGCTGGTACCCACCGCGCCGCCTTCCGCACCCGCGGCGCCGCCGCCACCCCCGCCGCCCGCGCCCTGGGCGATGGCGGCTCCGGACACGCTCAGCGCGATAAGGGCGATGGCTGCGGCACTCGATACGATGCGCTTCGTTTTCATCTGGTTCTCCTCGATTGTGGTGGTTGCCACGAATGTCTCACTGACCCGTAAAGGTTAGCAAATAGCGGGCCAGGTGGTAAGAGCGGGAAAGAAAGGGAACGCAAACCTTCGTCGTGCTTCTATTGTAAGGAGGACGTAACGGACTTCCCTCTCATCCGGCATGGCGGGTTTTGTAAAGATTTCCGGCGCGGGGCGTGCTTTCCCGGTCGGTATTTCGCGCAGGCGGCGCGCGGCGCTCCGGGAAGGCCTGAATGACGTGACCTCCGTCATCGCCCGTTCCTCGGCGGGTCGCCCAGGAACCAATGGTATGAATTTTGCGTCGAATTGTTTCACGACGTAACGGAGGACCTATCATGTCAGGCAGCACATTGAACCCCCCGGGCGAAAGTCGGCCGGGAACCGGTATCGGGCATTCCATTGCGGAACTCGGACCGAGCGACTCCAGCGACAGCGGCAGCGATGTCCTGGGCGCGGTCCGTCATCCCTCGGATATCGAGGACGCACTGGACGGACACGCACTCGGGGAAGGACCGCTTGAATTCGGCAGCGATACCGATCTCGGCGGAACAGGAGAGCGCGCGTCCGCGGACGGCGACGGCAATCTCCGGCTCGATGGCGACATCCTGCCGGACTCGGTCGAATCCCTCGCCGACATCGCGGACGATTCGGCCCTGCCCGAAGACGTGGCCGACGAAGCGGCGGCTGCGGACGCCGCGGCCCGCGAAGCGGACCGGACATGAGCATTGCCGTCTGCGCTCCGAGCGCGTCCCTCGCATCGCCGCGCACGTGCGGGTCGAGTCGGGAAACGGCTCGGGAAAAGGAACCCGGGACACACGTGCAGGCCGTGCGGTCGGGTAACCGGGCGTCGCCGCAGACGGAAAGCGTCATCAACGATGCGAAAGCCGCCATGCGGGTCATCGTGATCGATGACCATCAGGACTCGGCGTCCGCGCTGGCGCTGCTCGTCGAATTGTGGGGCTACGATGTGCGGGTGGGGTATGACGGCCATGCGGCGCTGGAACTCGCCAACGGCTTCCACCCGCACGCAATGTTGCTGGATATCGGACTGCCGGGGTTCAGCGGTTATGAAACCGCCTGTTGTATCCGGCAGGCGGAAACACATGCGCACCTGGAGCCCGCGTTGCTCGTCGCCGTGACGGGATACGGGTCTCCACAGGATGTCGCACGCGCGATGCGTTCCGGCTTCGATCACCATCTGGTCAAGCCGTCCGATCCGGATGTCCTGGAGCGCTTTCTGCGCACTCGGGCGTGCCACCTGTGGACGTACCGCCCCGCGTGCGACACCATCCGGCACGATCCGTCGGCCTCTGCCGGAACGGCCGAAGGCGAATCACCCATGGCGGTTGCCAGGCCACCGACTATCTAAGCCTATCCGGCGCATGTCTGCATGAAACATCAGGAACCCGCCCTGTCCGAACATCTCCGCGATATTCCGCCACGCGGTACGATCCGCGCCGAGGACCCCGCGCCACGAAAAGTAGCGCCGCCCCCCGGGGGATGGTTCGCTCACCTGAAGAAGTGGGGAATGTGGGTTTTCGAACCGGTGCGCGACTGGGTGGAAGACCGCTGCGCGTCGCTATCGGCATCCATCGCGTTTTATTCGGCATTTTCGCTGGCCCCGACCCTGGTGCTGATCATCGCCATCATCAGCTTCTTCTATGGCGCCGATGCCGCACAGGGCAAGCTGGTGGCGCAGATACGCGGCGTGGTCGGGGAACAGGCGGCCGCCGGCATCCAGACCTTGATCAGCAGTGCCTGGAACGCACGTACCGGCACCGGCACCACGGTGATTTCAATCATCGTGGTCGCGATCGGCGCATCGGCGACGTTTTCATCGTTGAACACCGCGCTCAATGAAATCTGTCCGCCGGACAACACGATCGAAGGCGCCCGGGCCAGCATCCTGAGCATGATCCGCGTGCGCCTGATCTCGTTCGGACTGGTGATCGGCGCCGGTTTTCTGGTCGTGGTGCTGCTGGTGCTGGACGCCGTGATCAATATTCTCGGGTCCTGGCTGCTGGGCGCGGACAATCCGTCCTTCATTCTCGCCAACCTGGCGCAACGCTTCGTCAGTTTCCTGATACTGCTGGGCGCCTTCTCGGCATTGTTGAAACTGCTTCCGGACGCGCCGATACCCTGGCGGGCCGCTCTCATGGGCGGTACCACGAGCGCGCTGTTGTTTACCGGCGGGAAGAATCTGTTCAGTTTTTACCTGGCGCATGCCGGCACGGCGAATTCCTTCGGTGCAGCCGGATCGCTGGCGGTGGTGCTGATGTGGCTGTATTATTCCGCCGCCGTATTTCTGCTGGGTGCTGAATTTACCGCGGCGAGTGCCCGTCGTGGCGGCACGATGCCGCCCCATCCACGGCTTGTACGCAAGGCGCAGCATGCCATCGGGAAGAAGGTGCTCGAACCGTAGCAAGGGGAGGGTACCGTCTTGTCGCCAGGTGCCTGGCCTTTTTTTGTGGGGGGGCATCCACGGCGCGCTGCTCGTGGTGGCGCTTTTTCA
>JBPBQT010000382.1:0-5773 GCA_050955065.1 Janthinobacterium lividum | reverse complement strand
CGCTCCGGCGGAAGCGCTTTTCAAGCACTTCGGTTTCACCGTCGACAATGTGGTGAAGACGGTCAGAGCCGTGCTCGACTGATTTTTCAAGCGATAGGAGACGTACCATGACGGTTCGCGTTGCAATCAACGGCTATGGCCGTATCGGCCGTAACACCCTGCGGGCGTTTTACGAAGGCGGCAAGAAGCATGACATCGAGATCGTCGCGATCAACGATCTGGGCGATGCCAACACCAATGCGCATCTGACGCAGTACGACACCGCGCACGGCCGCTTCCCGGGCACCGTGTCGGTGGAAGGCGACTATCTGGTCGTCAATGGCGACAAGATCCGCGTGCTGGCCAACCGCAACCCGGCCGAACTGCCGTGGGGCGAGCTGGGCGTGGACGTGGTGCTGGAATGCACCGGCTTCTTCACGACCAAGGAAAAGGCCAGCGCGCACCTGAAGGGCGGCGCGAAGAAGGTCATCATTTCCGCGCCGGGCGGCAAGGATGTCGACGCGACGATCGTCTACGGCGTCAATCACCAGGTGCTGAAGGCTTCGGATACGGTGATCTCGAACGCGTCGTGCACGACCAACTGCCTCGCGCCGCTGGTCCAGCCGCTGCACGAGAAGCTGGGTCTGGTGAGCGGCCTGATGACGACGATCCACAGCTACACGAACGACCAGGTGCTGACGGACGTGTATCACGAGGATCTGCGCCGCGCGCGCTCGGCCACGCACAGCATGATCCCGACGAAGACCGGCGCGGCGTCGGCGGTCGGTCTGGTGCTGCCGGAACTGAACGGCAAGCTCGACGGCTACGCGATCCGCGTGCCGACGATCAACGTCTCGATCGTCGATCTGTCGTTCGTCGCGTCGCGCGAGACGTCGGTCGACGAGGTCAACGCGATCATGAAGGAAGCGGCCGAGGGCCCGTTGAAGGGCATCCTCGAGTACAACACCGCGCCGCTGGTGTCGGTCGACTTCAACCACAACCCGGCGTCGTCGTCGTTCGACGCGACGCTGACCAAGGTGCTGGGCAATCTGGTGAAGGTGTCCAGCTGGTACGACAACGAGTGGGGCTTCTCGAACCGGATGCTCGACACGACCATGGCGCTGGCCAATGCCAAATAAGGCCGATTGATCAGGCCGAACCGGGCTGACAAGGCCCGGTAAGCCCGATCAAGGCGCCGCAACGCGATGAAACGACGCGGTGTCGCGCAAGCGGCGTCCGTTGCTTACCCTGAAATGGGGCGGGCGGCGGGCGCCGCTGTCGTTTCAGGGAACGGGTGAGGTGTCGCGGCGTGGTCGGCCGCTGACCGGAACGACTGGCCGCGAGGACCGGGCAGGCGAAGGAGCGGGCGCGGGGAGGTGCCGGACGAACGGCGGAGTCGTGCGGAAACGCGGCTCAACCCTTCTTGTTCGGGCAGTTTTCGCGCATGCAGGTGCCGTACAGCGCCAGCGCATGCTCCTGGAGCGCGAAGCCACGTTCCTGCGCGATGCTTTTCTGACGCCGCTCGATTTCCTCGTCGACGAATTCCTCGACCAGTCCGCAATCGATGCAGACCAGGTGGTCGTGATGGGATTTCTTCAGTTCGAAGACCGCCTTGCCCGACTCGAAATTGGAGCGCGACAGCAGGCCGGCCTGCTCGAATTGCGTCAGGACCCGGTACACCGTGGCCAGGCCGATATCGAGTTCTTCCTGCAGCAGTTCGCGGTAGACGTCTTCCGCCGTCAGGTGTCGTCCCTCGCTGTTTTGAAAGACATTGAGGATCTTTACGCGCGGCAGCGTCGCTTTCAGTCCTATGCTTTTGAGGTCTGAGGGATTGGTCATCGCCGATTCTGCCTAGAGTACAATACGAGGCCCCCATAATAATGGGTTTTTCGCGTGTCCGGATGAATCGGAACGAAACGGCTTCAAAGATGAGGTGCAATGACTTCGATCAAGCATATGACGCGCCGGGCGGCGCCCCGCCTGGCGGCGCTTACCGCTGTCCTCGGCGCGTCGCTACTGGCCGCATGCTCGAGCTATAACGGCCTGACGGGCCGGTTCGCGCAGCACATTACCCCCTATCGCGTGACGATCGTGCAGGGTAATTTCGTGTCCAGTGAAGCTGCGGCGAAGCTGCGTGTCGGCATGACGCGCGAGCAGGTGCGCGGGGTGCTGGGCACGCCGCTGCTCGTCGACATGTTCCATCCGGAACGCTGGGATTACGTTTTCTATTTCAAGCGCGGTTCGACGAAAGTGGTCGAGCAGCGCAACCTCGTGATCCGGTTCCAGGGCGATATCGTCACCGGCTGGACCGGCGCGGAGGACCTGCCGTCCGAGCAGGAACTGATCGCGCTGATCGACGGCGATCGACGCGAAGACACGCTCGTCAGGCAGAAGCGTCTGGCGTCGAAGGACGCGGCGCAGGCGAGCGCGGTGGACGCCGCGGGCCAGACCACCGCCGGGCAGAAGGACATGGGTCAGACGGCGAGCGAACCGCTGCCCGCCAGCGGCGTGCAACCGCCAAACCAGCGGGCCGCGGATTCCGCCAACCAGCGACTCGATGCCGCACAACCGCAGGCGACGCCGCGCGGCATGCTGCGCAACGCGCCGCAATCGGTCGTGCGCGCGGGGCCGCAGTCGGAAGTGCAGAGCGCGCCCGAGCCGCAGTTCCATTTCGCGACGCCGAGCCGTCTGCACCCCGCCTCCGGCGATTCGTCGCTGGCGCAGCCACCCGCGGTGGACGGCGCGGGGTCTTCCAGCCCCGCGTCGTCGTCGACGGCACAATAACGGCGCGGCGGCCGCGTATTTTCCAGGCACGAAACCTCATGAAACTTGCTATTGCCGGCGCGTCGGGCCGGATGGGCCGGATGTTGATCGAAACGGTCCTGAACGACGCCACCTGCGAACTGACCGGCGCACTGGCGCCCGCGGGCGACGCGGCATTGGGCCGCGACGCGGGCGCGTTTCTCGGCCGCGACACGGGGGTCGCGATCTCCAGCGACGTCGCCGCGGTCCTGGCGGACGCGGACGCGCTGATCGATTTCACGCGCCCCGAGGGCACGCTCGCGCATCTCGCGATCGCGCAGCGTCTCGGGGTGGCGATGGTGATCGGCACCACCGGCTTCGCCGTCGATCAGAAAGCGCTGATCGAAGCGGCCGGCCGGGCGATACCGGTGGTGTTCGCGCCGAACATGAGCGTCGGCGTCAACGTCACCCTGAAACTGCTCGACACGGCCGCGCGTCTGATGGCAACCGGCTATGACATCGAGGTGATCGAGGCGCACCACCGGCACAAGGTGGACGCGCCTTCGGGCACCGCGCTGGCGATGGGCGAAGTCGTCGCGCAGGCGCTGGGGCGCGACCTCGCCACCTGCGCGGTCTACGGCCGCCACGGCGTGACCGGCGAGCGCGACCCGTCGTCGATCGGCTTCGCCGCGATTCGTGGCGGCGACATCGTCGGCGACCACACGGTGCTGTTCGCCGGCATCGGCGAGCGTATCGAGATCACCCACAAATCGTCGAGCCGCCTGTCCTATGCGCAGGGCTCGCTGCTCGCCGCGCGTTTTCTGGCGGGCAAGGCGCACGGCCTGTACGACATGCAGGATGTTCTTGGGCTGCGTTGACGCGGCCGCAGTGTCCGCCGTGGCCGCAATGATCGAGGCGGCCGTCATGAATCCAGAGAGGCGCTGAGCGATGCCGGGTGTGCTGCATTATCTGCAACAAGGCGACGGCGTGATCCGCGGCGTCGCCGGCCTGCTGTTGGCGATGTCCGTTCTCAGCTGGTGCCTGGCGCTCGGCAAGGCCTGGATGCTCGCGCGCCTGCGCCGCCGTCTGCGCCGGGCGATCGACGGGTTCTGGAACGCCGGCTCCGCGCCGGCGGGCATCGACGCGCTCGCCCGGATCGACCCGGAAGCGGTGCTCGCGCCGCTGGCGCAGGCCGCCATCGCGGCGGCCGCGCCGGGGACGGCGGGAACGTTGGGCGGACGGGTCGCGCGCGGCGAGCGGGTGACGCGCGCGTTGCGCACCGCCTTGCTGAGCGCCCAGCGCCGTCTCGAAGCGGGCCAGACCTGGCTGGCGACCATCGGCAGCGTCGCGCCGTTCGTCGGCCTGCTCGGCACGGTCTGGGGCATCTATCACGCGCTGCTCGGCATCGCGGCCAGCGGCCAGCCGTCGCTCGCCGACGTCGCCGGCCCGGTGGGCGAGGCGCTCGTGATGACCGCGCTGGGACTGGCCGTCGCGATCCCGGCCGTGGTCGCCTACAACCTGCTCGGGCGGCAGGTGCGTGCGCAGGGCGAGGAGCTCGACGGGTTCGCCCGCGACCTGCATGCCTGGCTGAGCGGCGCGTCGCTGCCGGCTTCCGGCGTGCCCGCGGTACCCGGTGCCCAGGCGATGCCGGCCGTGGCTGCGCGAGCCGCATCGGCGCCACGGGAGGAAGACGATGGCATTCGGCAGCTTTGATCCGGGGTCCCGCCAGGACCGGGCGCCGGTGCTGGCGGAGATCAACATGACGCCGCTGATCGACGTGATGCTGGTGCTGCTGGTGATCTTCATCCTGGCCGCGCCGCTGTTCGCCCGGTCCATCGCGCTCGACCTGCCGAAAGCGCAGGTGGCGGCGGCTCCGGCATCGAACGCGCCGGTCATCGCGCTCGCGATCGATCGCGCCGGCCAGCTTTCCTGGAACGGCGCGCCCGTCACGGCGCCGGACCTCGCGCGCCGCCTGCGCGATGCCGCGTCACGCACGCCGCAGCCCGAGATCGCGTTCAGCGCGGACCGGACGACGCCGTACCAGCGCGTCACCGATGTGATGGCCGCCGCGCAGCGGGCCGGGATGGGACGCTTCGGCTTCGTGGTGGCGGGCGGCGGCTGACGCATGCGCCGCTGACGTGCGCCACCGCGCTGGCTGCCACGCTGCCGCCGCGCTTGCCACCACGCTTGCCACCACGCTTGCCGCCGCGCTTGCCGCCGCGCTGCGACCGCGCTTGCCGCCACGTTTACCACGGTTCTCTCACTGTATAATCCTCGTTCCTCATCTCCGTTTCCCCTCGTTCGCGCCGGCCGGCGGCATCCGCCCGCATCGGTTTGAGCGTCACGACGCCATCACACGCCATGCAAGAGAAATACGTTCCCGCCGAAGTCGAGTCCGCCGCGCAGCAGCACTGGCGCGAGACCGACGCCTATCGGACCGAAGAACACAGCGACAAGAAAAAGTTCTTCTGCGTCTCCATGCTGCCCTATCCGTCGGGCAAGCTGCACATGGGCCATGTCCGGAACTACACGATCAACGACGTGATGTACCGCTACCTGCGGATGAACGGCCACAACGTGCTGATGCCGATGGGCTGGGACGCGTTCGGCATGCCCGCGGAGAACGCGGCGATCGCGAACAACGTGCCGCCGGCGAAGTGGACGTACGACAACATCGCCTACATGAAGAAGCAGATGCAGGCGATGGGTCTGGCGATCGACTGGTCGCGGGAGATCGCGACCTGCAGCCCCGACTACTACAAATGGAACCAGTGGCTGTTCCTGAAGATGCTGGAAAAGGGCATCGCGTACAAGAAGACCGGAACCGTCAACTGGGACCCGGTCGACCAGACGGTGCTGGCGAACGAGCAGGTGATCGAGGGGCGCGGCTGGCGCTCCGGCGCGCTGGTCGAGAAGCGCGAGATCCCGATGTACTACCTGCGCATCACCGATTACGCGGACGCGCTGCTCGACGACCTCGAAGGTCTCGAATGGCCGGAACGCGTCAAGGTGATGCAGCAGAACTGGATCGGCAAGAGCTTTGGCGTGAACT
>JBPBQT010000381.1:0-5868 GCA_050955065.1 Janthinobacterium lividum | reverse complement strand
GACGACGCCGGCGCTCGCGGGCATGCTTGCCGGTTCGCCGATCGTCTTCAACACGTTCCAGGTCTATTCGCCCCGCTCCACGGCCATCATCGTGAAGAAGTCGAGCGGCATCAATTCGGTCGCCGATCTGGTGGGCCGCAAGGTCGCGGTCAACCGCTCCGGGCTGGGCGAATTCCTGCTGGTCGCGGCGCTCGAAAAACACCATGTCGACAAGAGCCGGGTGGAATTCGTCTACCTGAATCCGCCGGACGCCGCGCCGGCGTTTGCGCAGGGCAAGGTCGATGCATGGTCGATGTGGTCGCCCGCGGTGGACATCGCGCGCTTCAAGGATGACGCCAAGGACATCTTCAACGAAGGGCGCGACATGGATTTCCTGGTCGACTACACGTCCCTGGTCACGCGACGCACGTTCACGCAGGAGAATTCGGCCCTGGTGCGTGCGGTGATCGACGCGTACTACACGGAAGGCAACTGGCAATCGACGCATGTCGCCGAAGCCGAACAGCTTGCGCAGACCGTCGGCAAGTATCCGGATCAGGTGCGCGACTATCTGGCCGGACTGAAACGTGTCAATACATTCCATGAGCCCGACGACGCGGCATTCATGGGCCAGTTTCAACGCGCCGCCGACTGGCTTTCGGAACGCAGGATCATTCGCTCGCCGATCAAGGTCGCGGACTACAGCATCAAGGTATGAACCGGAGATCGACGATGACCGCTTTGAACACGGCGCCCCCGATTCGCCTGGGCGTAAACGTCCTGGCGTCGGGGCGTCACGACGCCGCCTGGAAAACCTTCCCCGACAAACGCCACCTGTCCACCGATATCGATCATTTCATCGCGATCGCCCGCGCGGCGGAACGCGGCCTCTTCGATGCGATTTTCCTGGCGGATGGCCCGGGCGGGCTCGTCTCGGAGGCCTGCACCCGGCCCTGGCGCGCGCTCGACCCGATCGTGCTGGTCGCGCACCTGGCCGCGCATACGGAACATGTCGGTCTGGTGTGCACGACCACCTCGCTGTTCGGTCATCCGCACACGATCGCGCGGCAGATCGCATCGATCGATCACATGAGTCATGGTCGCGCGGCGTGGAACGTCATTACCTCACAGAATCCGCCAGCGCTCGACGCCTATGGCGTGGACAAGGGGTGGGATCAGGCCGAGCGCTATCAGCGCGCCGAGGAATTCGTGCAGATCGTCACGCAATTCTGGGACAGCGTGCCGGACGAAGCCGTTGTCGCCGATCCGCACACTGGCGTGTATCTCGACCCATCGCATCTGCGTCGACTGGATTTCCAGGGCAGACATTTCAGTGCCCGTGGCGCGTTGTCGGTGCCGGAGACGCCGCAGGGTCGACCGGTGATCTTTCAGGCGGGACAATCCGTGGACAGCAAGGCATTCGGCGCGCGGTACGCCGATGCGCTGTTCACCGGGCAGCGGGTCGTCGAGGCGGCGCGTACCTTCTACGCGGACGTCAAGACGCTCGCGAAGGGATATGGCAGAAACCCGGATCATCTGCTGGTCATGCCGGGCCTGTTTCCGATCATCGGATCGACCGACGAGGAAGCGCGTCGCCACAAGCGGCGGCTCGACGACCTGCTGGACGCCGTCGCGCTGCGCACATTGCTGGCCGAGCATCTGGCCGTGGACGTGGACGCGCTCGCCGATCTCGATGCGCCGATTCCGTATGCGCTGACCGCGGCAAACGAGCATCGGGTACCGATCGCGTCGCGCTGGCATCGCAACGAGATGCTGAAGGAAGCACAGCGCAATGACTGGAACATCCGCGAGCTGCTGTTCTCGAACATCACCGGTGGCCATCGCGTCTACACGGGCACGCCGGAAGGCTTCGCCGATGACATGATTCATTGGGTCGACAGCAGGGGGGCGGACGGCTTCAACCTGAACATCGACGTGCAGCCGACCGGGCTCGATCTGATCGCCGACGAAGTGATTCCGGTGTTGCAGAAGCGCGGCCGCTACCGCCATGCATATGAAGGGCGGACGCTGCGTGACAATCTCGGCTTGCCGCGCTTTGTCGCCGGTGCGCCTGCCGCTTTGGCCAGCGCGGCCTGAAACGCCGTCACCAGGAACCCCGCCATCATGTCTGAAACGAACCTCGCCCCGGAGCCGATCAGTGAAGCCCGCCCTGAAGGCACGCTGCGCCTGGTGTCACCGCTATCGGAGCGCCTCGGCTTCGCGCAGACGATTGCCGATATCGGCCGGACGGCCGCCGCACGGGAGCGTGTGCACCGGCTGCCTCACGAGGAAATCGCCACGTTGAAGGCGCTTGGCTTCGGCGCGCTGCGTCTGCCCGCGGTCACTGGCGGGCGGGGACTGTCGCTGACGGAACTGTTCACCGTTGCGCGCGACATCGCGGCCGCGGACTCCAACGTCGCCCACGCGTTCCGCAATCATCTGTTTCTCGTCGAGAACGCGCTCAGACGCCCCGCTCACCCTTTCCATGCGCATGTGCTGGGGCTGACGCGTCAGCACAAGACGCTGGGGCTGAGTTTCACCGAAACCGATGCACAGGGCGCCGGCGCGCGGCCCAGCCAGGTGCTGACCGCACTCAGGTGGCACGACGCGCGCGGCGGCTATTCCGGCTCGGGCAGGAAGGTCTATGCCACGGGCAATCTGTATAACGACGCTTTCATCGGCACCGCGGTGGAGAGCCGCCGTGGCGAGACCGTGCAATATGTGCTCGACCGCGGCCCCGGCGTCGGCGACGCCGACGACTGGGATGGATTCGGGCAGCGGCTGACAGGCTCCGGTACCGCCACGTTCGACGAGGTCGCGATACCGGCTTCGCAGGTCTTTCCGGCCGACCCGCCGCCGCAGGAGGGCGCGGCCCCGTGGGGCTTTACGTTTCACCAGGTCTATCTGACGAACTGCATCGCCGGCATTGCGCGACGTGTGGCGCTGGACGGCATCGACGTGCTGCGCGCGCGCAAGCGCAACTTCTATCACGGCGCCGCGGCGTTGCCGAGTGAGGAGCCGGTCCTCGAAGCGTTGCTGGGCCGCGTCCGCGCGTATGCGGCGAGCGTGGAGGCAACGATCGATCGCGCCATTGCCGCGTTGCA
The DNA here is from genome assembly GCA_050955065.1 of Janthinobacterium lividum. Classification (GTDB taxonomy): domain Bacteria; phylum Pseudomonadota; class Gammaproteobacteria; order Burkholderiales; family Burkholderiaceae; genus Robbsia. The sequence goes on along the minus strand of JBPBQT010000381.1, from coordinate 2,785 downwards.
GCACGCATGGGACAGTCATGGCACGGCGAGCGAGTACGACGCCGTGCTTGCCGCGTCGCTCGCGGCGGCGGAAGCGAAAGTCGTCATCGACGATCTGGCGCCGCAGATCGCCGGCTGGTTGATCGATCTGGGGTCCGGCTCGGTCGTCTCGCGTCACGCCGCGCTGGACCGCCACTGGCGCAACATCAAGGTGATCGCATCGCACAATCCACGGCTCTACAAAGAGAGCTTCCTGGGTCAGAACGCGTTGCACGGACGCCTGCCGCCCACCGGCGCGTTTTTTTGAGGGTGTGATACGGGTCCCGAATATCACTGCCGCGGTGTCCTCCCTACCCGGCTGCCAGGCAGCCGGGTAGGGGCTGATCATCGAGTCGTAGCGATGTCTGTTTCAGGCGCCGGTTTCGCGAACGCCCGCCTCAACCCGCGCGCTGCCGCCATTCCCGCAACCACGCGAGTCCTTCCGAGGTGTCGCCACGCGGCCGATACTCGCAGCCCACCCAGCCGTCATATCCCAGCTCGTCGAAGACGGCGAACAGGTAGGGATAGTTGACCTCGTTGCGATCCGGCTCGTGGCGATGCGGCACGCCGGCGATCTGGATATGACCGATGCCGGCGAAGTCGCGGCGCAGTTTGCTCTCGATGTCGCCCTCGACGATCTGGCAGTGGTAGCAGTCGAACTGCACCTTGAGATTCGCCGCCCCCACTTCCTTGCAGACCGCCTGCCCCTGATCCTGACGGTTCAGGAAGAAGCCGGGCATGTCGCGCGGGTTGATCGGTTCGAGCAACACCGTGATGCCCGCCTTCGCCGCCTGCTCTGCGGCAAAGGTCAGGTTTTCCAGATACACGGCATGGTGCACGGCGCGCTGCGTTTCGTCCGGCAACAATCCGGCCATCACGTGGATGCGGTCGTTTTTCAGCACGGCGGCGTAGTCGAGCGCGCGCTGGAAGCCGGCGCGGAACTCGCTTTCCCGGCCAGGCAACGAGGCGATGCCGCGCTCACCCGCCGCCCAATCTCCCGGCGGCGCGTTGAAGAGCGCCTGCACCAGGCCATTGTCGTCCAGCCGCCGGCGCAATTCCTCGGCGCTGTAATCGTACGGAAACAGATATTCGACCGCGTCGAAACCATCCGCGCGCGCCGCGGCGAAGCGGTCCAGAAAGTCGTGTTGCGGGTACAGCATCGAAAGATTGGCGGCAAAGCGAGGCATGAAGTTTCCTATTCGCTAAAAAAAAGAATTCGAACAAACTCAAACGAACGGCCAGATCAGCAGCGTCATCAGGAAGCCCAGCGTGCCCAGCAGCGTCACGAGGAACGTCCAGGTGCGCAGGCCGTCGCCCACGCTCAGACCGGCCAGCTTGGTGAAGATCCAGAAACCGGCGTCGTTGACGTGCGACATCGCCAGTCCGCCGCCGCCCATCGCCAGGCACACCAGCGCCAGGTGATTCGGGCTCAGGTGAAACTCGGCGACCATCGGCGTGAGGATGCCGGCGGTGGTCACCAGCGCCACCGTCGTCGAACCCTGCACCGCGCGCAGCAGCACGGTCAACAGGAAACCCAGCGCGAGGATCGGCAGACCGGTGGTGCGCAGCGCGTTCGAGACCACCGCGCCGATGCCGGTGTTGACGAGCACGTTGCCGAAGACGCCGCCGGCGCCGGCGATCAGGATCACCATGGCGACGCCGGGCAGCGCCGAGCCGATGACGTCGGACACCTGGTTGCGGCTCCAGCCGCGACGCGAGCCCAGAAACCAGGCGCACAGCAGGGTGTCGAGCAGCAGGGCGACGAGCGGCGCGCCCAGCACCTGCAAGGTGTCGCGCAGCAGCGAACCGGCGGGCAGCAGCGGCGGCACGAGCGTGCCCGCCAGGATCAGGACGATCGGCAGCAGGATCAGCGCGACGACCAGCCCGAAACCGGGCGCCGGCGCCGGAGGCAACTTGGCGGCAAGCGTCGTTGCACTCTCCTCGGCGACCAGTCCATGCGCGCCGGGCGCGGCGGCGGCTGTCGTCGAATAATCGTCCCGGGCCCAGCTGACCAGATCCGCATTGCTCACGTGGGGGCCATAGACCTCCGCGCGCACGTCGTCGGCTATCGGATAGGTGCGGCGCGTGATGCGTCCCGCCACCACGTAACCGATCAGGCAGAGCAGCGCGACGATCGGCAGACCGAACATCAGCACGCGGCCCAGGTCCGCGCCGAGCTGCGACGCGGCGGCGACGGCGCCCGGATGCGGCGGCAGGAACGCATGCACCGACAGCAGCGCCGCGCACATCGGCAGCGCGAAGATCAGCAGCGGCTTGCGCGTGGCGCGGGCGACGCCGTAGGCGAGCGGCATGAAGATGATGACGCCGACTTCGAAGAACACCGGAATGCCGACGATAAAGCCGGCGACCGCCAGTGCGAGCGGCGTGCGCCGGCCGCCGAACCGCCGGATCAAGGTCTGCGCCAGCACTTCCGCGCCGCCCGACAGCTCGATGATGCGGCCGATCATGGCACCCAGCGCAATGATGATGGCGATGTGGCCGAGCGTCTTGCCCATGCCGCCTTCGATCGTCGACACCAGGCTGCCCGGCTTGACGCCGGCCACGAGCGCGACGACGATGCTCACGAGCATCAGCGCGACGAACGGCTGGAATTTGTACTTGAGCACCAGGACCAGGAGCGCCAGGATGCCCGCGACGGCGATGGTCATCAACAGAAAGGGCGTCATGGCGTAGTGCTCTCGTGCAAGCTGGGCGGAACGCGTACAGTGCGGAGTGCACCGTGAAAGGTATGCGACTGCATCATGCA
>JBPBQT010000380.1:0-6364 GCA_050955065.1 Janthinobacterium lividum | reverse complement strand
CGGCCCCTGCTCGATACGCAGGGCGGCCGCCGCTGGTGAAGCGCGATGAAAGAGTGTCCATGAGACGGCAAGACCGTTCTAGAAGGGGAGCAGGATGATGCAAGGTTCGATGCGGCGCGAGCAGGGACATACCCGTGCGGCGGAGCAGTTGTCGGCGGCAATGGACAGCGAATGGGACGAGGCGGGCGGGTCGCCGACGGTGCTTTCGACGCCCCTGTCGGCGGCGGACCGGCAGGCGTGGTCCCTTTACCATCTGGTGGGCGATGCGCTGCGCTCGGACGATCTGGCGACGTCGCCGGCCGCCGCGCACGATTTCACCGCCCGCTTCGCGGCGCGGCTTGCCGACGAGCCGTCGTATATCGCGCCCATGCCTGCACAGGCGCGTCGGCCGGGCGCGGGCCGCGCTTCTGTCCCCCTGCCTGCGGGTCGTCGCGGAAATTGGGTGCAGGGTGTCGGCCAGGCCGCGCGACGCACGCTGGGGCGGCGCATGATGCCGTCGTTCGCTGCCGCCGCCGCGGCCGCGACGCTGACCTGGGTACTGGCGCCGTCGCTGCATGGCGGAACCGTCGCACAGATGGCGAGCCTGACGGCGCCGGGCGGCGCGACCCAGCTTGCGTCCGTGGATCAGTGGCAGCGTGTCAACCTGAGCAGCGATCACCAGCTGGATCCGTATCTGGAAGCGCATCAGCAGTTCGCCCCGGACCGTGGCGGAATCGGCTATGCCGCCTACGCGGCGATCGCGACGACCGGGCGCTGAGCGAATGCCGGATCGACGCGAGCAGGGACGGCGCGGGGGGATGCAGTCAGCGCGAATTTTGGGATGGACGGGCGTGCCGGGTATCGGCGGCGGGGTGGCGCAGACGCGATGGCGTGCAGTCTGGCGATGCGTTCTCCTGCTGCCGCTGCTCGCGTGCGTGCCGCTGGCATCGGGGGCCTCCGCTGCACGGGACATGGCCCGGATGCCCGGCGCGCTGCCAGGTGGCGCGGCGTCCGTCCTGCCGCCTGTCCCGCCGCTTGTCCCGCCGCCCGCCGGTGGTGGCGGCGCAGCCGGCACGGCGGGTGCCGTGGCCGGCCAGCGCGAGGCCGCGGCGCTGCTCGACGGCATCAACACGGCGGCGCAACGTCTCGGCTACGAGGGCAGCTTCGTGTTCCAGCGCGGCGGCACCGTGCAATCCTCGGGCATCGTCCATTTCGTCGACGGCGCGGACCAGTACCAGCGGGTCGACAGCCTGGACGGCACGCCGCGTTCGGTCGTCCAGCACAACGATGACGTGCTGACCTTTCTGAAGGACAGCCGGGCGGTGATCCTCGACCGGCGCAAGACGCAGGACAATTTCCCCGCGCTGCTGTCCGCCGGCAGCGCGCGCGTGCTCGATGTCTATCGCGCCGTGTTCGACGGACGCGACCGCGTCGCCGGCATCGACTGCCGGGTGATCGTGCTGCGTCCGCTCGACGACTACCGCTTCGCCTACCGGCTGTACGTCGATCCCGTCAGCGGGCTGCTGCTGCGCGCGCAGACGCTGGACGGCGACGACCACGTGCTCGAACAGGTCGCGTTCACGCAACTGCAGATCGGCGGCGTCGCGGCCGAGACCCGCAGGACGATCCGCAACAGCGTGCGGCAGCTGGGCGGCTGGAAGCAGGTGCGGGCGCCGGCGCAGACGGTCGACATGGCCGCGGCCGGATGGGCGCTCGACCCGGGCGTGCGCGGCTTCGCCAAGATTCTCGAGATGCGCCGGCCGATGGCCGCGCGCGAGGCCGGCGCGCCGCCGGTGCCGGTGGATCAGGCGGTCTTCACCGATGGCGTCACTGCCGTGTCGCTGTTCATCGAGCCGATCGACAAGAGCGATCGCAAGCCGGGCGAGGGCCGCTCCGGCGCGACGCACCTGCTGGCCGAGCGGCACGGGGCATTCTGGGTGACGCTGATCGGCGAGGTGCCCGCCGCGACGTTGCGCCGTTTCGCGGATTCGATCCAGTATCGTCCGGGCAAGTGACCCCCTCATGCCGCTTCCTCATGTCTCCCCTTCATGTAGACCTTCCGACTTACTGATGAAGACAGCCTCCTCGATCCCCTTGCCGAACTCCGCCACGACCGTGTGCGTTCCGCCGCCGGCCGTTTCTTCAGACAACCGGCGCGCGCGCGTGGCCCGGGCGACGCGCCGCCTGGCGCGCCGGGCGACGTGCGGCATGGCGCTGGTCAGCGCGACGCTGACCGCGCTCGCGACCCTGACGCCGCTGACGCCGATATCGTCGGCACACGCCGCGCCGGCCGTCACGGCAGCGCCGGCAGCCGCCACGGCGTCGCCTGCCGTGGCCGGCGCCGGCGGGTCGGGCGTACCTGCTGCCGCGTCGGCCGCCGCCGCCGCATCCGGCAGTCTGGCGCCCATTCCGGCGGCGGTCGCCGGCGCGCCGGGCGTGCCCGCCGTCGCGCCGCCGCCGATCGCATTGCCGGATTTCACGCCGCTGGTCGACAAGGTCGGCCCGGCGGTGGTCAATATCCGCACCACCGAGCGGGTGCGCGTGACCCGTGCCGGCAATGTGCCGCGGCGCGGTTCGGAAAGCGCCGACGATGGCGACATGAGCGAATTCTTCCGGCGCTTTTTCGGCATTCCATTGCCGCCGGGCCTGCTGCCCGACAACCGCCGCGGTTCGCCGGATGCACCCGGCGCCCCGTCCGACGCCGAGCGTGACAACGGGCTGGGCTCGGGTTTCATCCTGTCGGCCGACGGCTACGTGATGACGAACGCGCACGTCGTCGAGGGTGCCGATGCGATCTACGTGACGCTGACCGACCGCCGCGAATTCAAGGCGCGGCTGATCGGCGTCGACAAGCCGACCGATGTCGCCGTGTTGAAGATCGATGCGTCGAAGCTGCCCGCCGTCGTCATCGGCGACTCGGAAAAGGTGCGCGTCGGCGAGTGGGTGCTGGCGATCGGTTCGCCATTCGGTCTTGAAAACACCGTCACCGCGGGCATCGTCAGCGCGAAGAGCCGTTACACCGGCGAGTACCTGCCTTTCATCCAGACCGACGTGGCGGTCAACCCGGGCAATTCGGGCGGACCGTTGATCAACATGCGCGGCGAGGTGATCGGCATCAACTCGCAGATCTACAGTCGCACCGGCGGCTTCATGGGCATCTCCTTCTCGATCCCGATCGACGAGGCGATGCGCGTCGCGAACCAGCTGAAGACCACCGGCGTCGTCACGCGCGGGCGCATCGGCGTGCAGATCGGTCCGGTGACGGGCGACGTCGCCGAATCCCTGGGTCTGCCGTATTCGGAGGGCGCGCTGGTGAGTGGCGTGATCGCCGGCGGTCCCGCCGAGCAGGCGGGCGTGCTGCCGGGCGATATCATCCTGCAATACGACGGCCACGCGATCAACCAGTTCGGCGATCTGCCGCGCCTGGTGGGCGGCGCCCGGCCCGGCACGCAGGCACCGCTGGTCGTCTATCGAAAGGGGCAGTCGAAGACGCTGGTCGTGACCATCGCGCAGCAGACGTCGGACAAGGCGGCGCCCGCCGCCGCCACGCAAACCGACCCGGCAGCACCGGCGCGGCCCAGCAATCCGCTGGGTCTGACGGTCGGCGATCCCACGCCGGAACAGGCGCGGGTGCTGGGCAACCGCGCGGGCGTCCAGGTGCTTGCCAGCGAAGGGCCGTCGCGAGGCGCCGGTCTGCTCAAGGGCGACCTGATCCTGCGCGTGGGCAATACGGATGTGGCCAGCGCCCGGGAATTCGACGCCGCGGTGAGCCGCCAGGCCGGCCGGCCGCTCGTGCCGCTGCTGGTGCAGCGCGGCGATGCGACGCTGTTCGTCGCCGTGCGGCCGCGCGCCTCCGGAAAGTAGGGCGTGCGCGTCGGCGGGCGGGTGCGACCCGGCGGCTTCGTGGCCCGGATGCCCGGATGCAGGCCGATCGCCCGCCGCACGGGGTTTTCCGCTAGAATGCCGGGGTCTGCTGCCCGCGCCGGGTTCGTCCGGCGCGGGCAGCGTGCCTGCTTCGCGTCTCCCTTTTGTTTGGCGTCTCCTCGCTGTGCGTCTGCTGCTGCGCGCCTGTCGTACCGCCCACCCGCTGTCGGGCCGTCGCCTGCGCGCCGGATGGCCACCGGCGTCCGGCGCGTTGCGGCAGCGCCTCGTGTCGGCCCCTGAGCCGGTACCCCGGGCCGGTGCCCCGAGTTGGCGCCCCGTGCCGGCACCCCGATCCGACGGGTCGATCCGACATTCCGATCCGACATTTCGCTTTTTATTTTCTGACCCCCGCCCGAATGGATCACATCCGCAATTTCTCGATCATCGCGCATATCGACCATGGCAAGTCGACGCTCGCCGACCGCATCATCCAGCTCTGCGGCGGCCTGTCCGACCGCGAGATGGAAGCGCAGGTGCTCGATTCGATGGACCTCGAGCGCGAGCGCGGGATCACCATCAAGGCCCAGACCGCGGCGCTCAGCTACCAGGCGCGCGATGGCAAGGTCTACAACCTGAATCTCATCGATACCCCGGGGCACGTCGACTTCTCGTATGAAGTCAGCCGCTCGCTGTCGGCCTGCGAGGGCGCGCTGCTGGTGGTGGACGCCAGTCAGGGCGTCGAGGCGCAGACGGTGGCGAATTGCTACACGGCGCTCGACCTCGGCGTCGAGGTGGTGCCGGTACTCAACAAGATCGATCTGCCGGCGGCGGACCCGGACAACGCGATCGCCGAGATCGCCGACGTGATCGGCATCGACGCGACCGACGCGGTGCATTGCAGCGCGAAGACCGGATTGGGCGTGCTCGACGTGCTCGAATCGCTGATCGCCAAGGTACCGCCGCCCAAGGGCGATCCCGCCGCGCCGTTGCAGGCGCTGGTCGTCGATTCCTGGTTCGACAACTACGTCGGCGTCGTGATGCTGGTGCGGGTGATCAACGGCACGTTGCGTCCGAAGGACCGCATCGAGCTGATGGCCACCGGCGCGCAGTTTCCGGTCGAATCGGTCGGCGTATTCGCGCCGAAGTCGCGTTCGCTCGACGCATTGTCGGCGGGGCAGGTCGGCTTCATCATCGCCGGCATCAAGGAACTGAAGGCGGCGAAAGTCGGCGACACGGTCACGCTGGTCAACCGCCGCGCGTCGGCGCCGCTGCCGGGCTTCAAGGAAGTCAAGCCGCAGGTGTTCGCGGGCCTGTATCCGGTCGAGTCGAACCAGTACGACGCGCTGCGCGAGTCGCTGACCAAGCTCAAGCTGAACGACGCGGCGCTGCAGTTCGAGCCGGAAGTCTCGCAGGCGCTGGGCTTTGGTTTTCGCTGCGGCTTTCTCGGCCTGCTGCACATGGAGATCGTCCAGGAGCGGCTCGAGCGCGAATTCGACATGGACCTGATCACGACCGCGCCGACGGTCGTCTACGAGGTGCTGCAGCGCGACGGCAAGGTGATCCTGGTCGAGAACCCGTCGAAGATGCCGGAACCGACGCATATCGAGGAGATCCGCGAGCCGATCGTCACGGTCAACCTCTACCTGCCGCAGGAATACGTGGGCGCGGTGATCACGCTGTGCACCAACAAGCGCGGCTCGCAGGTCAATATGTCGTACCACGGCAAGCAGGTCCAGCTGACCTACGAGATTCCGATGGCGGAAATCGTCTCGAATTTCTTCGACCGTCTGAAGTCCGTGTCGCGCGGCTATGCGTCGATGGACTACGAGTTCAAGGAGTATCGCGCGTCGGACGTCGTCAAGGTCGACATCCTGGTCAACGCGGAGCGCGTCGATGCGCTGTCGGTGATCGTGCACCGCTCGCAGGCGCAGTACCGCGGCCGCGAAGTGGCGGCGAAGATGCGCGAGATCATTCCGCGCCAGATGTACGACGTCGCGCTGCAGGCGGCGATCGGCCCGAACATCGTCGCGCGGGAAAACATCAAGGCACTGCGCAAGAACGTGCTGGCGAAGTGCTATGGCGGCGATATCAGCCGGAAGAAGAAACTGCTGGAAAAGCAGAAGGCCGGCAAGAAGCGGATGAAGCAGGTGGGCAGCGTCGAGATTCCCCAGGAAGCCTTCCTCGCGATCCTGCAGGTCGAAGACAAATAACGGAAGTAGCGAATGAATTTCGAGTTGATATTGCTGATCCTCGTCGTCCTGACCGGCATCGCGTGGATCGCGGACCGTCTGGTGTTCCTGCCGCGCCGGCGTCTGGCCGCGGAACAGGCCGGGGCGGAATTCGACCGCCAGCAGCGCGTCGCGAATACGGTGGCAACGAGTGCGCCGGGAAGCACGCCTGGACGTGTATCCGGAAACGCGTCCGGCGGCAGTGCGGCAGCGTTGAGCGCCGACGACATGGCGGCGCTGCAGCTGCAACGCACCCATGTGCGCGAGGAAAAGCTGCGTCAGCCCTGGTGGCT
>JBPBQT010000379.1:0-6505 GCA_050955065.1 Janthinobacterium lividum | reverse complement strand
GCGCGCGGCATGTGCTGATCACGCTCGGCGGCCAGGGGGTGTTCCTGCTGCCGGCGGCGCACGACGGCGCAGCCAGCGGCGCGAGCGGCAGTGTGGCCGATGACGCGCGCGGCGCGGATGGTGCGACTGGTTCGAATGGCGCGAGCGGCAACGCGGCCGACGACGCGAGCGGCACGCATTATCCGGCGCGCCGGGTCGACGCGATCGATACGACGGCCGCCGGCGACACCTTCATCGGCGGTTTAGCCGCGGCGCTGGCGGCCGGTCGGCCGGTCGACGCGGCGGTGCGCTTCGGGCAGGCCGCAGCCGCCCTGTCGGTGACCCGCGCGGGCGCCCAGCCGTCGATTCCCCGTCTTGCCGAAGTCCTTTCCCAGCCCCCGCTCGACCTGCCACAGACCCCCGCGCCATGAAAAAAACCCCGCTGTTGAACGCCGCGCTGTCGCGGCTGGTCGCCACCCTCGGGCATGGCGACATGGTGCTGGTCGCCGATGCCGGCATGCCCGTGCCGCACGGCACCGCGGTCGAGATCATCGATCTGGCGCTCACACCCGGCATGCCGGACGTCGCGACGACGCTGCGCGTGCTGCTGGGCGAGATGCAGGTCGAGTCGCATGTGGTCGCAAGCGAGACGGTGGCGCGCGGCGACGCCTGGCTCCAGGGGCTGTCGGAAGACGCGATCGGCACGCGCAGGGAGGTCTCGCACGAGGCGCTGAAACAGCTGGCGCATCGCGCGCGCGCGGTCGTGCGCACGGGCGAATGCACGCCTTACGCGAATCTGATGCTGGTCGCCGGCGTGACCTTCTGACCACAACCTCGTTTCAGCGCGCTTCCCCCGCGCGCAGGGCCGTGCGCAGGAACACGCGCAGCGCCTGCGTCGCGACCGGCCAGCCACGGCTGCGCGACCAGATGATGCCGACGTCCATCGTCGGCACGCTTTCCGCCAGCGGCCGCCGGATGATCCGCCCGCCTTCGAGCGACCAGGACCGGTAGACCAGATCCGACAGGATCGTCACGCCGCTGCCCAGCGCCACCATGCTGCGGATCCCCTCGATCGACTTGCTCTGAAACCGTATCGTCGGCGTCAGTCCGTTCTGCGCCCAGTAGCGGCCCGCCGTCTGGACGTGCTCGTCCATGTCGAGCATCAGGAACGCATGCCCCGCGACTTCGGCGAGCGTCACGCGTTCCGCGGCGGCCAGCGGATGGTCGGCCGCGACCCAGAGCTGCCGCGGCGAACGCAGCAGCGTCTCGCCCTCCAGATCCTCGCGCAACGCGCCGTTCGACACCAGTGCCATCCCGAAATCGAGTTCGCCGTCGGCGACGCCGCGTTCGACGTCGGCACGTTCGTGCTCGACCAGATCCAGGACCAGCGCCGGGAAGCGGCGCTTCAGCGCGACCTGCAGCGACGGCATCAGATAGGCCGACACCGTGTCTGTCACGCCGGCGCGCAACGTTCCTTCCAGCGACACCGGCGGCGCCTGCATGTCGTCCAGCGTCTGCTCGACGACCGTGTTGAGTCGTTGCGCATGCCGCAGGAAGCGCTCGCCCGCCTCGGTCAGCCGCAGGCCCTTCGCATGTCTGACGAACAGCAGAACGCCCAGGCTGTCCTCGAGGCCCTTCAGGGAAATCGTCATCGAGGATTGCGAGATATTGCAGCGCAGCGCCGCTTTCGAAATCTGCCCGGTTTCGGCGACCGCGACGAAGTAGCGGACCTGACGCAACGTGAAGTCCATTGTCATGCTCGATATTGGGGTCTCGATATTTTGAATTATCAATGTCATTTTGACCACTGCATGATGGGGGAAGACGGGATTTTCCTGCTAAAAGCGCCCGACATCCTTTGCCGGGCAGACGGGAGTCACGCAATGGATGCAAGCAACACCCGGATGCCGGAGGCCGGCGTACAGGGCATCGAGACCCCCGGTTACTGCACGCTGTGCCGCTCGCGATGCGGCACGCTCAACACCGTGTGCGCCGGCTCCCTGACCCACGTGCGGCCCGACCCCACACATCCGACCGGCGGTGCGATGTGCATGAAGGGCCGCGCCGCGCCGGAACTGGTGCACAGCCCGCACCGCCTGCGGCATCCGCTGCGCCGCACGCAGCCGAAAACGGCGGCGGACCCCGGCTGGGAGCGCATCTCCTGGGACGAGGCATTGCGCGAGATCGCCGCCCGGCTCGACGGCATCCGCGTGGAAAGCGGCGCCGAAGCGGTGGCCTTCGCGGTCACGACGCCGAGCGGCACGCCGCTGTCGGACAGCATCGACTGGATCGAACGCTTCGTCCGGCATTTCGGCAGTCCGAACATCTGCTACGCCACCGAGATCTGCAACTGGCACAAGGACCATGCGCATGCCTTCACGTTCGGCTGCGGGATACCGACGCCGGATGTCGCGCACGCCGACCTCGTCATGCTGTGGGGCTACAACCCGGCGTCCACCTGGCTCGCGCAGGCCAACGCGACCGCGCGCGCGACCGCGGCTGCGCCGGAAAGCGGCGCGGGCGGCCATCGCGCCAGACTGCTCGTGGTCGACCCGCGCCCCACCCCGCTGGCCCGGCAAGCGGACCTCTGGCTGCAGGTGCGGCCCGGGACCGATGGCGCCCTCGCCCTCGGCCTGATCCACCTGCTGATCGCCCACAATGCGTTCGATGGCGCTTTCGTGCGCCGCTGGACGAACGGCCCCTTGCTGATCCGCGAGGACACCGGCGCCTTCCTGCTGGAACGCGACGTCGCGCCGCTGACCGGCGGCGACCGTCCGATGGTCTGGAGCGCGAAGACGAACGCGCCCGCGACGCAGGTCGGCAGCCCTCAGGGCGACGCTGGCGCCAAGGGCGTCGAGGGGATCGCGGCGGCTGAGGAAGCCGGGGCGATTGACGCGACGTTGCGCGGCCGTTTCCAGGTCGACATCGCCGGCGCGATCGTGGTCTGCCATCCCGCGTTCGAACTGCTCGCGCGCGAGGCGGCGGCGTATCCGCCGGAGCGGGTGGCCGCGCTGACCTCGGTCCCCGAGGAGACGCTGCGCGCCGCCGCCCGTCTGATCGGCGCGTCGCGCCGCGTCGCGTATCACGCCTGGTCGGGCGTCGCGCAGCACACCAACGCCACGCAGACCGAACGCGCGATCGCGGTGCTGTACGCGCTTACTGGCTGCTTCGACGACGTCGGCGGCAACCGGATCCACCCCGCTCACGCGGTGAACCCGATCAGCGAATTCGCGCAACTCGCCCCGCAGCAGGCCGCGCAGGCGCTGGGGCTCGCCGCCCGCCCGCTCGGCCCGCCGGCACGCGGCTGGGTCACCGCACGCGACACGTATCGCGCGATCCTCGACGGCGTGCCCTATCGCATTCGCGCACTGTTCGGTTTCGGCGCGAATCCGCTGTCTTCGCAAGGCGACACCGCGCTGGCGCAAGACGCGCTCGCCGCGCTCGAATTCCACGTCCACTGCGATCTTTTCGAGACGCCCACTGCGCGCTATGCCGACATCCTGCTGCCGGTCGGCACGCCCTGGGAGCGCGAGGGCCTGCGCGTGGGCTTCGAGCTGAACGCCGCGTCGCAGCAGCGCGTGCAGTTGCGACGCCAGCTGGTGGCGCCCCGGGGCGAAGCGCGCAGCGACAACGACATCGTGTTCGATCTCGCCTGCCGGCTGGGCATGCGCGAGGCGTTCTTCGGCGGCAGCCTGGAAGCAGGCTGGAACCACATGTTGGCGCCACTGGGTCTGACGGTCGCGCAACTGCGCGAGCGTCCCGCCGGCATCGACCTGCCGCTGCCGGCGCGTACCCGCCTTTACGAAACCGCCGGCTTTGCGACCGAGACGCGCCGCGTCGAGTTGTACTCGGCGCTGTTGCTGCGGCATGGCCAGCCGCCGTTGCCGACCTATGTCGCGCCTGCCGAAGCCGCGCGGGCCGGCACGGCCTTCCCGATCATCCTGTCGTCGGCAAAGAACGGCTATTTCTGTCACAGCCAGCACCGCAGCCTCGTCTCGCTGCGCCAGCGCGCCCTGGCGCCGACGATCGAACTCGCGCCCGCGCTCGCCGCCAGTCGCGATATCGCCGAGGGCGATCCGGTGATCGTCCGTACCCGCCACGGCAGCGCCCGCTTCCTCGCCCGGCTGTGCGACGCGCTCGCCACGGACGTCGCCGTCGCCGAGTTCGGCTGGTGGCAGGCCTGCCCGGAAATCGGCGCACCCGGCTTTGCCCTCACGGGGCCGGACAACAGCCATTACAACGGCCTGATCACCGCGGACGCGACCGACCCCGTGAGCGGTTCCGTCGCGCACCGGTCGTTTCGCTGCGAGATCGTCCGCGATCCGCGCTTCGACGTGGGCCGCCGGTCATGGACAGGCTGGCGGCGTTTCGTCGTGCGCGAGGTGACGCCGCTGGCCGCGGGCGTCGTCGGCATCCGCGTCGCACCGCTCGACGCGGGCGGCCTGCCGGACTATGCGCCGGGCCAGCACGTGGCCGTGCGCATCGACGTTGGTGACGTTGGTGACGTTGGTGACGTTGGTGACGTTGGTGACGTTGGCGACGTTGGCGACGATGACGATGGCGATGGCGATGAAGCGGCGCGTGGCAGGACAGCGATGACGGCGACCGAAGCAAGCAGTGCGACCGACGACGGCATGCCGTCCACGCGCCCCACCCTGACGCGCGCGTATTCGCTGACCGGCGCGGCGCATAGCGATCCGGATGGCGTGCGCCGCGACTACACGATCGCGGTGCGGCACCAGCGCGGCGTCGATGCCGCCGGCGCGCCGTGGCAGGGCGCGCTCTCCAGCCACCTGCACACGCGGCTCGCGCCCGGCGCGCAGCTCGACCTCCAGGCGCCGGCGGGACGCTTCACGCTGCCGGTCGAGTCCCCCCAGCCGATCGTGCTGATCGCCGGGGGCATTGGCATCACGCCCTTCATCAGCCAGCTGGAGACGATCGCCCGGCGGTATGGCGCAGAGGCGATCCATACCGCCGGCGAACCTAGCGGACCTAGCGGGCCTAGCGGACCTAGCAGGCCTAGCGGACCCGGCGGACCCGGCGGACCCGGCACGCCGCCCGACATCACCCTGCACTACGCGAACCGCAACAGCGCCAGCCACGCGTTCCGGGAACGCCTGCGTGCACTGGCGGCGCGCCTGCCGTCGCTACGCGTGATCGATTACTATGCCGCGCCGCTGCCCGGCGACCGCTTCGACAGCGGCGCACGGCTGTCCGACGCCGTCGTCAGCGCACACGACATCGAACGCCGCGCGCGTGTCTACCTGTGCGGCCCCGCGGCGATGATGCAGGCGATGCGGGACGGACTGGTCGCGCGCGGCGTGCCGGGCTTCGACATCTTCCACGAGGTGTTCCGTTCGCCGCCCCGGGTCCGCGCGGACGCCACGCAGACCCACCAGGTGCGCTTCCGGCGCAGCGCGCGCACGGCGCGGTGGCGCCCGAGCTCGGGCACCCTGCTCGAATTCGCCGAAAGCCTGGGTATCGCGCTGCCCAGCGGCTGCCGCGTGGGCCAGTGCGAGAGCTGCGCCGTGCGTGTTCTGGCGGGCGCCGCCGTTCATCCGGATGGACGGGTCCTGGACGACCCCGACATGCTGCTGGGCTGTCAGGCGGTTCCGGTCAGCGACATCGAACTCGACGCATGACGTTGCGCATGACATGCCAGATGACGTCGCCTCTCTTTCCCCTCTCCCGGAACACGATGAAATTCCATGACGCTCACGGCACGCGCGCGGCGCTGCCCTTTCCCGCCCTGATCGATGCGCTCGACGCGATGTTCGTCGCCGGCTGCGAAGTGCCGTTGCGGCATACGCACAAGGTGGACGTGGCCGACGCGCCGCAGGGCACCGTTCTGATCATGCCGGCCTGGCAGGCGAACGGTTTTCTCGGCATCAAGACGGTCAACATCTTCGCCGGCAACAGCGCGCGCGGCCTGCCCGGTCTGTTCTCGACCTACGTGCTCTACGACGCCCGGACGGGACAGCCGCTCGCGCAGATCGACGGCGACGAGATCACCTCGCGTCGCACCGCCGCCGCGTCCGCGCTCGCCGCGCGCCATCTGGCGCGCGGCGACGCCCGTCACCTGCTGGTCGTCGGCGCGGGCCGCGTCGCGCGGCTGCTCCCCGACGCCTACCGCGCGGTGCGGCCGATCGATACCGTCACCGTCTGGAGTCGACGTCGCGACGCCGCCGAGACGCTCGCCGGAGAATGGCGCGACGCGGGCTTCGACGCCGTCGCCACGGACGACCTGGCACAGGCCGCGGCGCGCGCCGACATCGTGAGCTGCGCAACGCTGGCGCACAATCCTGTGGTGCACGGCGCATGGCTGCGCCCGGGCACGCATCTCGATCTGATCGGCAGCTTCACGCCGCAGATGCGCGAGGCCGACGACGCGTGTTTCGCCGCGAGCAGGCTGGTCGTCGACACCCCCGAGGCGCTGCAGAAATCCGGCGAGTTGCTCGCCCCGATGGCAAACGGCGTCTTCACCGCGGCCGATGTCGCAGGCACGCTCGAGTCCCTGTGCCGGGGA
>JBPBQT010000378.1:0-6548 GCA_050955065.1 Janthinobacterium lividum | reverse complement strand
CTTCCGGCCAATGTACACCGGCCGCCCGCAACTGCTCGATCACCTCGACGTTATGCGCTTCGGCGAAGAATTGCGCAAGCGACTCGGCCACCACCGGCCCCACGTCCCGGACTTCCAGCAGTTGCGCGAGGTCGGCGCGCATCAATGCATCCAGGTTGCCGAAATGCCGGGCAAGTTCCTTCGCGGTGCTCTCGCCCACCTGCCGGATGCCAAGCGCGAAGATGAAGCGCGGCAGCGTCGTCGCGCGGGCCCGCTGCAGCGAATCGAGCAGATTCTGCGCGGATTTGTCGGCGAAGCGTTCGAGCGCCGCGAGCGTGCCGAACCCGAGCTTGAACAGGTCCGCCGGCGTGCGCACCAGCTGCTGCTCGACCAGCTGATCGACGATCCTGTCGCCCAGCCCATCGATGTCGAGCGCGCGGCGTTGCGCGAAATGCCAGAGCGCCTGCTTGCGCTGCGCCGGACAGAACAGGCCGCCCGTGCAGCGCGCGATCGCCTCGTCGGGCAGGCGCTCGATCGCCGAGCCGCAGACGGGGCAGTGCGTGGGCATGACGAAGGCGCGCGCATCGGGTGGGCGGCGGTCCGGAAGCGCGCCGACGACCTCGGGAATCACGTCGCCCGCGCGCCGCACGATCACCGTGTCGCCGATCAGGATATCCTTGCGCGCGATCTCGTCGGCGTTGTGCAGCGTCGCATTGGTCACGGTCGCGCCACCGACGAACACGGGCGCGAGCCGCGCGACCGGCGTGATGGCGCCGGTGCGGCCGACCTGCACATCGATGCCGAGCAGCGTCGTCAGGGCCTCCTGCGCCGGGAACTTGTGCGCGAGCGCGAAGCGCGGCGCGCGCGAGACGAAACCGAGCGCGAGCTGCTCGGCGACGCGGTTGACCTTGTAGACGACGCCATCGATGTCGTAGGGCAGCGCCGCGCGGCGCCTGCCCACGTCATCGAAAAAAGCCAGCATGCCGGCGGCGCCCTGCACCACCTGACGCTCGCGGCACACCGGAATGCCCAGCGCGTCGTACCATTCGAGCAAGGCCGCGTGCGTCGCCGGCATCGCCGCGCCGTCGAGCGCGCCGATGCCATACGCGAAAAACGACAGCGGGCGCCTGGCGGTGATCTTCGAATCGAGCTGCCGCAGGCTGCCGGCCGCCGCGTTGCGCGGGTTCGCGAACTCGCGCTCGCCGGCGTCGCGCTGCCGCGCATTGAGTTTCTCGAAGTCGCGCTTGAACATCAGCACCTCGCCGCGCACCTCCAGCACCGCCGGCGGATTGTCCCCCTTGAGCCGCAGCGGGATCGCGCGCACGGTGCGGATGTTGTCGGTCACGTTCTCGCCGGTGGCGCCGTCGCCGCGCGTCGCGCCGCGCACCAGTTCGCCATGTTCGTAGCGCAGCGACATCGCCAGACCGTCGAACTTCAGCTCGCACGCATACTCGACCGGATGGGTCGCCACGTCGGCCGGCCCGGCTGCCTCGGCTGTTCCAGATACTTCGGGCGATGCCGGCGATTCAGGCGATTCAGGCGATTCAGGCGATTCAAGCGATGCCGGCGATTCGGACAGTGGGCGCGTCGCCCCGGAATCCGTCGCGTCACGTCGTTCCCGCAATTTGCCCAGCGTGTCGCTCACGCGCCGGTCGAAAGCGATCACATCGTCGTCGAGAAAGCCGTTGTTCAGCGACAGCATCGGCACGCTGTGGACGACACCGGCGAATTCGGCGATGGCCATGCCGCCCACCCGCTGGGTCGGCGAGTCGGGCGTGATGAGATCCGGATGCGCGTCTTCGAGCTGTCGCAGCGCGCCGAACAGGCGGTCGTACTCGGCGTCGGGAACCGCCGGGTCGTCCAGGACGTAATACGCGTGGTTGAGCCGTTCGAGTTCCGCACGCAGCCAGACGGCGCGCTCGGGCGGATTCTGCTCGGACGGTTCCAGGATCATGGGTGTCATTGCAATCGATCAGGTAAATGCGGCATGTCCGCCTTCCCGGACGGGCTGGACGGACATGCCGTCCAGCCCGCCAGTCTCGGGACCGGACGTCAGCACGAGACGTCGAAACAGGACGTCACGACAGGACGTCAGGACGAAAACAGGCGGCGCGCGGCGGGCGAACCGGCGGGAATGCTGGCCGTCTCCAGTCGCGCGTACAAGGTCATCAGACGTTCGTCGATCGCCTGCAGCGACGCGTCCGGCAACACCCGCCGCTGATCGTCGACGACCCGCGCGCCGATGCGCTGCGCGAGCGAGCGCGCGTAGTCGCACATCAGCCGCCAGGGCAGGATGTCCTCGTCGGCCACCGGCACGTCGAGCAGCAGCGTGATCATGTGACCGCCCTTGTAGGTCAGGTCGTCGCGCAGGAAGTTCGTGCCTTCGAAGGTCAGCGTGAAGACCGGGTTCTGCTGCGCGTCGAGCTTGACGAACCGCGTGCCGTCGCGCGACAGCAGCAGCCCGTCCTGCGAGGCCACCGCCTGCACGTAACTGCCCGACCACGGCGCGTTGTCCGACAGCACGTTCACCGAAAGCTGCGCGTCGCACTGCGCGGCGAAACCGTCGAGTTCGCGGGCCATCTGCACGACTTCGGTCATGTCGGGGAACTCGGCGGCGGCGTCCAGCGCATCGGCCAGGCGGTGCACGCCACCGACGAACTCGCTGAATTCCAGTTCGTTCAACGGGCCGGAACGGTTCGCCAGCTGTACCGCCGCGCGCAGTTTTCCATACTGGTTGCCCGGACGCAACGTGCCCCAGTGACCATCCTGGTCGCGGCCTTCGACGTAGACCGGCTTGCTGCCCGCGCGGCGAAAACGGATGGCGAGCGGGATGATGCGATCGCCGGGCACCACTTCGCCCGGCTCCAGTTCGATGATGCAGTCGAGGCGACGATCGACGACCACCGGCGGCAGATTCGAGACGGTCGTCGCGGGGCTCTGGGGTTCCGGCTCGACCGGGCTCAACGCCGGTTCGCGGCGCTGCCCGGCCTCGCCCGGCGCTCCCCCGTTCGTGGCGGCTGTCCCGGCGGCACTCGCGCCTGCCGTCTGCGTCGTGCCGGTGGCGGGCACGCCGGAGGTGGCGAGGTTCGTCTCCGCGGTGGCCGCGTCCGACGTGGTCGCGGCGCCCTCGGCCCGCGCGGGCGCGTTCGCGTCAGTGGCAGCGCCACCCGCGGCAGCGCTTGCGGCAGCCGGCGATACGCCGTCCACCGCATCGGTGTGAGACGTGACCACGCGCGCATCGAGCGGCGCCGTTTCCGTGGACACGCGGCGCGTGGAAATCACGTCCGCCGACGACGCGGCGCCGTTGCGCACGACCGTCGTGCCGCCGGCCACGAGCGTCGCCGCGCGGGTCTCGCCCGGACGCGGTTCGGCATCCAGCGGGGGCTCGGCGCCTGCCGCCCACTCCGCGGCGGCCGCACCCGCCGGCATGTCCGCCGGCGCGATCAGGTCGTTGACGCCGCCGAAGGTCGGCTCGCGTCGCACGTCGCCGGCGGGCGGCGGGATGCCATCGCCCGACGCCATGTCGCCGGGGACGGCTTTCGTCGCGGGCGCCGCCGCGCCGTTCGCTCTGGCAGACGATGCGTCCGCCGCCACGGCGGCCGCGTCGGCGGGCACCGTCGGCGCGCCGGCCGGCAGCGGTGCCGCGGCAGCCGGGGCACGCGCCGCGACAGGCGCGCTCACCGGTTCGCGGCGCGGCGCCGTCGTCGGGTGGATGAAGGGATGTTCCTCGTGCGCGTCCAGCGGCGCGAGGGGCGGTACGTCAGCGGGACCTTCCGGCATCGTGCGCGGCAGGCGACGACGCGCGCGCCGGCCCTGCAGACCGTTATAGACCACGACGCCGATCACGATCGCCGCACCCGCGCCGACCAATCCGAGTTGCAACTCGTTCATGCACGCTCCCTTGCTTTTTGCGTGCCGGATCCCGCGCGCAAGATCGGCGCACTTCGGCGCCGCCGCCGCGTCGGGGACCCGGTCCGCTTGTTATGGTGAATTATTGTGAGTCGACCCGGCTCATTGGAATGTCATTAAACCGCATTTACCGTTTCGAGGTTCAGTCCGACATCGCCGCGCGACTGCGCGCGGGTGGCGCGCCGCCTGCCGGTTTCCGCCTGTCGATCCCTGCCTGCCATCCTACTTATTGTCGACGAATCCCGCCGCCGATTCCATGTCGACCGCAACGATGCGCGACACGCCCTGCTCCTGCATCGTCACGCCGATCAACTGCTGCGCCATCTCCATCGCGATCTTGTTGTGGGAAATGAACAGGAACTGCGTTTTCTCGGACATCGCCCGCACCAGGTTCGCGAAGCGGCCGGTGTTGGCGTCGTCGAGCGGCGCGTCGACCTCGTCCAGCAGGCAGAACGGCGCGGGGTTGAGCTGGAACATCGCGAACACCAGCGCGGTCGCGGTCAACGCCTTCTCGCCGCCCGAAAGCAGGTGAATCGTCGTGTTCTTCTTGCCGGGCGGCTGGGCGAGCACCTGCACGCCCGCGTCGAGGATCTCGTCGCCGGTCATGACCAGTTTCGCCTGGCCGCCACCGAACAGCCGGGGGAACAGTTCGCCGAAATGGCGGTTCACCTCGTTGAAGGTGCCCTGCAGCAATTCACGCGTTTCCTGATCGATCTTGTGGATCGCGTCCTCCAGCGTCGTGATCGCGCTGACCAGGTCGGCCGACTGCGCATCGAGAAAGCCCTTCCTCTCGCGCGCCGTCGTCAGTTCCTCGAGCGCCGCCATGTTGACCGCGCCCAGCGCCTGGATCGCCTGGTTGATCCGCGTGACCTCCGCCTGCAGCCACGCCGGCTTCGGTTGCGGGTCGGACTGCGCGGCGAGGCGCGCGCGCAGCGCGTCGATGTCGACCGCGGCCCCCGCCAGCTGTTCGGCGAACTGTTCGCCGCTCAGACGCGCGGCCTGTTCCTTCAGCTGGAATTCGGTGATGCGCTCGCGTAGCGGCTGCAGCGAGCGCTCGGTGCTCAGGCGCATCTCGTCGAACTGGCGCAACTGCAACGTCAGCGCGTCGGCCGCGGTGCGCACCGCGGCGAGCGCCTGCTCGCGCTGCATGCGCACCGCCAGCGCCTGCTGCAGCCCGGTATCGGCGGTCTTGTCCTCGATGCCGGCCAGTTCGCCGCGCGCGTCCTCGAGTTCGAGTTCGATGCGCTCGAGCTGCTCGCCGCCCAGCTCCACCGTGCGCTGCAGTTCGCCGATGCGCGCGGCCAGGTTGCGCTCGTCGAACCCGGCGTCCTGCGCGCCGCGCTCGAGCTCGCGCAGCCGCTGACGCGCCGCGTCGAGGTCTTCCTGCAGGCGCTCGAACGCCATCTGCCGGTCCTCGAAACGCGCCTGGCTCTCGGCCAGCGTCGCGTCGTACACCTCGAACGCGATGTCGGCGGCCTCGACCGCCGCGCGTTGCTCGTCGCGCTGGGCGTCGATCTCCTCGAGTTCCGCGCCGATCTGGGTGCTGCGCGAGGTGAAACGCTCGAAGGCCTGCGCGAGCGTGAGCACGTCGAGTTGCAGCGCATGGGCGTCGCGCGTCGCCGCGTCCGCGCGCCGCCGCAGATCGGCCTCGGCGAGCGCGACGCGCTCGTACCCGGCCTGCGCACGGCCCGCGGCCAGTTTCGCCTCGTCGGCCAGCACCGCCTGGGCCCGCACCTCGCGCGACAGGTTGTCGATTTCCTGCGCGCGTTCGAGCATGCCCGCGTTCTCGGAATCGGCCGCGTACAACGCGATGCCGCAGCGGCTGACCTGATGCCCGGCCGGCACGACCAGGCAAGCGCCGTCGGGCAGTTGCGCGCGCGCGGCCAGCGCCGCGGCGAGGTCGTCGGCCGCATAGGCGCTCGCGAGCCAGTCGCCGAGGACCGCGCGCAGGCCGGAATCGTCGATGCGGATCAGCGACAATAACGGACGCAGACCCGGACGCAAACCGTCGATCGCCGGCACGGGGGACGTCCGACCCGCCGGCGGCGGCGCGTAGAACGCGAGTTTCGCCGGGGGGG
The DNA here is from genome assembly GCA_050955065.1 of Janthinobacterium lividum. Classification (GTDB taxonomy): domain Bacteria; phylum Pseudomonadota; class Gammaproteobacteria; order Burkholderiales; family Burkholderiaceae; genus Robbsia. The sequence goes on along the minus strand of JBPBQT010000378.1, from coordinate 582 downwards.
CGTCGGCGACGAAGGCCTCGACCCAATCGAGGTTCGAAATCTCCAGCGCGGCCAGCCGCTCGCGCAGCACCGATTCCACCGCGGTTTCCCAGCCGCGCTCCACCTGCAGCCGCTTCCAGAGCCGCGGCAGGCCCTGCAGTTCGTGTCTGCCGAGCCAGGGCTGCACGCGTCCCTCCGTCTGCACGCTGTCCTGCAACGCGCGCAGCGCGCCCAGCCGGGCGTCGAGCTGCGCGATGCGCGCGGTCTCGTCGCGCGCGCGCTGCTCGGCCCGGCGCCGCTCGGCGTCGCACTGCGGCACCGCGGCCTGCGCCTCGGCCAGACGCTCGAGCGCCGCGTCGCGCACGCCCTCCTCCTCCGCCAGACGTGCGCGCGCGGCGTCGAGCCGGGTCGCGTCGGGCGCGTCGAGCCCGCTCGCCTCGCGGCGCAGGCGCTCGCGGCGCGTGTCGAGCTGCTGCAGTTGCAGCTCGGCGTTGCGCCGCTGCGCGGCCTCGAGCTTGAGCGCCTGTTCGGTCTGCGCGATGCCGGCGCGCGCCGCGGTCAGCGTCGCCTGCGCGGCGCGCCAGCGCGTTTCCAGTTCCGGCA
>JBPBQT010000377.1:0-6566 GCA_050955065.1 Janthinobacterium lividum | reverse complement strand
GCGCGTCCGGAGGAGAGAAGGATCATGAGAACGGGTGCAGAAGCACCGGTCGCGGACCGAAAACGCCGCATTCTCGCCATCGTGGGTGCATCATCGGGCAATCTGGTCGAATGGTTCGACTTCTATATCTATTCATTCTGCTCGATCTACTTCGCCGCATCGTTTTTCCCCAAGGGGGATGCGACCACGCAGCTGCTCAACACGGCGGGCGTATTCGCCGCCGGCTTCCTGATGCGTCCGATCGGCGGCTGGCTGTTCGGCCGCATCGCCGACAAGCACGGCCGGCGCCGCGCGATGATGACGTCGATCCTGATGATGTGCGCCGGCTCGCTGGTGATCGCCTGTCTGCCCACCTATGCCACGATCGGTGCCGCCGCGCCGTTCCTGCTGCTGCTCGCCCGTCTGTTCCAGGGCCTGTCGGTGGGCGGTGAATACGGCACCAGCGCGACCTACATGAGCGAGGTCGCGGTACGCGGCGAGCGCGGCTTCCTGGCCTCTTTCCAGTACGTGACGCTGATCGGCGGCCAGCTGCTGGCCGTGCTCGTGCTGGTGATCCTGCAAGCAGTACTGAGCGACGCGGACCTGCGCGCCTGGGGCTGGCGGATTCCGTTCGTGATCGGCGCGGCAGCGGCCGTCATCTCGCTGATCATGCGCCGCTCGCTGGCGGAGACCGCGTCCGCCGAAGTACGCCAGCGCAAGGACGCCGGCACGCTGGCGGGCCTGTTCAAGCACAAGGCGGTCTTCTTCACGGTGCTCGGCTATACGGCGGGCGGCTCGCTGATCTTCTACACCTTCACGACCTACATGCAGAAATACCTGGTCAACACCACCGGCATGTCGCCGAAGGTCGCAAGCCTGGTGATGACCGGTGCGCTGTTCGTCTACATGCTCATGCAGCCGCTGTTCGGCGCGCTGTCGGACCGCATCGGCCGGCGCAATTCGATGCTGATATTCGGCGTGCTCGCGACGCTCGGCACCGTGCCGTTGCTTACCGCGCTGCGCGACGTCCGCAGCCCCTGGGCGGCGTTCGGTCTGGTCGTCGTGGCGCTGGCGATCGTCAGCCTCTATACGTCGATCAGCGGACTGATCAAGGCCGAGGTCTTCCCTCCCGAAGTGCGCGCGCTCGGCGTGGGCCTGTCGTATGCGCTGGCCAATGCGATCTTCGGCGGTTCCGCCGAATACGTCGCACTCGCGCTGAAGTCCGGCGGCAATGAACAGAGCTTCTACTGGTATGTCACCGCGCTCACCGCGATCGGCCTGTTCTTCTCGTGGCGCATCCCGAAGCCGGGCCAGGGATATCTCGAAAACGTGCCGTGAACGGCGCGCGCGCGCCGACATCCCCCAACCCGCCGTGACAGCATTTTTTCCGTGTATGGGCGGCAAATAGATTAACTTTTTTTGTTTGTTTGCCGATACGATCGCTGCTCGCGGTTCAGAAGGCACGGCGCCTTCTGCCGCCACGGATCGTGTCCCGTCGCCCCGCGCGCCCGGGACGCTTCAGGAGTCGCTCGTGCCCCGCCCCATCCATGCGTTTGTCGATACCCGGGCAATCGCCCACAACCTGTCGGTCGCGCGCAGCAGTTCACCCGACAGCAAGGTCTGGGCGGTCGTCAAGGCCAACGCCTACGGTCACGGTATCGACCTCGTCTACCCGGCGCTGCAGCAAGCCGACGGTTTCGCGCTGCTCGATCTGGACGAGGCAGTCCGCGTGCGCGAATGTGGCTGGCGCGGGCCGATCCTGCTGCTCGAAGGCATCTTCGCCGCGCGCGATCTCGATGTCGTCACGCAGTACGACCTCACGCAGGTGGTGCATAGCGATGAACAGCTGGCGATGATCGAGGCGCTGCGTCCCGCCGCGCCGCTTCCCATCTACCTGAAGATGAACAGCGGAATGAACCGCGTCGGTTTTCGGCCCGACGCCTATCGGGCGGCGTGGCAGCGCGCGCGCGCGTGCGCGTCGATCGGCGCCATCACGCTGATGACCCATTTCGCCGATGCCGACGGTCCCGCCGGCATCCGCCGGCAACTGGCCGAATTCGAACGGGGCGCGGCCGGCCTCGACGGCGCGCGCAGCCTGGCCAATTCGGCCGCCACGCTCTGGCATGCGCCGGCCCGCTCCGACTGGGTCCGCCCGGGGGTCATGCTGTATGGCGCCTCGCCAAGCGGCAGGTCGGCGGATACCACGGCGCTGCTGCGACCGGCCATGAGCCTGCGCAGCGAACTGATCGGCACGCAGCAGCTGCAGGCCGGCGATACCGTGGGCTATGGCAGCACGTTCGTCGCCGACCGGCCGATGCGCATCGGCGTGGTCGCCTGCGGCTACGCGGACGGCTATCCGCGCGTCGCGCCCACCGGCACGCCGATCGCCGTCGACGGCGTGCGCACCCGGGTGGTCGGCCGGGTATCGATGGACATGCTGACGGTGGACCTGACGCCCTGCCCCGATGCCGGCATCACCGCGCCCGTTGAATTGTGGGGCCGGCAGGTGGCGATCGACGACGTGGCCCAGGCGTGCGGCACGGTCGGCTATGAACTGATGACCGCCCTCACCGCGCGGGTCGGCAGGCGGCACGAGCACTCGGTATCGGCATCGGCATCGGCATCGGCATCGGCATCGGCCGCGATGATCCCGCATCAAGGTACCCGGGCCTAGGGCATTCCCCTATAGCTGGCGGGCCGGACAGTTCGGAAAATCCTTCGGAACCGGTTCCATCGTTTCTGCGCCGCATATCGCGGCGCCTTGCGGGAACCATCGGACCCGATATGACGCTCCCGACGACGCCTGCCCCTCCCATCGCTCCCGCCGCCGGACGGCCCGCTGCGTCCGCGGCGCCGATCACTTTTCTCACCTACGGCGAGGCGATGGCCTTGTTCGTCGCCGACACCCCGGGCGACCTGGCTCAGGTCGAGCACTTCACGCGACGCATCGCCGGGGCGGATCTCAATGTCGCGACCGGGCTCGCGCGCCTGGGCTTTCGCGTGGGCTACGTCAGCCGTGTCGGCCGCGACGCCTTCGGGCGGATGATCGTCGACGCGCTGGCTGCCGAGGGCATCGATACCCGTCATGTCCGCGTCGACGAACGCTGGCCGACCGGTTTCCAGCTGAAATCGCGGGCCGAGGCGGGCGCCGATCCGAGCGTCGAGTATTTCCGTCGCGGCTCCGCCGCCAGTCACCTGTCGGTCGCGGACTTCGATCCGGCCTATGCCGACGAGGCCACGCATCTGCACCTCACCGGCGTCGCGCCGGCCATCTCGGCGTCGTCGCTGGAACTGGCGCGACGCCTGGCGACGCATTTCAATGCGGCGGGCAGGACGGTCTCGTTCGATCCCAACCTGCGGCCCACCCTCTGGTCCTCGACCGAGGTCATGGTGCGCACCCTGAACGAACTCGCCGCGCTTGCGACCTGGGTATTGCCGGGACTGGCCGAAGGCCGGATCCTGACCGGTGAAACCACGCCGGAAGGGATCGCGGCGTTTTATCTCGCGCGCGGCGCGCGTGGCGTCGTGGTCAAGCTCGGCGCGGCCGGAGCCTATCACGCGAGCGCGGACGGCGCCTGCGGCCATGTCGACGCCGTGCCCGTCGCCGCGGTGGTCGACACGGTCGGCGCGGGCGACGGCTTCGCGGTGGGGGTCATCAGTGCCCTGCACGAAGGTCTGTCGCTCGCGGCGGCCAGCGCGCGCGGCGCGCTGATCGGCGCCCTTGCCGTGCAGGTGATCGGCGACAGCGAAGGGCTGCCCAGCCGGGCGGCGCTCGCGCAACTCGAACATCGCGCGGCGCGCGATCAGGCCGCACGCGTCGTCGACGGAGGCCCGCATGTCGGCCGCTGAATCGCCGCGCCGCGCGGGCGCGTCCGCGTCGTCGTCCACGCCGGCCGCCTTGCCGAAGCCCGCCGGCGCCGACGATCCGGTTGGCGCCGGCGCCGCCGCCAGCCCCGTCGGCCCGCTACCGCTCGCCAGAAAGCGCTGGTGGATCATCATGCCGATCGTCTTCATCACCTACAGTCTCGCCTATCTCGACCGCGCGAACTACGGTTTTGCCGCGGCGGCCGGCATCAACCGCGATCTCGGCATCTCGTCGCACATGTCGTCGCTGCTCGGCGCCCTGTTCTTCCTCGGCTATTTCTTCTTCCAGGTGCCGGGCGCCATCTACGCGGAACGACGCAGCGTGCGCAAGCTCGTGTTCGCCAGCCTGATCGCGTGGGGGCTGCTGGCCTCCGCGACCGGCATGGTGAGCGACGTCCGGGTGCTGCTCGCGATCCGGTTCCTGCTCGGCGTCGTCGAGGCGGCGGTGATGCCGGCGATGCTGGTTTTCATCAGCAACTGGTTCACCCGCCGGGAACGCTCGCGCGCGAACACCTTCCTGATCCTGGGCAACCCGGTCACGATATTGTGGATGTCGGTGCTCTCCGGCTATCTGGTGGAAAGCCTGGGCTGGCGCCACATGTTCGTCGTCGAGGGCTTCCCGGCCGTCATCTGGGCCGCAGGCTGGTGGTATCTGGCGCGCGACCGTCCGCGCCAGGTCGACTGGCTCGACGACGCCGCCAAGACCGCGATCGAAACCACGCTGGCCCGCGAGCAGGAGGCCATCCCGCCGGTACCGGGCTATGCGCAGGCCCTGCGTTCGGCAACCGTCATCAAGCTCGCGCTGCAGTATTTCTGCTGGAGCATCGGCGTCTACGGCTTCGTGCTGTGGCTGCCCTCGATCCTCAGGAACGCCTCGGCGATGGGCATGGTCGCCACCGGCTGGCTGACCGCGCTGCCCTATCTGGCGGCAACCCTGGCGATGCTCGCCGCATCGTGGGGCTCGGACCGCACGCAGTCGCGACTGCGTTTCGTCTGGCCCTTCCTGCTGGTCGGCGCGCTGGCCTTCGGCGGCTCGTATCTGCTGGGCGCGCGGCATTTCTGGCTGTCGTACGCGCTGCTGGTGATCGCCGGCGGCGCGATGTACGCGCCGTACGGCCCGTTCTTCGCGATCGTGCCCGAACTGCTGCCGAAGAACGTCGCCGGCGGCGCGATGGCCCTGATCAACGGCATGGGCGCGCTCGGCTCCTTCGTCGGCTCCTTCGTGGTCGGGTATCTGAACAGCGCGACGGGAACGCCGGCGGCGTCGTACGCGTTCATGGCGGGCGCGCTGTTCATCGCCGTGCTGCTGACCTGGACGATCCGCCGGCCCGCGGCGCCCCCGCGGTCCGATGCGCCGCGCGGGCGTCCGTTGCCCGCCGTGCATTGACCGGCATCCTTCGCCCCGCGCCACGCCGATCCTTTCCAACACGCTGTCGAAACCGCAACGAAGCCACTCATGAAACCTCTGCGCATCGTCGTCTATAAAAACCTGCCCGCCGATGTCGAAGCCCGGCTCGCCGAACATGCCGAACTGGTACCGGTGGACGTCACGGCGCTGCATTCGAACGACGCATCCGCCGCGCAGGCGGCCCGCGCGGCGCTGGCCGACGCGCTGGCCGACGCCGACGGCGCGATCGGCTCCAGCGTGACGATCGATGCCGATCTGCTCGCACGCGCGACCCGGCTCGCCGTATTGTCCACGGTCTCCGTCGGCGTCGACCAATTCGACCTCGACGATCTGACGCGACGCGGCATCGTCCTCGCCCACACGCCCGACGTGCTCACCGAGACCACCGCGGATGCGGTCTTCGCGCTGGTGCTGGCGAGCGCGCGGCGTGTGGTGGAAATGGCGGATCTGATCCGGCAAGGGCGCTGGACGCACAGCATCGGTCCCGCGCAGTACGGCGTCGACGTCCACCACAAGACGCTCGGCATCGTCGGCTTCGGCCGGATCGGTCAGGCGGTGGCGCGTCGTGGCGCGCTGGGTTTCGGCATGAAGGTGCTCTATACCAGCCCGCGCCCGGTACCGCAGGCGGAAGCGGCGCTCGGCGCGGTCCGCGTCGAACTCGACGCGCTGCTCGCGCAGGCGGATTTCGTCTGCCTGCAGGCGCCGCTGACCCCGGCGACCCGGCACATGATCGGCGCGACCGAGCTGGCGCGCATGAAGCCGGAAGCGATCCTGATCAACGCCGGACGCGGCGCGCTGGTCGACGAGACGGCGCTGCTCGCGGCGCTGCGCCAGGGCCGCATCCGCGGCGCGGGGCTCGACGTCTTCGAGACCGAACCGCTGCCGGGCGACGCGCCGCTCGCGCACCTGCCCAATGTCGTGGCCTTGCCGCATATCGGCTCGGCGACCCTCGACACCCGGCATGCGATGGCCCGCAACGCCGCCGACAACCTGCTCGCGGCGCTCACCGGCGAGCGGCCGCAGAACGTCGCGAATCCCGCGGTGCTGGCGCACCGCCGACAGACGACACGCGCGGGGTGACGGCCATGGACGCGAACCTGAACGCAGGCACGGGCGTGGCCACGGGCCGCGGCGCCGGCGCCGACGCGCACGCCAGCGCGCCCACGATCAACGACGTGGCGCGCGCGGCCGGCGTCGGCAAGACCAGCGTGTCGCGCTACCTGAACGGCGAGACGCACGCGCTGTCCCCGGCCCTGAAAAACCGCATCGAAGCGGCGATCGCCGCGCTGGCCTATCGCCCGAACCAGATGGCGCG
>JBPBQT010000376.1:0-7531 GCA_050955065.1 Janthinobacterium lividum | reverse complement strand
CGGCGACCGAGCGGGTGGAATGGCGGTGCGACGGCGGCACCGGCTCGTGCTCGAATTCCGCGTCGAGCCCATGATGCGGCGGCATGCCGTTCTTGTCGGTTGGAGTACTTGTCATCGTTGGAATTCCAGGAGGAAAGGCATGCAGGGAAACGAAACTAAACGAAGCGAGGCGCCGGAAAGTCCCGGTGCCCTCGCAACCGGGCGGCGCGTTTTCAGTCGACGAGCGCGTCGAGCATCGGCGGCGCGCGATGCGACCAGGGCCGCGCCTGCTCGAAAGCGGCACTGGCCCGCAGCACCGTGGCATCGGCCAGATGCCGCCCGACGATCTGCAGGCCCACCGGCAAGCCACTGCGGGTAAAGCCGGCGGGAATCGACGCGGCGGGCTGCCCGGTCATGTTGAGGGGAAAGGTGAAGGCCAGCCATTCGCTCGGCGTCACCATGCGCCCATCGATCTTCTCAGGGCCCTGCATGTGGACCGGGAACGGCGGCACGGCGAGCGTGGGCGTGAGCAGGAGATCGTAGCGCTGCATGAAGCGCCACATCGTGTTGACGACCTCCTTGCGCCGCATGTTCGCATTGGTGAAATCCTCCGCCGTCCAGGGACGCCGCAGCATGGCGGCCAGGTGGGGCGAGATCCGTTCGCCATATTCGTCGAGCATCGCGCGCATGCCGCGCAGGTCGCTTTCCATCGCGACGAGCGCCCAGAACGCGTCCTTGGCATCCGGGAAGCCGGGATGCGCCTCCTCGACGACGCAGCCCAGATCCCGTTCGAAGACCCGCACCGCGTCGCCGACGATCTCCCGTACCTCGGGGTCGACCGCCGCGTAGCCCCAGTCCGCGCTGTACGCCACGCGCAGTCCCCGGATGCCGTCCTGCGTCGACGCGCGCCAGTCGACGTCGCCGGCCGGCAGCGAGTGGCGATCGCGCGGATCCGGTCCCGCCATGACCGACAGCATCAGGGCCGCGTCGGCGACCGTGCGGGTCATCGGGCCGATATGCTCGAGCGACTCCCAGCTGGAGACGCCCGGGAAACGTTCGTCGCGGCACCCCGGATACAGCGGCACGCGACCCATCGACGCCTTCATGCCGAAGACGCCGCAATGGGCGGCGGGAATCCGCACCGAGCCGCCGCCGTCGCTGCCCAGCGCGATCGGACACATCCGCGATATGAGCGCGGCGCCCGAGCCCGCGCTCGATCCGCCCGGCGTGAGATCGGTGTTCCAGGGATTGCGCGTCGTCTCGAAAACCGGATTGTGGCCCACGCCGCTGTACCCGAACTCGGGAACGTTCGTCTTGCCGAGGATGATCGCGCCGGCCGCCTTGAGCCGCTCGACGACGATGTCGTCTTCTTCCGGCACGAAGTGTTCGTAGGCGAAGGACCCGGACGCCGTTCGAATACCCGCGGTGCAGATCAGGTCCTTGACGGCCAGCGGCACGCCCGCCAGCGGTCCGACCGCCGCGCCGCTCGCCAGCGTTTTCTCCAGCGCCCGTGCCTGCGCGAGCGCGAGCTCGGGCGTGGGGGTACAAAACGCGTGCAGCGCCGGTTCGAGCGCTTCCATTTGCGCGATCGACGCCAGCGTGACCTCGACCGGGGAAAGTTCGCCGGCCCGTATGGCGCGCGCCAGCGTGATCGCGTCCAGCGCGACGATGTCCGAGATACGCATGTCTTCTGCCCTTCAAGAGAAAGTGAACCACGGCACCGGGCGTGCAACGCGCAAACACCGCACGGGCCCCGACCGGGAAGGACCAGGCAAGCGTCGCGGATATCCGGCAGAAGACCGGGGAACAGGACATGCGAAAAGCTTTGCAAGATCCATGCGAACCGGGCGAACACCAGCGTGGACGGGCAATATCTTGAAATACGCCCCTGATCGACGCCAACCGCACGCGCCACCGCCGCGCCTCCCGATCGGCGTTGGTGCATCTCTGCCCCATCCTTCCCGCGTCGCGCACGACACTGGTGCACCGCGGCGGACAGCGGCAGCAATGCGGACGGGTAAACCTGATAGGTCTGCGATGGCGATTTATCGCCCGCGAGATTTCGGCCGGCGTATGCTGCATCGATCGATGCTGGCAACGCTTGCCCGACACCGCCGCCCGGTAGCGTCGTCGATTTCCAGGAGAACGCCTTGACAGAGCATTCCGGAATCAGCGCGCGCAAGAGCGTCGCGGACATCATCGACGGAGCGCACGACGCGCAGACCGGCGATCATGCGATGAAGAAGACCCTCGGCGCATTCAGCATCACGGCAATGGGTATCGGGGCGATCGTCGGCGCCGGCATCTTCGTACTGACCGGCACCGCGGCGGCGCGCTACGCCGGGCCCGCCATCATGCTGTCCTTCATTCTCGGCGGCGTGGCCTGCGCGTTCGTCGGTCTCTGTTACGCCGAACTGGCCGCGCTGATTCCCGTGAGCGGCAGCAGCTACACCTACACGTATGCGACGCTCGGCGAACTGTTCGCCTGGATGATCGGCTGGGATCTGATCCTCGAATATGCGGTGGGCGGCGCAACGGTCGCGGTCGGCTGGTCCGGCTACGTCGTCAGCGTGCTGAAGAACCTCGGCGTCACATTGCCTCCCACCTTCACCGCGGCGCCCGGAACCGACGTCCTGCTGGCCGATGGCACCACGCACGCCACCGCGCTCCTCAACCTGCCCGCCGCCGCGGTGGTCCTGGTGCTGACCGGCCTGCTGATGCGGGGCACCAGCGAATCCGCGAAGTTGAACAACGTGATGGTCGTCGTCAAGCTCGTGGTCGTGGCGGCCTTCATCGCGCTGGGGGCTTTTTCGGTACACCGCGTCAACTGGACGCCGTTCATCCCGCCCAATGACGGCACCTTCGGTCATTTCGGCTGGAGCGGCATCCTGCGCGGCTCGTCGGTCGTGTTTTTCGCCTTCATCGGCTTCGACGCGGTCTCCACCGCCGCGCAGGAAGCGAAACGCCCGCAGCGCGACATGCCGATCGGCATCCTGGGTTCGCTGGTGATCTGCACCATCCTGTACGTCGCGGTGGCCGCGGTGCTCACCGGTCTGGTGCCGTATGCGCAGTTGAACGTCGCCGACCCGATCGCGCGGGGCGTGGACGTCATCGGCCTGCCGTGGTTCTCGATCCTGATCAAGCTCGGCGCGCTGACCGGACTGACCACGGTGATCCTGGTGCTGCTCTACGGACAGAGCCGCATCTTCTATACGATGGCGCACGACGGACTGCTGCCGGCGGTTTTCGCGCGCATCCATCCGCGCACGAAGACGCCGTATCTGAGCCAGGCGATGATCGGCGTGGTGGTGGCGATCGTCGCGGCCCTGGTGCCGATCGGTATCCTCGGCGAGATGGTCAGCATCGGGACGCTGTTCGCATTCACGCTGGTGTGCGCAGCCGTCATCTACCTGCGCCGCAGCGAGCGCAACCGGCCACGGCCGTTCCGGGTGCCGGCCGTACCGGTGGTGCCGATCCTCGGCATCCTGTTCTGCCTGCTGCTGATGTTCGGCCTGCCGCTCGCGACCTGGGCGCGGCTGGTGATCTGGCTGGTGCTGGGGCTGGTGATGTATTTCGCGTACGGACGCTATCATTCGGTGCTGCGCGGCAAGGAGCATCCGGCGAAGGTGCGTTGAGGATGCGGGGCGCGGAGATGCGGGGGGGGTGCGGGGGGGGGTGCGGGGGGTGCGACGCGCTGAGCGCGGTTGACCGGAGGGACGTCGTGGATGGCAAAACGCTCATGCTGTTGCAGCACCTCGCGCTGCACGAGCTGGCGGCGCACTAGCCCGTAGCATGCCTGTATGTTTTAATGAGGCTTCTTCCTGCGCAACGCCACCATGCCGTTTTTCGCGCCCATCACGCTGACGACCCCGCGCCTCGTTCTCCGGCCGATTCGAGACGAGGACGCGAGCGCGCTGTTCGCCGTCTGGTCGGATGCCGAAGCGATGCGCTATTTCTCGTTTCTGCCGATGCACTGCCTGGATCAGGCGAAGGAGCGCATCGCGCGCGCATCGAAGCGGTCCGCCGCTGGCGAGGAACTCATCTGCGTCCTCTGCTTACGGACCACCGGCGACGTGGTCGGGGATTGCGCACTCTCGCGTGCGGATGTCCCCAACCGTCGCGCGGAAATCGGCTTCTGTCTGCAACGGCAGCACTGGGGCCACGGCTACATGCGTGAAGCCACGTCCGCGCTGATCGACCACGCGCTCACCGCCCTGAATCTGCACAGAATCGAGGCGGACATCGATCCACGCAATCTTGCATCGGCACGCCTTCTGAAGCGACTCGGCTTCGTTCGAGAAGGACTGCTGCGCGAGCGCTGGAGCGTGGGCGACGAGGTGTCGGACAGCGAACTGTACGGGCTGCTCGAACGCGACCGGCGGGTCTTACAAGCGACGTGATCACACGCGAGCGCCGTTTTCACCTGACAGACTTCTTTCGTTCCCCACCCGGTCCACGCCATCGACTTCCTCGACGCGGTCCAGAACGAATTCGGCGATCGCATTCCCGTGCCGCAGCTTCGTCACATACCGTCCAGCCACACATTGATGCGATCGATTTCCCCGAGCGGACTGGTCAGAAAAGACAGCGACCACGAGCCCTTTTCCTCCTCAGCGTCGCTATTGAAACGGTCATAATGATAATGGTGCAACGGCCATGCGGATGCGCGAAAATCCAGTTCCATCGGTAGACTCATGCAAATAACGGCATTCGACACGGCGCGCATCATGGAGGAAATGGATGCATGTCATCTGAAAAGACAGGTCATCGCTCATGGTCACCTCTACCCGGACCAAAGGGCCGAATCGGTGAAAGTCGCAGGCGGAATCGCGATGTTTACAGAACCGCGCCACGGACGTAAGTTGAATCATGTCGCGGGTGCCGGAATGCTGATTCCCTTCGACGGCGACCAGATCGCTGACCTGGAGCAGAAGTACGAGGCGGCCGGACTTCAGGCTGAATTCGACCTATGTCCGCATGCAGAAGTGCATTGCCTCGCGGTACTGGCGCATCGTGGCTTCACCGTCAATGCGTTCTCCAGTAGCTACGCGTTGAACTTGTCCGATCTGCCTGCGATGCCGGCAACCCCGAATGGATTCGCATTGCGCATCGTCGATCGGGAGGAAACCAGAACGCAATGGCAACAATTGTCGGTTGCAGCGTTTTCGCATGTCGACACGGGTCGTTCGATCGCGTTGGCGGAAGTCCTCGCTCGTATCGCGCGGCACCGGTCGGACACCATCCTGAGCATTCTCGACATTGACGGCGAGCCGGCCGGTAGCGCCGCAATGGCGATTTTCGATACGGCCATCGGCAAAACTGCCCATCTATATATTGCGGGGACCCTGCCCGCATTCCGGAAACGTGGCGCTCAGGCCGTTTTGTTGCAAGCGAGGTTGAAGATGGCGCGCGATCTGGGATGCGTGCTGGCAACGCTTACCGTCCGGCCGCGCAACGTCAGTGCGCGAAACGCGGAGCGGGCGGGGTTTCGTCTTGCTTACACCAAACCGACGTTTGTTGCACCGCGGAAAACGTGAATGCGCACGACAGACTGCGTGTAATTTCACTTTTTCAACGCCGGACCCCCGGGTCGCAAAGGCGCTCTATACGAGCATTCCCACGCAATTCGCCAGATTATGCGCGATCACGGGCAAAAAAATCGAGCCGCTGTTCAGCGTCAATATTGCCAGACCCGCACCGACGCTCCCAGTGATGGCGAAAGTGGCGATATCGAAGTGCATATGAAATGCGGCATCGACATGCAGCGCGTGTATGAGACCGAAAAGCACCATATTGGCAAATACCGGACCCACCAGACCCTCGAAATTTCCCGTCTTCCGCCTGGATACCGCTGCAAGTGAATACCCCAGGAACGCCGCTCGGAAAACCGCCTCTTCATCGATTCCGGGCAACGTGGCCTCGAATGCAAGCTTTTCCGGATTGATCGGCAGCCGTCCATCATCGCTCCCCAATACCGTGACGAGAACGGAAAACAGCACCAGCAACAGGACAATCGCCAGGCTGCGCCGAAGGCTCCCCTTTCTTTGCGTGAACGTCATGAATTTCCGTGCTGGATCACTGCGGGGACGAAGCAGGATGATCGTGTACACGGCGACGATGCTGAGTATCTTCCCGGTCCAGTTGGCGTGCCCGACTTTCAGAACCGGAAGGGCAAACGGCAAAATGAGAAAGAAAGTACTGGTGCAGAATACGGCGCAGGCCGCTCCCAGATATCTGTATTGCACTCTCGAAACCGGCCAGCCAGCCGCCAACAAAATCGGCAATATAAAAAGCAATCCTGAAATACATGAAAGATATAAAGGAACGGCTTTCATTCTGCAATGATTCCGGCGTGGAGGGATGGTAGGCGGGTGTTAGCGCATCATATTACGCAGGAATAGCCGACGACTCATTCATTGCGAAACATTGCTACTGGCCTTTGATCGCAATCGTGGGGACGCGGGCGTTCGCCTCGAATTTGGAGCGGCGCGTGGAAAAAAACGTCCGCACGTTGCGGATGTTGGCGGAATTCCTGAACAGTCGGCGCGCCAGTTCGTCATATTCATTCATGTCCGTCATCTCGACGACCAGCATGAAATCAGGACCGGGCGTCACGCGGTAGCACTGCGTCACCGCGGGTTCCGCACCAATATACGATTCAAACGCGTCCAGGTCCTCGGAGCTTTGCCGGTCGAGACTCACCTCGACAATCGCGGTCAGCTTCCAGTTCATCTGCGCCGCGTCAAGGACGACGATCTGCCGCCGAATGACGCCCGCCTCGACAAGACTGCGAACCCTGCGCAAACAGGTGGGAGGCGAGGTATGCACGCGCGCCGCCAGTGCCACATTCGACAGCGACGCATCGTTCTGCAAGATGCCGAGGATGCGCAGATCGAGTTCGTCCAGTTGGATTCCAGGCATCTGCTTTTCCTCGTCAATCGTCATCCGTATGAAAGTAAATTTCACCCGGAATAAAAGAAGGTGTCAAATTCCAAAAACAAGATGATTATGAAATTTCATTTCGCCATCATCCTTTTACCATTGACCGACGGATTCACATGAACACCCTTTATGGAGAAACATCATGTGTGGCATTGTCGGTGCGGTCGCGCAACGCGATATCCTGCCCATCCTGATCGATGGCCTCAAGCGCCTGGAGTATCGCGGCTACGACTCGTGCGGCGTCGCGCTCCATCACGACCGGAAACTGGTGCGCGTCCGCTCCGTCGAGCGCGTCGCGAAATTGCAGGAAGCACTCATCCGGCGTGAGTTGTCGGCCTATACCGGCATCGCCCACACCCGTTGGGCGACGCACGGCAAGCCCGTTACCGAAAATGCCCATCCCCACTTCTCGCCGGATGCACGAACGCCGCGCTTCGCGCTGTCGCACAATGGCATCATTGAAAACCATGAATCGTTACGCGCGACGCTCGAGCAGCGCGGCTACGTGTTTGCCAGTCAGACCGACAGCGAAGTCATTGCCCACCTGATCGACCATCTGTATGACGGCGACCTGTTCGACGCTATGAGGGAAGCGGTCAAACAACTGCAT
>JBPBQT010000375.1:0-7984 GCA_050955065.1 Janthinobacterium lividum | reverse complement strand
CCACCCGTTCAGGAACGCGCCGGCGAACGATCCGAGGATATTGATCGCCAGATAGCCGCCGATGCTGGTGATCGACAGGTTCAGGACCAATTTGAGATACGCCGGCAGCCAGGTGATCATGACATAGTTGCCGCCGTAGATTCCGAAGGTCAGCAGGATGGCCTTGAACGTCGTGGCGCGGATCGGGCGCGCGAAGACCTCGCCGATGCGCGGCCGGTCGCCACTCGCAGCAACGCGGGCCCGCTCCTGCCGATACAGCGGGGCCTCGTCGACATTGCGGCGGATCCAGATGACCAGCAAGGCGGGAATGGCGCCCACGGCGAACATGACGCGCCAGGCGGTTGCGGCAGGAAGATGGCTGAAAAGAAGCGTCGACATCAGGACCGCAAGCGCATATCCCATCGCCCATCCCGCCTGCAGCGCGCCGACGACGCGCCCCCGAACGCGCGGATGGATCGTTTCGCTGATCAGCACTGCGCCCACCGCCCACTCCCCGCCAAAGCCGATGCCCTGCAGGCTGCGCGTGATCAGCAACTGCCAGAAGGAGTCGGTGAAGGCGGAGATGAACGTGAAGAACGAAAACCAGACGATCGTGATCTGAAGGATGCGTACCCGCCCGAAACGGTCCGACAATATGCCGGCGGCCCACCCGCCCAGGGACGCCATGATCAGCACCGTCGTGCCCAGGATTCCCGCCTGACCCCGGGTCATGCCCCAGATCGCGATCAGCGTCGGAATCGCCAACGCGTACATTTGCGTATCCATCGCGTCCAGCCCCCAACCACTGAAACATGCCCAGAAGGTGCGCTTTTCGGGTGTCTCGAGTTCCCTGTACCACGATGCCATCGTCGTCTCCATTTTGTATGCGTCCCCCAGGCGAATGGAATCGCGGCAGGGACGCTTTTCTTCGAATCATCCAACCGGTCGACGCTGCAAGCCGGATTGCGTGATCGTTTTCCTATCGTCTGCGTGCCAACGAAGACAGAATGCCGGCGTTGTCTCCACCAAGCTGGACCGTCGCCCGCGCCGCGGTGTCGAGTACCGACACCGTGAAGGGGTCGACTTGGTCTGGCGTCATTCGCGTAACGGGCATGACGATGCCCACCGCGCCGATGAGTTCCTGCATCGGACCGAAAACGGGAGCCGAAATGCCCGCCGTCTCCGCATCCCTCTCGCCCATCGAAAGATAGCAATAGTCGTTTCGAATCGCCTCGTACGGCTCACCCGCCATCGCGCCGAATGCGAGCAGCACCCGGCCACCCGCGCCCCGTTCGAGTTGCTGGATATCTCCCGGCTTGATCTCGGCACGCACCGAGAAGCGTGAATCTATGCGAAAAAGGCAGACCCGCACGCTTCCCGAGCGGACGTGGAACGCCACGGTTTCCCCCCGCTTTTCATTCAGGTCGCGCATCAGCGGCAGCAGGATGTCTCCAATATTGAGATTGGCTTCGTAACGTTTCCCGACGCTGTAGCTCAGCATGCCTAACTGATAGCGGCCGTCGCCCAGTCTGGTCAGCAGATGATGATGACCCAGCGAGGCCGTCAAACGCAGTACGGTGCTTTTGTACAAGCCGGTGCGGTTGGCGATCTCCGTCAACGTCAGCGGCGGATCGCCGGTGCGGAACGCAAGCAGTATCGCCACCGCGCGGTCGAGCACGTCGACGCCGCTCGGGTCGATGCCGATCGGTTGGACAACCTCACCGCGTGAACGAACCATCCCGGCCTCCATAGTTCTATCAGAAAGAACACGAATTCATCCAATGGAACAATCATAGGTTCGTACTCTTGATGCGTCAACCGCGGGAGGCGCCTGCACGAGCGGAAGGCTTGTCTCACAAGACGCGTGCACGGGTAAACGTGGAGTGGAATACAGCAACGAGCGACGCGGTCATGGCATGGAAGCGCGCGCCCCATCCCGCCCTTTGATTTCAGTCGGCGCGCCCCTTCCCGCCCACTGTCTCGCCGGTTCTCCCTGGCAGATTTGCGCCGGCCGGCATCCATTCATGCACGCTATGGAAGACCTATTTTGGCGTATTTCATTTATCTGGCGAAGATTGCTATCTTTTGCGAATGACGGCGTCTGCCCATCAACGACCAACGGATATTTGCCATGAATCGCGTCCCCCTCAGTCCCGCCAACAAGGCACCGCTTTCCCCTGTCTATCCTTGGCCCGACACAAAGCAGGGACGCTCGCAAAGTGCATTGTTCCTGGCGGTCGACGTGGATGCGGAAAGTGCCTGGACCGCCAAGGATCCATCGAACTACGAACGGCTCGTGACGGCGTCGTACGGCGGCTACGAGGCACGGGTCGGCGTACCCAAGATGCTGGAGTTGTTTCGCGATCTCGAGGTGAAAGCGACCTTCTTCATCACCGGCTGGGCGGTGGAGGCGCATACAGCGATGGCCGAATCCATCTTGCGGGACGGACACGAAATAGCCCACCATGGCTTCGATCATCTGATGCCCGACCCGGGCGCTTCGCATATCGTCGACGAACTGGACCGTGGGTTGGAGACGCTGAAGACCCGTCTGGGGGTGGTTCCCAAAGGATATCGGGCACCGTCCGGCGAAAGTTGTGAAGAATTGCGGGTGCTGCTGAAAGAGCGTGGTTTCGTGTATTCGAGTTCCTGGCGTGACGATGTCCGCCCCTACCGCCAGGTCCTCGCGGACGGGTCGAACGGCGTGATCGAATTGCCCGCCACGATGACGTTCGACGACTGGATGTACGGCTTGACGCACCGATTCAGCCCGCGCTCGATGTTCCCCCGCGAGCACGTGTTGTCGATCTGGAACGACGAGATGGAGGTCACCCGCGAATGGGGCGGACTGATCACCACGATTCTGCATCCCCAGGTGAGCGGCCGCGCGATGCGCATCAAGATACTGCGTGAATTCCTGGAGGGCGTGCAGCGCTACGGCGACGTCTGGATCGCCACCGGCGAGCAGGTCGCGGCGCACTTTACGGCCTGCGAAGCCGCGGACCAGACGGCAAGATAGCGCGCTCCCGCCCCGCCTGCGTTCATGACGGCGGGCCCGCCGGACACCGCCGCGTCCCCACGCTTTTCTCGAAATGACACGACATGCCCCTTTCCTCTCGCGTGATGGTCTCGGCGCTGGCGTTCGCAGCGGCGCTGTACGGGTCCGCCGCGCACGCCACCACGACCGAGTTTCAAGGCAGGACCTTCCGGGTCGCAACCAATGCGATCTATCCGCCAATGGAATATCACGATCCGGCAAGCAACGATCTGATCGGCTTCGATATCGATCTCGGCAACGCGCTGGCGGCGAAACTGGGCGCGAAGATCGAATGGCAGGAATCGTCGTTCGCCCAGTTGTTGCCGTCGCTGGCGACGCAACGCGCTGATTTCATCATCAGCGGCCTGAACGATCGCCCGGAACGTCGCACCACCGTGGATTTCGTCGATTATCTCCATTCCGGCGCGCAGGTGCTGGTGCAGACGTCACAGGCACGATCGTTTCCGGACATCTCGAGCTTGTGCGGCAAACAAGTAGGCATGAGCCGCAGCACGGCCTTTCCCCTGGCCATCGCCGCCTTGAGCGACACCCTGTGCGTGAAGACGGGCAAGCCGGCAATCATCGTCGTGGGTACCGAGGACACCGCGGCGGCCCGTTCCGGACTCAAGCAGGGCCGCGTGGAGGCGATGGTGCAAGGTAGCGAAACGGTGGCTTACACGATGCAGCAGGAGCCAACCATTTATCAACCGTTGGGCACGCCTTTCGCAGCGAAACCGCAGGGCATTGCCTGCCGTAAGTCCGACACTGCGTTGCGCAACGCCCTGGGCGTCGCGCTGCGTGACCTGATGCAGGATGGGAGCTATACCCGTCTGATCGAAAAATGGCATCTGCAGACCAGCGCTGCGAACAAGGTGACCTTGAACGATAGCGAGGCATTGCCATGACAGGCGTCGACCAATATGGATATACCCCGGAAGAATGGGCCGTGCGCTGTGAGCTTGCCGCCCTGTACCGTGTGATCGCGCATTTCGGGATGACCGATCTGATCGAAACACATATCACCGCGCGCCTACCCGGCGCTGCCGGCCATTTCCTGATCAACCGGTATGGGGTGTTGTTCAGCGAAATGCGCGCATCCGACCTCGTGAAGATTGATGCCAGCGGCACGGTGGTCGAAGCCCTGCCCGACCCGGGCACGCATATCGTGAACGTCGCGGGCTTCGTGATCCATTCCGCCGTGCACGCCGCACGCGCCGACATGCACTGGGTCATCCATACCCATACCGCGGCCTCGTGCGCCGTCTCCGCGCAAGAGGCCGGTCTCTTGCCGATCAGCCAGCACGCGCTGCGATTTTTCGGGCGCGTGGGATACCACGATTACGAAGGCATTGCGCTCGATGAAGACGAACGGTCGCGCCTGGTCGCCGATCTGGGGCAGTACAAGACGCTGATTCTCCGTAATCATGGCGTGCTGGTGGGCGCATCGACGGCGGCCGAGGCGTTCAGCCTCGCCTTTTATTTCGAAAATGCCAGCAAGATCCAGATCGGCGCTCTGGCCGGCCAGAGCGCGCTGCGCGTACCGAGCGAAGCCGTCTGCGAACGGACCGCCCGCCAATTCGAGTCCCCAGGCGAAATGGCGGCGATGACGCTTTCCTGGGCCGCAGTTTTGAGACTCATCGAGGCAAACGGTTCGTCCTATCGTTGTTGAATGACGCGGCCTCTTTTCCAGCAGGCACCCGCATGTCACTTCCCTTTGGAACCATCATGAACGTCAAGCGCTTCGCTCGGACCTTTCTCGCATCGACGGCTTTGCTGGCGCTGCACGCAATCCCGGCGCTGGCTGAGGACAACGGCAAAAACATCGTCAATGTCGCCATGGTGCCGAATTATCCGCCTTTTGAATTCAAGGATCCCGCGACGGACCAGCTCAAGGGATTCGATGTGGATCTGGGCGTTGCGTTGGCAAAGCAGATGGGGATGACGCTCGACTGGCAGGAAACCAGCTTCGATCAGATGATGAGCGCGTTGAAGACCGGGCGGGCCGACCTGATCCTGTCGGGGATGACGGACCTGCCGGCGCGCCGGGAGTCGGTGGACTTCATCGACTATATCAAGACCGGACCCCAGTTCTACGCGTTGAAGGCGAACCGGGCGGCGTTCCCGGCGGAAGCCGCGCTCTGCGGCAAGAAAGTGGGAGCCAGCCGCCGGACGTCGTTCGTGGACGACATCAGGAACTGGAGCGCGGCGCATTGCGAAAAGGCAGGTTTGCCTCCGGTAATCGCCGTGGGCACGGATGGTTCGAGCGACGCCCGGCTGCAATTGCGACAGGGACGACTCGATGCCGCGGTGCAAGGCGGCGAAACGCTGCCGTATCAAAACAGTATCGACGGCGACGCCTATTTCGCGATCGGGCAGCCATTTCTGTCTCAATATACCGGCATCGCGGTGGAAAAATCCAATACCGCGCTGCGCGACGCGGTGATCAAGGCGCTCGCGAAACTGATGGCGGATGGCGGTTACCGGACCATCCTCGCCAAATGGCAGTTGCAGGAACATGCGGTCCCCAGAGTCGTGGTGAATTCCGCAGACTAGCGCCATCTCGACGGCGTCCCGCCATCGCCTCACGCACTCGATCGTACCGCCAGCCATTGCACTTCCCGCCGCGCCCGCGCGGCTGGCTCGATGGCCTCTGCGCAGCGCCCTTCCCCTGTTCCGCATGCGATAACCTCTGATTCCGGGTCCGAACGCCGACGTTTTCCATGCCGCCGAGACGGCAACCCACTCCATATATAAAGTACTGCTTATTTTAAGAATGACTCCTCGTCCGGTCATGCAGCGAGGCTATGGGACATGCATTTTGGCGTATTTTCGATACCGATTTCAGCACGCTATTCTGTATCGCAGTCCGATCATTTTAATTTCTCGCCACGCAAGCGGCATTAGCCACCGAAGCGAACCCAACCGACCACATGAAAAAAAGACTGATACCCGGCGTGATGGCGCTGTTGTTCTGCAACGCCGGCGCTTACGCGCAGAGCAGCGTCACGCTTTACGGTGCGATAGACGACGGCTTGAACTATATTTCCAATTCCGGGGGCAAGACCTATGTCGGCATGGTCAACGGCGAAGTCATCGGAAGCCGCTGGGGCATGCGCGGTACCGAAGACCTGGGAGGCGGACTGAGCGCGGTCTTCCGTCTCGAGGGCGGCCTCAATCTCAACTCCGGAAAGGCCGGGCAAGGCGGCGCGGAATTCGGCCGCCAGGCCTACGCCGGGCTATCCAGCGCTCGGTATGGAACGGTGACCCTCGGCCGTCAGCCGAACGCTGCGTACGACATCTGGGCCGGCTATACCGCCGCCGGCAGCACGATCGGCGATCTTTCGGCACATCCACTCGATAACGACAATGCCGATCTGGATTACCGGTCGAGCAATGTCGTCAAATACCTGTCGCCGTCGTACCATGGCTTGCAGGGCGAAGCGACCTACGCGTTCAGCAACGCCACGGGCTTCGCCGACAATCGCGAGTACAGCCTCGCCGGCAGCTACAAGTTTGGAAAAGTGTCGGCCTCCGCGGCGTATACGCGTGTCGACAGACCCAGTTCGAGCACCAACACGAGCGGCGCCGTTTCGCCCACTTACGCCTTCGGCTTCGTCGGCGCGTCGCAACAGACGATCGATGCCGCCGTGCGCTGGAACTACTCCGGGTTGAACAACGTCGCTTTCGCGTATTCGCATGTGGATGTCTATGCGCTACCGGGCGGCACGATCGGCAACAACACGAACGGCGTGACGCTGACGAACCAGGACGCGTGGAAGTTCAACAACTTCGAGTTGAATACCCAGTATTTCTTCCGCCCGGACATCTCGTTTTCCGCGTCCTATACGTTCACGCATGCGGGCCTGTATGCGGCGAGCTTCAACGCCGCCAATTGGCATCAAGGCGCGGTGATGCTCGACTACGACCTGAGCAAGGCGACGTCAGTCTACGTGCAGGCGGCATTGCAGCATGCGAACAAGGCGGCGTCCACCCTGCTGGGCACCAACGTGGAAGGCCTGGGCCGGTCGAGCAGTGAAAACCAGACGCTGGTGCGCATCGGCATGCTGCACCGCTTCTGATTCCGCGAGCCGGCCTGCTTGCGTCAACAGGTGCCGCGACCCTGCGCACCCGTTGAAAATCGGAAGAAGACCCTGGCGGCTCGCTCGTACCGGCCGCCGTGCGGCAGGAACGAGCAGGCCACTCATGACAGTACCGCCGAGATGAAACCCTGCGTGCGTGGGTGCCGCGGCGCGCCCAGGACCTCTTCAGGGGTCCCGGACTCCACGATCGCGCCCTGATCCATGAACACGACCCGGTTCGCCACTTCGCGGGCGAATCCCAGTTCGTGGGTCACGACGATCATCGTCATGCCGGACTTCGCCAGGTCACGCATGACCGCGAGCACCTCGCCGACCAGCTCCGGGTCCAGCGCCGACGTGGGTTCGTCGAACAGCATCAGCTTCGGGTGCATCGCCAACGCCCGGGCGATGGCGACGCGTTGTTGCTGCCCCCCCGACAGCTCGACCGGAAACGCGTCGCACTTGTGCCCGAGGCCGACCCTGTCCAGCAGCGCGCGGCCTTCTTCCAGCGCCTCCGCGCGTTTGCGCCGGAGCACCTGCACGGGGCCCTCGATCACGTTTTCCAGCGCCGTCATGTGCGGAAACAGATTGAAGCGCTGGAAGACCATGCCCGTCGCCAGGCGCTGGCGCGCGATCTGCGACTCGGACAGCGGATACAGCCGGTTCTCGACGCGACGGTATCCCACGAGTTCGTCATTGACCCACAGCGCCCCGCCGTTGGTCACCTCGAGCTGGTTGATGCAGCGCAGGAACGTGCTTTTCCCGGAACCCGAGGGTCCGATGATGGAAATCACGTCGCCCGACATCACGTTGAGATCGATGCCCTTGAGCGCCTTGAAATCGCCATACGACTTCTCCACGCCCACCGCCCTGACCACTATGCCCATGT
>JBPBQT010000374.1:0-8119 GCA_050955065.1 Janthinobacterium lividum | reverse complement strand
TACGCGGCGCTGTACGCGGCGCTGTGCGGCGTGCCGCTCAGCCGTCCCGTGTCGAAGCTGCCTGCGCCACCGGTACGCCAGGTTGCCGCCAACAACGACCTGCGCGACCGGCAACGCGTTCCCGCGACACCGCTCGAGCAGCGCACCGCATGGGCGTGACAGCAGTACCGTAGCAACAGACCAACGACAAACAAGCGGCATTCAAGACCGGTGGTCGGAGACATAAACGAAGTAGCAACGCCCCTGCGACTGCTTCTTTTGCCCCGTATCGTCGAGTCACGTGACAAACGTGGCGATCTTCCGGGCAGGCAGTCGCGTGGTTGCACATGCGCTTTCATGCCGCGAATGGTCGCCCTCAACAGGAGACATCCGGCTGATGGACCTCGATAGCGCCTTCGCTCCCCGCATCTATTACATCCATCCCCTGCTGCTCGGCACGCTGGCCGACTGGGGCCCGCATCTGGACCGCGCGGCCGCCATGGGCTTCGATCATGTCCTGATCGCGCCGCCCTTTCTGCCCGGCGACGCCAACGACCTCTTCGTCACCCGCGACCACGGCCGCCTGCATCCCGCCCTCGGCGACGACGGCGACGCCAACGCCTGGCTGGCCCGGCTGGCAAGCGCGGCACATTCGCGCGGCCTGTCGCTGCTGCTCGACGTCGCCCTCGATCGCGTCGACGCCGACGCCGGGTTGCATCGCGATCACCCGCACTGGTTCCATCCACCGGGAGGTCCGGAACGCCGGATCGACCCGCGCGCGCCGAACCAGGGCCGTGTCGCGTTCGCCGATTTCGGTAATCCGGAAGCCACCGATCAGCTGATCGACTGGTGGTCCGGCCAATTGCGCCGCTATGCCGACGCCGGCGTGGTCGGCTTTCGCTTCGACGCGTTGCGCGGCATTCCCGCCCACGTCTGGCGCCGTCTCGACGCGGCGGTGCGCGAGAGCCATCCGCTGACGCGTTTTCTCGCCTGGACGCCGGGTCTGGGCCGCGACGAGCTCGCGGCGCTCGAGGATGCCGGCTTCGACTCGGTGTTCTCGTCGGTACGCTGGTGGGATTTCCGCTCGGACTGGCTGGTCGAGGAACAGTCGGCGCTGGCGCGCGTCGCCACGCCGATCGGCTTTCCCGAAGCGCCGTTCGACAAGCGCCTGAGCGCCGACCTGCCCGCCACCGCGAGCGCGGCGATCGTCGAGCGCGCCTACGAACGCGCGCTGACCGCGGTCGCCGGCATCAGCACCGGCTGGCTGCTGCCGATGGGCTTCGAGTTCGGCGCGACGCAGCCGTTCCGGCGCGATCCCGGCGACATCGACACCGGGCGCGACGCGTTCCGTACGCTCCTCGCCCAGCCGCGTTTCGATCTGCAGCCGCGGATCACCGCGTTGAACCGCCTGATGCAGAGCGTACCGGTGCTCGGCAGGACGGGCGTGCTCTGCGCGCTGACGGGACCCGATGCCCGGGCCACCGCCCTGCTGCGCACCAGCGGCCCGGATTCCCGGGGCGCCGAGCATGCGGTGCTGATCGTCGTCAATCCGGACCTGCAACAGGAGACGATCGCCAACGCGCACCATTTCATCGACGGCATCCCTGGGGAGTTCACGCTGTTCGCGCCGCTGCAGCCGCTCAGCCCCGGCATCGATCATAGCGTGGAGTCGGATACGCATCCGGATCTGTCGCGCTTCACGGCGCTGCGCCCCTTCCGGCTCGCGCCCGGCGAGATCCGCCTGTTCGACGCGCATCGCTCGCCGGCCATCGTCGCCGGCGTGACCCACGTCAATGCCCCGGCCGCCGGCCGGCGTGCGGACAAGGACGTGGAACGGGATCGGACGATCGCCGCCGTCCAGGTGCCGCGCATCGCGATCGAAGCGGTCAGTCCGGCCGTCGACGAGGGACGCTTTCCGGCGAAACGTGTCGTCGGCGAGCGCGTTCAGCTCGAAGCCGACATCTTCATGGACGGGCACGACAAGATCGCGGCCGTCGCGCTGTGGCGCGAGGCGGGCGTCGAGGCGTGGCAGGAACTGCCATTGCGCGCGCTGGGCAACGACCGCTGGGCCACGCGCCTGCCGTTGCTGCGCCTGGGCGCCTATGAATTCACGATCGAGGCCTGGCGCGACACGTTCGGCACGCTGGTCGACCACATCGTCAAGAAGCAGAAGGCCGGGCAGGACGTCGCGCTGGAGATCGAGGAAGCCCGGCAGTTGTTCGAATCGATGCTGGGCGGATCCGCTCCCGTGGCGAACGCAAATGCCGCGAACGCAAATGCCGGGAACGCGGATGTCGCGAACGAAGAAGCGACGATGACGCCGGAAGTCCAGGCCGCGGATCGCAAGGCCGGCAGGACGCCCGCGATCAAGACCGCCAAAGCGGCGAGCGTCGCGAAAAACGCCGCGAAGAACGATGCGAAGAACACCGCTCGGAGCGATGTGAAGCCGGACGACGGCGCGGACCTCACGGCGGCGCTGCGCGGCATCATGCAAACCTTCGCCGGCGCCTCGGCCGAGCGCAAGCTGGAAATCGTGCTCGACGACGCGACCCGCGCGGCAGTCGCCGCCACCCGGCATCGCGATTTCCAGGTACGTCACCCGGTCGTGCTGTCGATCCAGGCCGAGCGCGCAGCCGCGCGCTTCGCGAACTGGTACGAACTGTTCCCGCGCTCGCAGTCGGGCGACCTGCACCGTCACGGCACCTTCATCGACGTCATCCCGCGTCTGCCCGACGTCAGCGCGATGGGCTTCGACGTGCTGTACTTCCCGCCGATCCATCCGATCGGCCTGGCGAACCGCAAGGGTCCGAACAACACCCTGACCCCGGGACCCGAGGACGTCGGCAGTCCGTACGCGATCGGTTCGGCGGACGGCGGGCACACGGCCATCCATCCGGAACTGGGCAGCTTCGACGATTTCAAGAGCCTGCTCACCGCCGCGCGTTGCCACGGCCTGGAAATCGCGCTGGATTTCGCGATCCAGTGCTCGCCCGACCACCCGTGGCTGCAGGAGCATCCGACGTGGTTCGCATGGCGTCCGGACGGCACGCTGCGTTATGCGGAAAACCCGCCGAAGAAATACCAGGACATCGTCAATCCCGATTTCTATGCCGCCGACGCGGTGCCCGAGCTGTGGCTGCAACTGCGCGACGTGGTGCTGTTCTGGATCGGCGCGGGCATCAACATCTTCCGCGTCGACAACCCGCACACCAAGCCGCTGCCGTTCTGGGAATGGATGATCGGCGAGGTCCGCCGGCGTCATCCGCAGGTGATCTTCCTGTCCGAGGCGTTCACGCGGCCCAAGGTCATGAACCGTCTGGCGAAGGTCGGTTTCTCGCAGTCCTACACGTATTTCACGTGGCGCGAGACCAAGCAGGATTTCGTCGACTATCTGACGGAACTGACACAGACGCCGGTGCGCGAGTATTTCCGGCCGAATTTCTTCGTCAACACGCCGGACATCAATCCGCGTTTCCTGCAACGTTCGGGGCGCGCCGGTTTCGTGCTGCGCGCCGCGCTCGCGGCGACATTGGCCGGCGTCTGGGGCGTCTACAGCGGATTCGAGTTGTGCGAGGCCGCGGCGATGCCGAACAGCGAGGAATATCTCGATTCGGAGAAGTACCAGATCCGCAGCTGGGATTGGCAACGCCCGGGCAACATCATTCGCGAGATCACGCTGCTGAACCGCATCCGCCGTACCAACCCGGCGCTGCATACGCACCTGAACATCACGTTCCTGCCATCGTCGAACCCGAACGTCCTGTTCTTCGAGAAAGCCACCGAGAACCGCGACAACGTGCTGCTCGTCGCCATCTCGCTGGTGCCGGACGGGATACAGGAATCGAACGTGGAAGTGCCGTTGTGGAAATGGAAACTGCGCGACGACGACGCGCTGCTCGCGGATGACCTGGTCAGCGGCGAGCGCTTCGAGATGCGCGGCAAATACCAGACGATCCGTCTGGATCCGCAGGCCATGCCGTTCGCGATCCGCCGGGTGTCCGCGCCCGCGATTCCAGGACGGGTTCCGGGAGGCGTCGGTCTCGTCGATGCCGACGAAGAGGACTTGGGAGCCGCACAATGAAACATCAGAAAGTGGCCTTGTTGAAAGACGACGCGCTGTGGTACAAGGACGCGATCATCTATCAGCTGCATGTGAAATCGTTCTTCGATTCGAACAACGACGGCGTGGGCGACTTTCCCGGCCTGCTGTCGAAGCTCGACTACATCGCCGAGCTGGGCGTGGACGTGATCTGGCTGCTGCCGTTCTACCCGTCGCCGCGTCGCGACGACGGCTACGACATCTCGGACTACCGCGGCGTGCACCAGGACTACGGCACGCTGAACGACTTCAAGCGCTTCATCCACGAGGCGCACGCGCGCGGCCTGCGCGTGATCACCGAACTGGTCATCAACCACACCTCGGATCAGCACCCGTGGTTCCAGCGCGCGCGCCTGGCCAAGCCGGGGTCGAATCACCGCGACTACTACGTCTGGTCCGACACGGACAAGAAGTACGAGGACACGCGGATCATCTTCACCGACACGGAAACGTCGAACTGGACGCATGACCCGGTGGCCGGCGCCTACTACTGGCACCGTTTCTATTCGCACCAGCCGGACCTGAACTTCGACAACCCGAAGGTGCTGCAGGAAGTGCTGTCGGTGATGAAGTTCTGGCTGGAGATGGGCGTCGACGGGCTGCGGCTCGACGCGATCCCGTATCTGGTCGAGCGCGACGGCACGAACAACGAGAACCTGCCCGAGACGCATACGGTCCTGAAGAAGATCCGCGCGAGCCTCGACGCCGCGTTCCCGAACCGGATGCTGCTGGCCGAGGCCAATCAATGGCCGGAGGACGTGCAGGAATATTTCGGTGACGGCGACGAATGCCACATGGCGTTCCACTTCCCGCTGATGCCGCGCATCTACATGGCGATCGCGAGCGAGGACCGTTTCCCGATCACCGACATCATGCGGCAGACCCCGGAGATTCCGGAAGGCTGCCAGTGGGCGATCTTCCTGCGCAACCACGACGAGCTGACGCTCGAGATGGTGACCGACAAGGAACGCGACTATCTCTGGAACACGTATGCGAGCGACCGCCGCGCGCGCATCAACATGGGTATCCGCCGGCGCCTCGCGCCGTTGCTGGAGCGCGACCGCCGCCGCATCGAGCTGATCAATTCGCTGCTGCTGTCGATGCCCGGCACGCCGGTGATCTATTACGGCGACGAGATCGGCATGGGCGACAACATCCACCTGGGCGACCGGGATGGCGTGCGCACGCCGATGCAATGGTCGTCGGACCGCAACGGCGGCTTCTCCCGCGCCGATCCGGAACAACTGGTGCTGCCGCCGGTGATGGGCTCGCTCTACGGTTTCGACGCGATCAACGTCGAGGCGCAGAGCCGCGATCCGCACTCGCTGCTGAACTGGATGCGCCGGATGCTGGTCACGCGCCGCGCGAAGCAGGCGTTCGGCCGGGGTCGCGTGCGTTTCCTCAAGCCGGCGAACCGCAAGGTGCTGGCCTATCTTCGCGAACTCGACGGCGAGGCACCGCTGCTGTGCGTGGCGAACCTGTCGAGCGCGCCGCAGGCGGTCGAGCTCGACCTGTCGGAATTCGCCGGCCACGTACCGGTCGAGCTGACCGCCGACTCGGCCTTCCCGCCGATCGGCCAGCTGACCTATCTGCTGACGTTGCCGCCCTACGGTTTCTACTGGTTCAATCTTTGCGCCGGCGCGGCACGTCCGACATGGAGCACCATGCCTTCCGAACAACTTTCCGAATTCGTCACCTTCGTGGTGCGCAAGGGCGTGCAGCTGCCCAGCGCCGACGCCCAGCAGCGCACGCTCGAAACCGAGGTCCTGCCGACCTATCTCGGCATGCGCCGCTGGTTCGCCGCGAAGGACGCGAAGCTCCTCGCCGTGCGTCTGCCCTACTACACGCTGATGGCGCCGGGCGTCGCCAACCTGATGCTGGCCGAGGTCGAAGTCGACCTGGAAACCAAGCAGGGCACGCGTACCGATCGCTACTTCCTGCCGATGGGCATCTGCTGGGACGGCTCGACGACGTCGCCGCTGCCGCAGCAACTGGCCTTCGCGCGGCTGCGCAGCGGCCGCACCGTCGGTCATCTGACCGATGCGTTTGCGCTGCGCGAACTGCCCGAGGCGATGCTGCGGATGCTGCGCGAGAAAGCACGCGTGCAGACGCCGCAGGGCGAAGTCCGCTTCGAACCCAGCGCGGCGCTCGACGCGGTGACGTTCGCCGAACCGCTGGAGATCCGCTGGCTGTCGGCCGAGCAGAGCAACAGCTCGCTGGTGATCGACGAGCAGGCGGTCCTCAAGCTCGTGCGCCGCATCGTGCCGGGCATCCACCCCGAGGCCGAGGTCAGCCGCTACCTGACCGAAAAGGGCTTTGCGAACACCGCGCCGCTGCTCGGCGAGGTGGTGCGGGTCGACGATCAGGGCACGCCCAACACGCTGGCGATCCTCCAGGGATATATCGAGAATCAGGGCGACGCGTGGAACTGGGCGCTCGACTACCTGCGCCGGGTCACGCACGACCTGGCCGTGGCGGTATCGATGGACGCCAACACCCACGCCACGCCGCAGCGCAGCGAGGATTATCGCGATTCGATCGAGAATTACGCGGTCATCATCGGCGCGATCGGCAAGCGGCTCGGCGAATTGCACGCGGTGCTGGCCCAGCCGAGCGACAATCCGGCGTTCGCCCCCGAAGTCGCCAGCACGGCCGACGTCAAGGGCTGGGTCGACGAGACCCATGCGCTGCTGAGCGAGTCGCTCGACATCCTGGCGCACAGTCTCGACAAGCTCGATCCGGACGGCCGGGCGCTCGCGGAGAGCCTGCTGGCGCGACGCGTGAAACTGCTTGCCGCGGTGGGCAAGATCGTCGGCAAGAAGCCGCAGGCGTTGAAGACGCGCATTCACGGCGACTTCCACCTCGGGCAGGTGCTGGTGGCGCAGCTCGACGCCTACCTGATCGACTTCGAAGGCGAGCCCGCGCGCCCGGTCGACGAGCGGCGCCGCAAGATGAGCCCGTTCCGCGACGTGGCCGGCCTGCTGCGCTCGCTCTCGTACGCCGGGGCCGCCGCGATGCCCGCGGAACTCGCGCCGCTGCCGGCGACCGATCGCCGGCGCGCGCTGCTCGAGCGTTTCAGCGCCCGGGCGCGCGAACATTTCCTCGAAGCGTACCGTCAGGAAATCGCCAAGGCGCCGCAGCCTCTGGCCGACGCCACGACCGAGGGCGCGCTGATCGATCTGTTCCTGGTCGAGAAAGCCGCCTATGAAATCCGTTACGAAGCCGCCAATCGACCGACCTGGCTGAACCTGCCGATCCGGGGACTGGCCGCGCTGGCCGCCCGCCTGCTGGGCGACACCAGTTCTTCGGCCGCCTCCGACGTGGCAGGCAATACCGAACTTGACGGAGCGAAAGATCATGCAGGATAAAGCACCGAGCGAGTCGCACACGCCGGCATCCGTGGCACCTTCCGCTGCGGCACCTTCCGCTGCGGCACCTTCCGGCGCAAGCGCTCCGGTTCCGCCGAGCGCCGCGGTGTCGCCATCGACCGGCCTCGCGCAGCACGACATCGATGCGCTGGTGGAAGCGCGTCATTGGGACGCGTTCGCCGTGCTCGGCGCGCATACCAACGAAGCGGGCACCTTCGTGCGCGCGATGCTGCCCGGCGCGCAGCGCGTCACGGTGATCGACGCCGCGGGCAACTCGCTCGGCGAACTCACGTCGCTGCATCCGGCGGGCCTGTT
The DNA here is from genome assembly GCA_050955065.1 of Janthinobacterium lividum. GTDB lineage: Bacteria > Pseudomonadota > Gammaproteobacteria > Burkholderiales > Burkholderiaceae > Robbsia. Next base: position 358 of record JBPBQT010000374.1, on the reverse strand, counting down.
CGCCGGGCCGGTGACGCTCGACCCGGCGCCGGGCGGCACGGGCGGCACGCCGTACCGTCTGCGCATCGGCTGGGCCGGCGGCATGCAGGAGACCGCCGACGCCTATGCGTTCGGCACGCTGCTGCGCGACCAGGACCTGGAACGTCTGTCGTGGGGCGACCCCGCGGCGGTCGACCTGTGCCTGGGCGCCCGGGTGCTGACGATCGACGGCGTGCGCGGCGTGCGCTTCGCGGTCTGGGCGCCGAACGCGAAGCGCGTCTCGGTGGTCGGCGACTTCAACGGCTGGGACGGCCGCCGGCAGCCGATGCGCCTGCGCCAACGCTTCGGCGTCTGGGAGCTCTTCGTGCCGGACATCGGC
>JBPBQT010000373.1:0-8139 GCA_050955065.1 Janthinobacterium lividum | reverse complement strand
GACAACGTGTCGATCTCGGTGAAGCTGATCAACCCGATCGCGATGGAAGAAGGTCTGCGCTTCGCGATCCGCGAAGGCGGCCGTACGGTCGGCGCCGGCGTGGTTGCAAAGATCGTCGCCTGAGTTGCCTTGACCCGGCTGCGCCGGCCGGTCTGACCGCCAGGGCGTTGCATGTTTCGTTGCGCATGCGACACCCGACGGGCGCGGTCTGGTTTGCGCAGCGGTTTCATCCCGGTAATTGCGGTACACTCCGGGCGGCGCATGCGGGACGTCCCGAACACGTGTTCGAACGGTCCGCGCGCCACCCAGCGCTCTTTATTTGATTGGCGGAACAAGCCGCCTCGCTCTTTAGGGATTCATCATGGCCAGCCAGAACATTCGTATCCGCCTGAAAGCATTCGATTACCGCCTGATCGATCAGTCGGCAGTGGAAATCGTCGAAACGGCAAAGCGCACGGGCGCCATCGTCCGTGGCCCGGTGCCGCTGCCGACGCGCATTCAGCGCTACGACGTGCTGCGTTCGCCGCACGTCAACAAGACGTCGCGCGACCAGTTCGAAATCCGTACGCACCAGCGCCTGATCGACATCGTCGATCCGACCGAGAAAACGGTCGACGCGCTGATGAAGCTCGACCTCGCCGCTGGCGTCGACGTCAAGATCGAATTGCAATAAGCAGGTCGCTTTGACACTGCCCGGCGCAAGGGACATTCCCCCGCGCCGGGGTGGTGCGGGAAAACCTCCATGGACGCCTGTCCCTGGAGGTTTTTTTTCGTCCACCGCAGGCCGGAGGGGGGGCAAGCGGGGCAACCCCATGGTGCGGGACAGCGACTCCTGACGTTCCACCCATTGGAACAAGGGAGCAAATAATGCCTGCCATGCCCATCACCACGACCATGCGGCCTTTGATGACGCCCGCGAGCGATCTCGCATTGCCGTGCAACCGTACGGCGCCGTCGTCCGATTCGACTGCCGCACGCGCCAACCTGGCGCAGCGTACGGAGCAGGCGGCGCATGCCCTGCAAGCCGCACGCGGCACCGCTCTGAAGCATGGCTGGTCGCTTCACAACTGCGACATGGCGACAGGCGCTACCGAGCGGGACGCGACGCTCGCGCAAACGCGCTATGAGTACGTGAAAAGCCTGATTCCGCAACGGGCGTCGCCCTGGACCGCCCCCCCGCCCCTGATTCGCAATCCCTGGCGCGCCTGCGCGGACGGCCCCACCCTCAGCCAGGAGGAGGTCAGGGCACAGTTCAACCATCGCGTCCCCTCCCAGCGGCTCTGGTTGCCGGAGAAAGGAAAATATTTCCCGGTCAATGTCAGAGCGATCCCCGCCAACTGTATCGCGAGCGTCGTGGCGCCGGAGGGGGCTGCCGGGCAGACATCCCTGTCCTTGCGTGTCGGTCCGACCGGCTGGCGTCCGTTGGGAGCGGCGGACGCGGGGCCGCAAACCTGCGCCCTCTATCGAAAACTGGCCGTCGTGCCCGAGCTTCCCGCCGAGCCGGCCGAGGTGCGTGCCGGATCGACCCGGTATCGCGGCGCCGGCGACCTCTGGCAACGGGTGGCGCCCGGGGGCCATGCCGTCGAGCCGGCGATCCATTCGGCGGCCGACGTGTGCGACAGCGTCGACGACACGCAGCTGTTGCAGACCGCCGCCAATCAATTCTACGTGCCCATGCACGACGATGACGGGCGTTTCTGGTTGCCGGTCGAAGTCGTGAAGAAGCGTGTGATCGAAGTGGCCGATCCGCGCAAGGAGCGATGCCTCGATGCGGTCTTCGTCCCCGATACGCAAGTGGGAAACAGCACGTTTGCGCGGCAGTATCTGCCTGTTCTGCCCGCATCCGCGCAAGCGACGAACGGCGTCGCCGCCGCGTCTTCCGCCGTCCTCCCGGCGGCGCTCGGGCAGGAGCGCGCCCGGGGCATGGGGGCGATCGATACCTTGCTGCTCGGCGGCGGCCGGCACAGGCACCTCCAGCCGGCCACGCGCCTGGCGGAGCAATGGCTCGTGAGGGCGCTCATGCCGCTCGGCAGCGATTCCTCCGGACGCGCCGGACGCGCCGCGCTTGCGCCCTTTCTCGATGAATGGCCGGCGCAGTTGCAGGAGCGCGCGATCGAACGCATCACCGACGTCCTCACGGACATCATGCTGGAAGTGCGTGCCTCCAACGCGCGACAGGGCGCGGAAATGCGGCTGGTCGACACCATCGAGGGCAATGCGTGGTTCGCCGCGCAGGACGGCGTCATGTACTTCACGCCCGCCGTCCTGGATCAACCGGTGGAGCGCGTTGCGCGCGCGCTGACGGAGACCATTATCGGCAAGATGGACCGGGGCAACCGCCTCTTTCCGTCCCTGTCCGACGACGGCGCCATCCTGCGGCGCGCCGGGCGCCTGGCGACGTACGATCCGACGATCATGCAGGAGGCGCTGGCGTGGCCGGAGCGAAAACAGGTGGCGAACCAGCTCGCGCGGCATTATCTTGCGCCGGCCGACATCGCCCATCCCCTGTCGGCGTTGGCCACGCCACGCTCCAGCGCCTTTGGCAGCCATGATGGCACCGACAATCTGTCGCTCCTCCTGCGCGACGGCGACACGGTGATGGCGTTCATCTCCGCACTTCAGTCCCGCGGCGGCTAAGGTCACGGCGGCGTTTCGCTTCAACCGCCGTTCCCGTGCTTGAAAAGACAGGGCGCGGCGCGTGCGGCGGCAGGCCTGTGCGCCGCCGCCTTCCGATCATCGTAAAACCGCGCAGGAGGACACGATGCTTCCCTATCCTGGTTCAGCCATGCCGTTCGGTCCTTTCCCCGCAGATTTCGCCCGCATGCCTGCGTCCCTCGCCACCCCGGCGAGCGCGCGCGCGGATCCGCCTCCCACACGTCGCCCCGCGCAAGACCGGGTCGCGACGAACGCACCGACGCGGGCGGACGACATCGCGCGCACCCTCGTCCAGGCGCGGGCCGCCGGCGTCGAGCAGGGGTGGTCGCTCGACGAGTGCGGCGCGCCGACAGCCGCCGCGAACCTCTCGACCACCCCCTCGGCGGACGCCCTTGCCGAGGAGCGCCTGGCCTATCTGACGACCATCTCGCCGCCAAACACGTGGTGGGGCGCGGGACCCCGGCCGCTCTTACGCAATCCCTGGCGCGCCTGCGAAATGCCGCGGGGGGAAGCGCCGTTGCTCGCGTTCGAGCCGTTGCCGGGCTGGCGGTGGCAACTGGCGCAGGGCCCATGGATGCCGTCAGAGCCTCCACGAACCGATGCGCGTCTGCGGTCGCTCTGGCTCGTCGACGAACCGCGCGATCCCTTTCCCGTGCAGGTGTGGCCGTTGCCCGCGCAGTGCATGATGCGTGTCGTGCCCGACGACGGCGTGGCGGACGGACCGCTGCTGTTGCGCATGGGGGAGCGCTGGGGAGAGCCGGCGCGAACCGGGGCGATCGAGCCGTGCAGCGCCTTGCGCCGATACGCGGTCACGCCGCCCGAGCCGGAGATCGGTAGCGTGATACAGGCCGGCGACCAGGCCTGGTCCCGCGCGGCGGACGGCTGGCGGCCCCTGCCCGCGCCCGCCGCGGCGACGGATGCCCGGCCGGACCGGGACCGCGTTTCCGGGCAGCCGCTGCCGTTCGATGCATTGCTGGGCCGACTCGACGATGCGTTGCCGCTGCGGGTCGGGGACGACGCGCAGTATCTCGCCATCCGTGACGCACGCGGGCGGTTCTGGCTGCGTGCGGCCCCCACGTCCGCGCGCGCGGTGCAAATCGCGGATGACCGGGCGGCGCGGTGTCTGCCCGCCCGGTTCGTCAACGAGGCGGGCATGGCGCGGGGGCGATGGCGGCAGCTGGCGTTCCAGCCGGCTGCCCCGGCGCCATGTCCGACGCACGCGCCTGCCGATCGGACGTTCCCATCATCGAACGAAGCGCCGGCTGCGCCCGGCCGGATCGTGGCGCGAGGGTTTGCGGATATTGCCGCACGCCTGACCGGTCGACGGCGTTGCAATCCGCTCTGGGCGGCCGTGCTCGCCGAGCGCAGGCTGCGCGACGCGGTCCAGGATCTGACGCGCCTGGCAGTGACGCGCGACGCGCTCGGTCCCCTGCTGGATGCGTGGCCGGCAAGCCTGCGCGATGCCATGCGCGGCCGCATCCACGCGACGTTGCAGGATGTCTGGCGCGAGGCTGCCCGCTTCAGGCAGGGCGAAGGCAGGGCGTTGGCGCTCGTCGACACGTTGGCGAACGGCACGTGGTTCCTCGGCGCGGCCGAGGTCGCGTACCTTGCGCCCGCCGTTGCCGCGGTCCCCGAGTCCGCGCTGGCGCACCGCCTGGTGAGCTGGTTCGTGTCGCGTACGGGCGCGCGCACGACGGTGTTCGCGCCCTTGCCCGGCACCGCGGCGCTCCTCGCGCGTGCCGGGCGGTTTGCCGCTTACGATCCGACGCTGATGCAGGAGATGCTCACCTGGCCGGATCGCGCCACGGTCCTGGCTTCGATCTCCGGCATCCCTCCCACGTGGACCGACGCCGCCACGCTGGAGATCGCCCTCGCGGTGCCCCGGCGTGCCGACCTGCTCAGCGACGATGGCAGCGACAATCTATCGATCGCATTGCATGACCGCGCCACGGTCATGGCGATCGTCGACGCACTGCACGCGGCGCGGCAGCGGCGCGACGCGCGGAACGGGGACATCGGCAACACGTCGACCACTGTGCCGCCATGATTTCTCCACGGGCAGGGGTCCGGAGGGGCGCGCAACTTCGGAAAACACGACCCAACGTCGATCACATCGCTCGGAACGAGGCAACGATGAATGTAGGATGCAGGTAGCCCGGTTATTGAGGATGACATATGAAACAAGCCTGTTCCTCTGTCTTCGGCGCTCACCATGCAAAGGCCTTTCCAGTGCTGTGCGCGATCCTTCTCGGCTTGACGGCGTGTGCGGGCGACGGGCCCGCGACGCCCGGGGCGGTGCCCCTTCATTATCAGGACATCACGTCGCTTTCGGAGCAGATGTCGGCGGGGCGGCTCTCTTCCGAGACGCTGGTCGCGCATTTCATCAAGCGCCATGAACGCATCGACCGCCAGGGGCCGGCGCTGCATGCCGTCATCGAGGTCAATCCCGACGCCATCGCGATCGCTCGGCAGCGCGATCGGGAACGCGCCCAGGGCCGGGTGCGCGGCCCGTTGCACGGCATTCCCGTTCTGCTGAAAGACAACATCGATACCGGCGACGGCATGCAGACCGCCTCCGGCTCGCTTGCGCTGGTCGGACCGCCCGCGTCCCGCGACGCGCCGGTGGCAAGGCAGTTGCGCGACGCGGGCGCGGTCATCCTGGGCAAGGCCAATCTCAGCGAGTGGTCGAATTTCCGCGACTTCGGGCCCCTGACGGATGGCTGGAGCGGGCGGGGCGGTCAAACGCTGAACCCGCATCTGTCGGGGGGCGACGTCAGCGGCTCCAGTTCCGGCCCCGCGGTGGCGGCAGCGGCGGGATTGACCACGGTCGCGGTGGGCACCGAAACCGACGGATCGATCCTCTCGCCGGCGCAAAAAAACGGCGTCGTCGGCATGCGGCCGACATTCGGGCTGGTCGACAACCAGGGCGTCATTCCCATCTCGACCGCGATCGATACGCCGGGGCCGATGACGCGGAGCGTGCGCGATGCCGCCATCCTGCTGAGCGCCATGGTGGATCGGACAGCGCTTGCCCGGTCCGGGCCGGAGGGGCGCAGCGGGATCGACTACGCCAGTGGACTGCATGCGGACGCGCTGCAGGGGTGCAGGATAGGCTACGCGGCCGCGCACGCGTCGGACGCGCCGAATTTCGCGCACGCGCTGCGGGTGCTGCGCGCGAAAGGCGCGACATTGGTTGCCCTCGCCGACGACGAACTGCCGCCGAGGCCGGACTCCGGAACGTTCTTATTGAAGCTGCTGCAGGATTTCAGGACGGGCGTCGACGCGTACCTCGATACGCGCCAGGGGCTGCCGGTCAGGAGCATCGCCGATCTCGTCCGCTTCAACGACGCGCATCCGGCGTTCCTGCCCGACGGGACGCCGAGGGGGCAGAGCCTGATTCGCGAGGCGGCCGCGCAGTCCGGGCCCGCGGACCAGATCGCGGCGGTCTACCAACGCGAACGACAGCGTGTCGCCACGGCGACCGACGGGGTGCTGCGCAAGCATGGTCTGGATGCAATCGCCGCGGCCGATGGCGCACCCGCGTTTCCGTTCGCCGGCTATCCCGGCATCAGCGTGCCCAGCGGGATGCACGCAGGCATGCCCACCTCGCTGACCTTTTCCGGCGCGCGCGGGTCGGACGCGAAGCTCCTGTCGATGGCGTACGCCTATGAGCAGGCGTCGCTTGCCCGCGTCGCTCCGGCGTTCGCAGGTTATCCGCCGTTTCCGGACGAATAGCGGCAAGCCGTTGCACCTCCCCCGGGCCGGACATTGCCTGGGTCGTCGTTGCGCGCGCCGGCTGCCGGCACGGCCCGTGCCGTCGCGCGTGCCGGTCGCCGGGGCGGCCCGTGACGTCGCGTGCGCGAATGCGGCATCTTCGGCTCCGTGCCGCTGACGCACCGCATTCGCTGCGCAAACCCCTTGTCCCCCCAGTCAAAGTACGCTATAGTTAGCGGCTTTTCGTTGGTGTGACGGCAATTCGTAGCCGCAACCACGATCTGATGCTCCTTGAATATCGGGGCATCGCACCAAGCCCGCCGCCCGGTTTCAGGACGCGTGGGCGTTTTCCGCTGAAATTTCGCGCCTTTATCGGCGCTTCTTAAGCCCCGGCCAATCGCAGTCGGGAATGGAGAAAACAATGAGCCTTGGACTCTTGGGTCGCAAGGTTGGCATGACCCGTATTTTCACGGCGGATGGGGACTCGATTCCCGTCACCGTGTTGGACGTGTCTAACAACCGTGTTACACAGATCAAGACCCTGGAAACCGACGGTTATACCGCGGTCCAGGTTACGTACGGAGATCGTCGCGCATCGCGTGTGACGAAGCCCGCGGCGGGTCACCTCGCCAAAGCCGGCGTCACCGCCGGCGTCGTGCTGCGGGAATTCCGCATCGACGCGGATCGCGCCGCATCGCTCGCCGTCGGCGCAGTGGTCGACGTCGACCTGTTCGCGGACGGCCAGAAGGTCGACGTGCAGGGCGTGACGATCGGTAAGGGCTATGCCGGTACCATCAAGCGTTACAACTTCGCTTCGGGTCGTGCCTCGCACGGTAACTCGCGCTCGCACAATGTGCCGGGCTCGATCGGTATGGCGCAGGATCCGGGTCGCGTGTTCCCCGGCAAGCGCATGACCGGCCACATGGGTGACGTCACCCAGACGACGCAAAACCTGCAGATCGCCCGTATCGACGCAGACCGCAAGCTGCTGCTGGTGCGCGGTGCGGTGCCGGGCGCGAAGGGTGGCATCGTGTTTGTCACGCCCGCAGTCAAGGCGCGTGCGAACGCCAACGCCACTCAAGGAGCGTAATCATGGAACTGAAGCTCCTGAACGAGCAAGGTCAGGCAGGTGAAAGCGTGAACGGGTCCGACGCGGTTTTTGGTCGTGACTACAACGAAGCGCTGATCCACCAGATCGTCACCGCCTACCAGGCGAACGCACGCAGCGGTAACCGTGCGCAGAAGGATCGTGAACAAGTCAACCACACCACGAAGAAGCCGTGGCGCCAGAAAGGCACGGGCAATGCCCGCGCCGGTATGCGCTCGAGCCCGTTGTGGCGTGGGGGCGGTCGGATTTTCCCGAACTCGCCGGAAGAGAATTTCACGCAGAAGGTCAACAAGAAGATGTTCCGTGCGGGCATCTCGTCGATCTACTCGCAGCTGGTCCGTGAAGGCCGTCTTTCCGTGATCGAGCCGATCACGCTGGAAGCGCCGAAGACCAAGCTGCTGGCGCAGAAGTTCAAGAGCCTGGGTCTCGAGTCCGTGCTGATCATCACCGATGAGCTCGACGAGAACCTGTATCTCGCGTCGCGCAACTTGCCCGGCGTGGCAATCGTTGAGCCGCGCTACGCCGACCCGCTGTCGCTGATCCATTTCAAGAATGTCTTGGTCACGAAAGCAGCGGTCGCCCAGATCGAGGAGTTGCTGTCATGACGGACATCCGCAAAAACGATCATCGTTTGCTGCAAGTCCTGCTCGCGCCGGTAGTCT
>JBPBQT010000372.1:0-9162 GCA_050955065.1 Janthinobacterium lividum | reverse complement strand
CGGACGATTTACTCAATCTATTAGAGCCTATGTTTGATAGTACGCCGTGTCTGGCAACAACGTCCAGTAATGTCAACCTGCAAATTTGTTACGGGACAACACGGTAAATCTCAAAAACGTGCTTAAAATGTGCGCTTCGCCCAGCGCTACATTGCAGCGCGCGAAACCCCGTCATCGCGTCGCGTATCGGGCCGGGGCGGGCAGTCACCAGGACGGAGCAGTCAATGCACATTCGAAGAACGGTTAGACGCGCAGTACTCATTGGCATGTCAACCATTGCAGCTACCGTGCCGCTTGCCGCGCATGCGGACGACGACACGGGCAATACCTTCGGTGTGCAGGCGGCGGTGGGACACGCCGACCATCATAGCGACAAGGTAGACAAATACGATCTGGGCGCCGTGTGGGATCCGCACCTGACATGGTGGCCGATCGGCGGCTGGCATTTCGGACTGGTCGCCGAAGCGCATGCGGTCTACTGGCATACGAACGGCAACGTCAACGGTTCCCTAGAGGAATTCGGCGCCACGCCGGTTTTCCGTTTTGAAAAGTCGAGCGGCGCGATCAGACCTTATGCCGAAGCCGGCGTGGGCGTCCGGATGCTCACGCATGCCCGAATCTCGGGCAGCTACACGCTATCGAGCGGGTTTCAATTCGCCGACATGGTGGGTGTGGGTGCCAAGTTCGGCGGGCACCAGCAATACCAGCTTGGTTACCGCTTCCAGCATCTGTCCAATGCCAGCATCAAGCGACCCAACCCTGGCATCGATTTTCACCAAGTCTATGTCCAATACAACTTCAAGTAAACGATAACGCTGGTGGAAGAAGGGTCTTTGGCGACAGTTTGACCGGCGTTGCTGTCACGTTAAGCAAATATCAGACACATTTGCTTACGTTCGAGCGGGCAATGCGGGCGATGTCGTCCACCTGTCTGAGGATGGCTTCAGGAATGCGCTGCGGGTGCGCCAGCACCTCCTGGATCCACGCCGCGGTCGCCGCCGCGTCAAGGGAGTCGGGCAGGAACGGCGCGGCCGCCTCGGGCTCCCGGCGGGCGGCGGGAACCAGAATCTCCGCGCGGCCTTCGCGCAGCCAGTCGATCTGCACCTGCCGGCGCGTGTCGGCAACCGCTTCGCCTTCCGTGCCGCGGGCGAGCAGCACGTCGCCATGCGCGATGTCGGGATAGGCGCCGAACAGCCCGCTCAGGCTGTCCCGATAAAGCGGATGCGTGTAATTGACCAGGCGGACCGCGCCGTCGGGCCGGTCCGCCGATCGGCGAAACGGGTCGAGCAGCTTGACGAGCGTATGGGTGGTATTGCGTACCCCGAGCACGGCGCGCAATTGCAGCAGACGCGTCAGGCCCGGGGACAGGATATCGATCGGTACGAACGCCAGCCGGTCATCCGCCAGCCTTTGCGCCGCCTGCGACGCGGACGTGGCCGCGACAATTCCCATCGCCGCGAAAATTTCCGCGCTGGTCACCCGTCCCGCATCGCTGCGCACGCCATGGACCACGACCGGCACGCCCTCGCGCGCCAGCAGAACGGCGAGCAGTGGCGTCAGGTTCGGCTGCTTGCGCGCGCCGTTGTAGGACGGGATCGCGACCGGCCGGCAGGCGCCCGTGGGGGCATCGATCGCGGCGATGTGCGCATGCGCCGCATCGAGCATGCCGGCCAGTTCGGCGGGCGTCTCCCCCTTGATTCGGTACGCGATCAGGATCGCGCCCAGTTCGACGTCGCCGACCCGGCCGTCGAGCATCGCCGCATACAGCGCGTGCGCGCTCTCGCGCGGCAGGGCGCGTGCGCCATGCGCGCCCCGGCCGATTTCCTTGATCAGCGAAGCGCAGGCAAAAGGAGAGGAGGTGGGGTTCATGATCCGGCCAGCGTAAAGAAAAAAGGATGACGAGCGCAGGCGGGGCGTCGCCCCGGTGGCGCATCCCCCGCGTTTCCGCAGGGGTGTCGCAAGGTACTATAACGGTTTTCGGTTCGCGTATTCGCATCCTGGCGGCGCCGCCTCGCGCGCCGCCGCCGCCCGCTGTGCCTTTTTCTGAAATGGAGAATGTTCGATGGCTTACGTATTCGATCCCGCCGCGCCCGTCGCGGTGCCTGTCGCCGGTGGCGATGCGTCGTTCCCGGTGCGGCGCATCTATTGCGTCGGACGCAACTATGCGGCGCACGCGCGCGAGATGGGTCATGATCCGGACCGCGAACCGCCGTTCTTCTTCGGCAAGCCGACCGACGCGGTCGTCTATGTCGCGCCGGGGACGGAAGGTCGTTTCCCGTATCCTGCCGCGTCCGAGGACGTGCATTTCGAGATGGAACTGGTGGCCGCGCTCGGCCGTGGCGGACGCGACATCCCCGCGGCGCAGGCGCTCGATCATGTCTACGGCTATGCGCTCGGCCTGGACATGACGCGCCGCGATCTGCAGGCGGCCGCGAAGAAGCTCGGGCGTCCGTGGGAGGTGGCGAAGGGTTTCGATCATTCCGCGCCGATCGGCCCGATCCATTCGGCGCAATCCGTCGGGCACCTGTCGAAGGGCGCGATCTGGTTGAAGGTCAACGGCGTGGAAAAGCAACGCTCGGACATCTCCGACATGATCTGGTCGCTGCCGGATACGATCGCCTGCCTGTCCGGGCTGTTCGAATTGTTCCCGGGCGACCTGATCTATACGGGCACGCCGGAAGGCGTCGGCCGCGTCGTGCGCGGCGACCTGATGACGGGCGGCGTCGACGGTCTCGGCGAGTTCACGGTCAAGGTCGGCTGAGGCGGGATACAGGACGCGCGCCCCGGACGGCCTTCGTCCGGGCCATGCGTTCGCGGTTCCTAGAGCGGTTCGGTGCCGAGCAGCGCGTCGGCGAATTCCGCCGCCGAGAACGGCTGCAGGTCGTCGACCGATTCGCCGACGCCGATGAAATACACCGGGATCGGCCGCTGCCGGGCGATGGCCGCGAGGATGCCGCCCTTCGCGGTGCCGTCGAGCTTGGTGACGATCAGCCCGGTCAGGCCGAGCGCGTCGTCGAAGGCCTTCACCTGGGTCAGCGCGTTCTGGCCGGTGTTCGCGTCGAGCACCAGCAGGATCTCATGCGGCGCGCCGTCCATCGCCTTGCCGACCACGCGTTTGACCTTGCGCAGTTCTTCCATCAGGTGCAGCTGGGTCGGCAGACGGCCGGCGGTATCCGCCATCATCACGTCGATCTTGCGCGCGCGCGCGGCATTGACCGCGTCGAAGATCACCGCCGCCGGGTCGCCGCCCGACTGCTCGACCACCGTCACGTTGTTGCGTTCGCCCCAGATGACGAGCTGTTCGCGCGCCGCGGCGCGGAACGTGTCGCCGGCCGCCAGCAGCACCGACTGGCCATAGCTTTGCAGATGTTTCGCGAGCTTGCCGATGCTCGTGGTCTTGCCGGCGCCGTTCACGCCGGCGATCATCACGACGAGCGGCTGCGCGCGGCCCAGCACCATCGAGCGTTCGAGCGGTGCCAGCAGTTCGATGAGCAGTTCGCGCAATGCTTCCCTGACCTGCGCGCTGGTGGTCAGACGTTCGATGCGGACCTTCTGCTTGAGCGACTCCAGCAGGAATTCGGTCGCGTCCATGCCGGCGTCCGACACCAGCAGCGCGGTTTCGAGTTCCTCGAACAGCGCGTCGTCGACCGCGACGCCGACGAACAGGCCGGTCAGCCCCGCGCTGGTCTTCGACAGACCCGAACGCAGCCGCGTCAACCATGACTGCCGGGCGCCGGGATCGGGCGGCGGCGGCGGGATGATTTCGTAGTCGTCCTCGCTACCGGCGTCGCCGGTGGGCGTCGCGAACGTCCGGCCGGCGTCGGTCCCGGGACGGTTATCGGCATCGGCGTCGTTCTTGCCGCGGTTCCAGAGCCGGCTGATGAATGGCCGTGACTTCCCGGCCTCGCTGTCGCCTGTCCGGGGCGCGGCCGGCGCAACGGCGGCGACCTGCACGATCGGATCGGCATGCACGATCGGCGGGGCCTGACGCGCGGGAATGGCGGGCGCCGGAGCGGGGGCCGGAGCAGAGGCCGGTGTGGTAGAGGATCGGTGCGCGAGCGGATCGGCACGGTCGGTCCGAACCGTCTGGACGATGGGATCCGCGTGCACGATTGGCGCGTGCGGTGCCGGGGGGGCATGCACGACCGGCGGCATCGTCACGATGGGATCCGCGTGCACGACCGGCGCGTGCGGTGCCGGGGAGGGGTGGTGCCCAACCGGTGGCAGCGTCGCCACGGGATCCGCGTGCACGACCGGCGCGTGCGGTGCCGGGGAGGGGTGCCCGACCGGTGGCAGCGTCGCCACGGGATCCGCGTGCACGACCGATGCCTGCACCGCCGGCTGCTGTGCGGCCGGGGCGGCATGAACGGCCGGGGCGGCATGAACGGCCGGGGCGGGGTGAATGGCCGGGGCGGCATGAACGGCCGGGGCGGGGTGAATGGCCGGGGCGGCGTCAACGAGCGGTAGGGTCTGCGCGGTTTCTACGAGCGGCGTGGCAGGCACCGACGCCACGGGCGGAGGCATCTCGGGTACGGACGGCGTCCCGACCAACGGTGCGGCGGGCACCGGGGGCGTTTCAACCAAGGGTGCGGCGGGTGCCGGCGGTGGTTCGACGGCAGGCGTCGCGGTCGCAAGCGGGGCCCCGGTCACCGGCGCGGCGTGCGCCGGCACGCCGGTTGGCGCGGCGGCGGGCAGGCTCGCGGCGGGAGGCGCCACAGGGGGCGTCGTCGGTGTAAGCGGCGCCGTTGCGTGCCGCTCGGGCGCACGCGCCTCGGGCGACTCCTGCGGGGGTGTCGGCGCGGGGGTATCATCGCGCTTTTCAACCGGCGCGGGTTCTGCCTGCGAACGGGTGAAGCGTTTGAAAAAACTGAACATGTGGAAACTCGACGTGGAGGTGACGCGTCAGGGCGCGCCTTGCCTGCGCTTGTCGTCACCTTCGGATGGCGCCTCGATAGCGCACCGTATTTTAGCAGAGAGGAAGTGTATGGATCGCAGAGGTTCGCCGCCCGAATCGTCGGATGCGCCGGCGCATGCGGCCGCGGCGCTCGACGCCGCGCTCGCCGCGCTGGCCGCCGCGCCGCCCGCGTTCGACGCGCCGGTCAGCCGGCACACGCTGGGCAACGGCCTGGAAGTCCTCGTGCTCGAGGACCATCGCGCCCCGGTCGTCGGGCACGCGCTGTGGTACCGCGTCGGCTCGCTCGACGAGACCAGCGGCGTGACCGGCATCGCGCATGTGCTCGAGCACATGATGTTCAACGGCACGACCCGCTACGGCCCCGGCGAATACGATCAGCAGATGCGTGCGCTGGGCGCCTACGCGAACGCGCTGACCTGGACCGACTACACCGCGTATACGGTCGAGGCGCCGGCCGCGCGGCTCGCCGACGTCATGGCGCTGGAGGCCGAGCGCATGACCGATCTGCGGATCACCGACGCCGAGTTCGAACGCGAGATCCGCGTCGTGATGGAGGAGCGGCGCCAGAGCAGCGACGACGATCCCGCCGGCCTGCTGTATGAAAGCCTGTATGCGAGCGCCTTTCACGCGTCGCCGCAGCGCTGGCCGATCATCGGCTGGATGAGCGATCTCGAATCGATGCGCGCGGAGGACGCGCGGCACTGGTACGAGCGCTGGTATCGCCCGGACAACGCGATGCTGGTGGTGGCCGGTGACGTCGCGCCGCAGGCGGTCTTCGCGCTCGCGCAACGCTGCTTCGGCGCCATCGCGCCGGCGGCGTCGGCGGCGTCGACGATGCCTGCGCGGCGTCGTGCCCAGCACGAGCCCGTGCAGCGCGGTACGCGCCGCATCGTCACCCGCGCGCTGGTGCCCGCGCCGCAACTCGCGCTGGGTTTCAAGGTCCCGCGCCTGAGCGACCCGCGCGCGGACGACGACGTCTATGCGCTGGCGGTGCTGGCGGAACTGCTCGACTGGGGCCGCATCCTCGAAACCGCGGTGGTCCGGCGACGCCGGCTGGCCGACGAGACCTGGGCGACCTACGATTACCTGGCGCGCGAGCCGGGGTTGTTCATCGTCGGCGCGGTGTGCGCGGCCGAGGCGACGCCGGCGCGCGTCGAGCGCGGCCTGCGCGCGGCGATCGCCGCCGTCGCCCGCGACGGCGTGACGCCGCAGGCCTTGCAGCGCGTGCGCACGCAATTGCTGTCGGCGCGGCTCTACCGTAGCGATTCCGTGTTCGAGCAGGCCGACGAACTGGGCAGGATGGCGATGCTCGGCCTCGCCGACGACGTGCGCACCATCGATGCGCGTCTGGCGGCGGTCACCACCGCGCAGTTGCAGGATGTCGCCGCGCGCTATTTTTCCGACGACACGATGACGGTCGCCGTGCTGCTGCCGGACGACGACGTCGAGGAGGACGAGGAGGACGAGGCAGGGGAAGACGGGGAAGACGGGGAAGACGGGGAAGCGGATGACAAACGGAACACCCACCAGGAAAGCGCCGATGCAGGCGACCACGTTGCCGCGCGAGCCCGGCCGGGACGACGCGATGCGCGCTGATACGGGGACCTCTCACGGTGGCGTCGTCCTGGAAGGCTGGACCACGTCGAGCGGCGTGCGCGTGCTGTACGCCGCGCGGCGTTCGCTGCCGATCGTCGACCTGAACATCGATTTCGAAGCCGGGAGCTGCGTCGATCCGCCGGGCAAGGCGGGCCTCTCCGAGATGGTCGCCAGCCTGCTGCTGACCGGCCAGAAGCGCCATGGCCCGCTGCCGGCGATGCGCGAGGAAGCCGCCGAACACGCGTTCGACGATATCGGCGCGAAGGTGGCGGCGGACGCGCAGGCCGACCGCATCGCGATCGGCCTGCGCTCGCTGTCGCAGCCGGTGCTGCTGGCGCGCGCGCTGCTGCTGCTCGGCGCGATGCTCGCCGCGCCTTCGTGGGCGGCGCGGCCGTTCGAGCGCGAGCGCGAACGCCTGCTCGCGTTCGCCGAGGAGCAACTGACCGATCCCGAGCAACTCTGCAATCTGCGCCTGACGCAGGCGCTCTACGAGGGGCATCCGTTCGGCGTGATCGCGGACGCCACGAGCATCGCGGCGATCGGCCGGCAGGACGTCGCGGCGTTTCACCGTCGGTATCTCGTGCGCTCCCGGGCCATCATCACACTGGTCGGCGACCTCGCGCGCGCCGATGCCGAGCGCATCGCCGAGACGCTCGCGCTGGCGCTGCCGGTCGCCCCGGCGGGCGACGAGCCGACGCCGGGCGCGCCGCAGCGCGCCGACGCAGAGGGGGAGGAGCCGGAGGAGCACAAGAAAACCGCGGGACGCCGCCTGACGATCGACCATCCGGCGAGCCAGGCGCATATCGTCATCGGCGCGCGGGTACCGGGCGTGGGCGACGCCGGGTATTTTCCGTTGATGATCGCCAACCGGATGTTCTCGTGGCGGCTCAACGACGTGGTGCGCGACCGGCTCGGCCTCGCGTACGAAGTCTCGAGCGCGCTGTTCATGTCGCGGCTCGGCGAGCACCGGATCGCGTTGAAGACGCGTGGGGACCAGGCGCAGCAGGCGCTGGACGCGGTACGGGAGACGTTGCGCGGCTTTGTCAGCGGCGGCGCCGACGGCGTCGACGCGGCCGAGTTCGACCGCACGCGCCGGGAACTGATCGACGGCCGCCCGCTGGCGTTCGATTCGAACGCGAAGCTGCTGCGTCACGCCGCCGACATCGGTTTCGACCGTTTGCCGCTCGATCGTCTGCAGCGCTGGCCGGAGCAAGTCGCGGCGGTCACGCTCGAACAGGCGATCGCGACCTTCGCCAAATGGATCGACCCCGCGCGGCAGACCACACTGGTGCTGGGGGCACGGCGTTGAATATGGGGCGCAGCGGCCGAGTCTGCGATAATGGCCGTGCCTCTCATCCCCCGCATACGCTCACATGACTCGTCCTTCGTCTTCCCAACGTGCCCGCTCCGGCGCCGCCACCAGCGCGCCCGACGCGCGCAAGGCGGCCGCGCGCGCGGTGCGCCATGCGCCGCAGCAGGTCCGCATCATCGGCGGCGACTGGAAACGCACGCCGTTGCAGGTCGTCGACGCGCAGGGGTTGCGGCCGACGCCGGACCGCGTGCGGGAGACGCTCTTCAACTGGCTGGGCCGGCAGCTGGTCGGGGCGGTCTGTCTCGACATGTTCGCCGGCACCGGCGCGCTGGGTTTCGAGGCGGCGTCGCGCGGCGCGCGTCGGGTCCTGCTCGTCGAACGTCAGGCGAAGGCGGCGACGCAGCTGCGCGCGGTCAAGGCGCGGCTGGGCGCGGGCGCGGTGGAAGTGGCGGAGGCCGATGCATTGCGGCTGGCGGCCGGGCTCGCATCGCGGAGTTTCGACGTGATCTTCATCGATCCGCCGTTCGACAGCGCGCTGCTGCCCCGGGCGCTGCCGGTGGCCGCGCGGCTCGCGAGCGCCGGAGCCGACCTCTACGTCGAATCCCCGGTGCCGCTCGACCCGGAGACGGCAAAGGCATTGCCGGCGGAGATGGCCGATCCCGCGCTCGCCGCGGCGTTTGCGGAACTGCATGCCGCCGGATGGCGCATCACCCGCTACGGCAAAGCCGGCGCGGTGCATTATCATCTGCTGCGGCAGGAGGTGGACGACCAGGCGGACGAGCAGGCGGACGAGCAGGCGGACGAGGGCGCCGCGCAAGGCGTGGAGGAAAACGGATAATAATGCGCTCGCGGTCCGCGCATGCCCATGGCATGGGCGGTCTAGAGAAGAGGCAATACCTTGACATACTGTCCGGGACAGTGGAGAAGACAATGATTACAGCGGTATATCCTGGAACGTTCGATCCGCTCACGCGCGGTCACGAGGACCTCGTGCGCCGTGCGG
Source organism: Janthinobacterium lividum (assembly GCA_050955065.1). Classification (GTDB taxonomy): domain Bacteria; phylum Pseudomonadota; class Gammaproteobacteria; order Burkholderiales; family Burkholderiaceae; genus Robbsia. Next base: position 336 of record JBPBQT010000372.1, on the reverse strand, counting down.
CTAGCATGTTCGACGTGCTGGTGGTGGGCGTGGCCGCGAGCCGGAAGAAGGGGCCGTTCTTCACGCTGGAGGAACGCCTGGAAATCGCGCGTGACGTGCTCGGACACTACCCGAACGTGCGCGTGGAGGGGTTTTCCGGACTGTTGAAGGATTTCGTGCGCAGCTGCGAGGCGCGCGTGATCGTGCGCGGGCTCAGGGCGGTCTCGGATTTCGAGTACGAGTTCCAGATGGCCGGAATGAACCGGTATCTGCTGCCGGACGTCGAAACGATGTTCATGACGCCGTCGGATCAGTACCAGTTCATTTCCGGGCAGATGGTCCGCGAGGTCGCGCAAC
>JBPBQT010000371.1:0-9203 GCA_050955065.1 Janthinobacterium lividum | reverse complement strand
AAACCCCCGTCCCGCCTCGCTTTCACCGCCTGCGCCGCGCCGCTTTCGCGGCACTCGCTGGTCTGTTTCTGCAGCGGGGAGGCGAATAATAGGTCCGTTCCGGGATCTGTGCAAGCCCTTTCTGAAGAAAGATTGAAAAGGGCGGGCAGTCATATGGAACCGGTGAAGTCGCCGAGTTACTACCGGGGAAGTTGAGCCCCGAGGGCCATGACATGGGCTTCGGGCGGCTTGCGCCGCACTGCCTGGCCCATCAAGGCGACGCCCTTTCCCAAACTCTGTCGGATGCACCACTCGTGAACTACTCCTCGTTACTGACCGGCCTTCAACTGGAAACGCGCCTTGATCTTGCCGCCGCGATCAAAAGCGGCAGCTGCACGATCCAGTTCGACGAGACGCTCGACGTCACCCTGGACGCCGGTGATCGCAATGGCACGCAGACGATGCTCTATCTCCATGCGGTGATCGGGTCGGTACCGGATACCGACGCGGAAGCGCTGCTGACCCGCCTGCTGCAGTTGCACCTGTTCGGTCTGGCCACCAGCAATGGCGTCTTCGGGCTCGAACCGCAATCCCGCCACGTGCTGTTTTTCCAGACCGTCGACCTCGCCAGGCTCACTGACCAGGACGCCCTGGCGACAGTCGAGGCCTTTGTCAATCAAGCCATACGGTGGCGTGAATACCTGCCGCAGTTGCACCTGGCCGCCTTGCCGAAAACCCCGAACGTGTCCCTGATAGAGACCGCATGAGGCACGACACCGCAAAGCCGGATCGAATGCCCGGTGACATTGGAATGCCATTCCTCCTTCTCTGAAGCCCTGCTTCGTTTGAAGCACTCCACCAGGAAACGCCATCATGCAGATTCCTCCCGCACTCAGCACGGCGATCCAGTTCGCCTTCCACACCGTCGCGGCAAAAATACTGGGCATGTCGAGCACGGCGAACCAGTTCCTCGACCGCATAACGGGGGGACAGGTCAATCAAAAGATGTTCATCGAGAGAGCCGCGCATTACGCGATCAAACTCGATCTCGAATTTCCTTACCTTGCGAAAAGGCTTGGCGTGCGGCCCAGTGAAATCATCATGACCGTATGCAGTGGCGATCGCGCCAGAATCCTCAACACGGCGGGAACCCTGCTGCACGCCGGCGCGCACGAATTGCTGGGAGAACGCCTGGACGATGCCACCGGCATTTTCGCCGAAATGTTTCCGAAAGAAGCGGCGCACCGCGCCTGAATTCGCACTGCGGCGTCGCGCCGTCTGGCAGGCGGTCCTTTTCTGTTTGTGAAACCGGTCAGGAGCGCGGCAGAATCAGCCACATGCGGCCGGACTGCTTCATCTTGCCGGCCAGGTCGCCCGCCTCGTCCCCCAGTCCCCAGAAAAAATCGGCCCGCACCCCCCCCTTGATCGCCGAACCGGTGTCCTGCGCGAAGACCAGCCGGTTCATCGTCGCCCCGCTCAACGGGCGCGTGGTCGCCAGGAAAACCGGCAGGCCCAGGGGTATGGCGGTGGGATCGACCGCGATCGAGCGCTCCGGGGTCAAAGGCACCCCCAGCGCGCCGATCGGACCGTCGGTCCCGCTCCCCTCCCCGTTCGGCGCCATTTCCTTGAAAAAGACGAACCGGGGATTGACCGCAAGCAGCGGCGCGACGCGCTGCGGATTGGCCCGCGCCCACGCCTTGATACCCTGCATCGTGGCCTGCGCCGGGGTGATTTCGCGCGCGTCGAGCAGCCAGCGGCCGATCGATTTATAAGGTTGGTTATTGGTGCCGGAAAACCCGACCCGCATCACCGACCCATCGCGCAGGACGATGCGTCCGGACCCCTGCACCTGCAGGAAGAACGCTTCGATCGGATCATCGACATACACCAGTTCGAGCCCGTTGAGCGTGCCGGAGCGTTCCAGTTCGGCGCGGCTGCCCAGCGCCGCGTTGCGATGGCCGCCGCCAGGCCAGCGGTACAACGGGTAGAGATACGGCGCCTCGCGGGTCCGCGACCCATGCAGCAGCGGCTCGTAGTATCCGGTCACCAACCCCTGGACCGACCCGTCGCGGTTGGCCAGCTGGTAAGGGGTGAAGTTGGTTTCAAAGAAACTGCGCGTCGCATTGCCGTCGAGTTCGTCGATATGGGCCGCCAGCGCGCAGGGCCGGCGCCAGTCGGCCTGCCCGCCCAGACGGCTGCAGCTCTGCCGCAAGGCGGACATCGCGCCGATCAGTTCGTCATCGCCCCAGCCCACCACCGCCGACCAGGCGGCCGGGGTCAGGCGCTCGGTCGCCACGATCTGCGCGACGTTCGGCGTGGTGCTCAGGCCGCCGGGCGCGGGGGCGGTGAGCGAGCGGTCGGAACGGGGGCCGGCGCAGGAAGCCAGCAAGGCGACGGTGAGCGCCGTCCAGACAATCTTTGCAAAGGACATCAGAATCGTACAACCTGGTCGCGGGCCCGATCGCATGCCCGATCGCATGCATTACGAGCCGGTGGGAGGAATCAATCACGTGGCGGCCCCGGACATCGCGACGACCGCATCGCGCGGGAGGAACGTCGAAAGACGTCGGCGGGGATCAATGCAGCGTGCGCGGCATCGTCAGCGAAAATGCGGCGACCGGCGCCTCGAAGCGTTCGCCATCCTCGGCCACGCAGAAAAACTCGCCGCGCATCGTCCCCACCGGCGTAGGAATCATCGCCCAACTGGTGTATTCGAATTGCTCGCCGGGCGCAAGCAGGGGTTGATTGCCGACGATGCCCAGGCCTTTTACTTCCTGCGTATCGCCTTCGCTGTCGGTGATCACCCAGTGCCGCGCGATCAGCTGCGTGCCGACCGATCCCGAATTGCGAATCGTGATGGTGTAGGCGAATGCGTATTTCCGGCGCTCGGGATCCGATTGCTCCGGCAGGAAACGGGGTGAAACGGTCACCGTCATCTGGTACTGGCTCATACTGGACGTCTCTCAAGAAAGTGGCGGGTGCGGCACGGCGGGGGGCAGCGCCGCGCGATCATCGGGCAGCGTGGCGCCTGGCAGCAGCACGGGAAAATCAGAAACCGGACGACGACGCGGGCCGCCCGGCGGAAAATAACGAGATCGCACCGATTCTGCTTGATGCGCGGCGCACCCGCAACACCCGCCCGGGAAACGCGGCGCGCGCTGCCCGGAACGCACCGGCTACCGGCAACACGCGATACCGACATGTTCTCATGCCGTTAAACTATGCTTTTGCGCCAGGCGTGCGGCCACGTTCCGGCGTGCCCCCACGCCCACCGCCTTCGTCCCGGACGCCCAGCAGACGCCATGAACAACTATGTGATCGCCCCCAGCATCCTGTCCGCCGACTTCGCCAAACTGGGCGAGGAAGTCCGCAACGTCGTGGCCGCCGGTGCCGACTGGATCCATTTCGATGTGATGGACAACCATTATGTGCCGAACCTGACGATGGGACCGATGATCTGCGAGGCGTTGCGCCCGCATACCCAGGTGCCCATCGACGTGCACCTGATGGTCAAGCCCGTCGACAGCCTGGTGCCGGCGTTCGCGAAGGCCGGCGCGAACGTGATCAGCTTCCACCCGGAAGCGTCCGAGCACATCGACCGCACGCTGGGCCTGATCCATGAGCACGGTTGCCAGGCGGGCCTGGTCTTCAATCCGGCGACGTCGTTGAGCTATCTCGATCACGTGATGGACCGCATCGACGTGATCCTGATCATGTCGGTCAATCCCGGATTCGGCGGCCAATCGTTCATCCCCGAGGCGCTCAACAAGATACGCGAGGCCCGGGCGCGCATCGACGCCTACACCGCCCGCACCGATCGCCGCATCCGGCTCGAAGTCGACGGCGGCGTCAAGGTCGAGAACATCGGCGCGATCGCGGCGGCCGGCGCGGACACGTTCGTCGCCGGCTCCGCGATCTTCGGCAGGCCGGACTACGCGGCGGTGATCGAGGACATGCGCGCGGCGCTGACCACGCAGACGGCGGAAGCCGCCGCCAGCGCGAATCCGTGAGCCCCGGTGCCCATCCTTTCTACCGCCACCCAGCCATGACCGATACCCACGCAGTTTCCGCGGCCACCGCGGCGCCGTTCGTTGCAACGCCGCCCTTCACGCCCCGCCCGCTTCCACCCGGGTTGCGCGCGGCGATCGTCGATCTGGACGGCACGATGGTCGACACCGCCGACGACTTCACCGCCGCGCTCAACGGCGTGCTGACCGGGCTGAGCCTGGCGCCGATCGGCCGCGAGGAAGTGGTCACGTATATCGGCAAGGGGTCCGAGCGCCTGATCCACGACGTGCTGCGCGCGCGTCTTTCCCCCGCAGCCGCCGACGCCGCGTTCGAGCAGGCCTGCGTCGATTACCAGCAGGCATACGGCAAGATCAACGGCCGTCACTCGCACCTCTATCCGGACGTGGCGCTGGGCCTGGCCGCGTTGCGCGAACTGGGACTGAAACTGGCCTGCGTCACCAACAAACCGGAACGCTTCGCCCGCGCGCTGCTTGAACATTACGACATCGCCCGCTACTTCGACGTGGTGTATGGCGGTGACAGCCTGGCGCGCAAGAAACCCGACCCATTGCCGATGCTCACCGCCTGCGCAACGCTGGGTGCCACTCCGCAGACCACGGTGGCCATCGGCGATTCCGACAACGACGTCGCCGCGGCACGCGCCGCCGGTCTCGCCAGCCTGACGGTGCCGTATGGTTATAACCACGGCAAGCCTGTGCAAGGGCTCGATACCGATGCTATAGTTGGCACGCTGCTCGACGCGGCGCGTCTGCTGGGCCATGGACGCACCGTGATCGAACCGGTCTAGGCCGGTTTGAACCGCACGATCCGGGCCGCTTCGGCGCCCGACTTGCTCAACTTCCATCGAATTCATGTTTCTCAACAAAAAACAGCGTCATGGCGACATCGACCGGGGGGCCTGGCCCTGGCGTCGCGGGTCTTGGTGATTTCGCCCCGAGGCCGCCGGCGCACTCCCGCTCCGGCAGCTGTTTTTTGTTGTCTGTTCCCTGCCCGTTCGGACGGTCGCCGGTAGATAATCCAGCGATCGCCCGAATTGTCCGCTTCGTCGCCTCCGGATGACCTCATCCGGTGCCGTGCTGCTGCACGGCGGTGGCGGGTGCGGCAACGCGCAGAAAGAACGACGCCCGCCCGATATCATCTCGACTGGTCCTGCTCCATGCAGAGACCATGACCGATCCGGGCTGCTGCAAGAGAGAGACATGACCGAACTCGAATTCCAATCGCTGGCCAAGGCTGGCTACAATCGCATCCCCCTGATCGCGGAAGCGCTCGCCGACCTGGAAACGCCGCTCTCGCTCTACCTGAAGCTCGCGCAGCGCGAGCGCAACGGCACGAATTCCTTCCTGCTGGAATCGGTGGTCGGTGGCGAGCGCTTCGGCCGCTACTCCTTCATCGGACTCCCGGCCCGCACGCTGGTGCGCACCCGGCGGGATGCGGAGGGCGTCAGCGTCGAAGTGGTTCGCGATGGCGAGGTGGTGGAGACTTCGCGCGCCAATCCGCTCGATTTCATCGCCGAATTCCAGGCGCGTTACCGGGTCGCGCCACGGGCGGGCCTGCCCCGTTTCTCGGGCGGCCTGGCCGGGTATTTCGGCTATGACGCGGTGCGCTTCATCGAGAAGAAGCTCGCGCATACCGCACCGGCGTCCGATCCGCTCGACATGCCCGACATCCAGTTGCTGCTGACCGAGGAAGTCGCGGTCATCGACAATCTGGCCGGCAAGCTCTACCTGATCGTCCATGCCGACCCCACCGCGCCCGAGGCCTATTCCCGCGCCCGGCAACGGCTGCGCGAGCTGCGCGATCGCCTGCTCCAGCCGGTACAGGCGCCCGTGACGTCGTCGTCGGTGCGCACCGAGACCCATCGCGAGTTCGCCCGCGACGATTATCTGAACGCGGTGCGCCGCGCGAAGAAGGAGATCGAGGCGGGCGAGCTGATGCAGGTCCAGGTCGGACAACGGCTCGTGAAGCCGTTTCGCGATTCGCCGCTGTCGCTGTATCGCGCGCTGCGTTCGGTCAACCCGTCGCCCTACATGTATTTCTACAACTTCGGCGACTTTCATGTGGTCGGTTCGTCGCCGGAGATCCTGGTGCGCCAGGAACCGCGCGGCGAGGAGCGCGTCGTGACGATCCGGCCGCTCGCCGGCACCCGCCCGCGCGGCGCGACGCCCGAGACCGACGCCGCGCTGGCGGCCGAACTGCTGGCCGACCCGAAGGAAATCGCCGAGCACGTGATGCTGATCGATCTGGCGCGCAACGACGTGGGCCGCATCGCGAAGACCGGCACGGTGAGCGTGGTCGACAAGATGCAGATCGAGAAATACTCGCATGTCCAGCATATCGTCAGTTCGGTCGAGGGCACGCTCAAGCCGGGTCTGTCGAACCTCGACATCCTGCGCGCGACCTTCCCCGCCGGCACGCTCAGCGGCGCGCCGAAGGTGCGTGCGATGGAGATGATCGACGAGCTCGAACCGGTCAAGCGGGGCCTCTACGGCGGTGCCGTCGGCTATCTGTCCTTCACCGGCGACATGGACCTGGCGATCGCGATCCGCACCGGCATCATCAGGAACGGCAACCTGTATGTACAGGCCGCCGCGGGTGTCGTGGCGGATTCGGTGCCCGAGGCCGAATGGCAGGAGACCGAGAACAAGGCACGCGCGGTGCTGCGCGCCGCCGAGCAGGTGCAGGACGGACTCGATGGGGAATTCTGAGGTTTCCCGCCCGCCTGACCGCCGGCGAACGCCGAACATGCATTCCTGAATTGAGAGGCCACGATGCTGCTGATGATCGATAACTACGACTCCTTTACCTACAATCTCGTCCAGTATTTCGGCGAACTCGGGTGCGATGTGCGCACCGTACGCAACGACGAGATCACGACCGCGGAAATCGCCGAGCTGGCGCCCGCGCAGATCTGCCTGTCGCCCGGTCCGAGCGACCCGCAACACGCGGGCGTCACGCTCGACGTGCTGCGCGAATTCGCGGGCAAGCTGCCCATCCTGGGCGTCTGCCTCGGCCACCAGGCGATCGGCGAGGCGTTCGGCGGCCGGGTGATCCGCGCGAAGACCGTGATGCACGGCAAGGTCAGCGAGATCGAGACCGACCAGCAGGGCGTGTTCACCACGCTGCCCAAGCGCTTCGCGGTGACCCGCTACCATTCGCTGGCGATCGAGCGCGACAGTCTGCCCGACTGTCTTGAAATCAGCGCGCAGACCGACGACGGCGAAATCATGGGCGTGCGGCACCGGACCCTGCCCGTCGAAGGCGTGCAGTTCCACCCGGAGTCGATCCTCAGCGAGCACGGCCACGCGATGCTGCGCAATTTCGTGCAGCGCTGAGGCCGGAACGGCGCCCTTCCCCCGGCAGGCTTGCAGCCGTGCCGGGAGACGGCCCGCGCGCCTGCAGGACCGCAGCACAGATTCGATCACCCCCCACGCGCCAGGAATCCGCATGACCATCAGTCCCCAAGACGCGCTGCAGCGCACGATCGAACACCGTGAACTCTTTCACGAGGAGATGGTGCATCTGATGCGCCTGATCATGCGCGGCGAACTGGCGCCGACAATGGCCGCGGCGATCCTCACGGGCCTGCGGGTCAAGAAGGAGACGATCGGCGAAATCACCGCCGCCGCCACCGTCATGCGGGAATTCGCGCGGCACGTCGAGGTGGCGGACAACGCGCACTTCGTCGATATCGTCGGCACCGGCGGCGACGGCGCACACACGTTCAACATCTCGACGGCGTCGATGTTCGTCGCGGCGGCGGCCGGCGCGAAAGTCGCCAAGCACGGCAACCGCAGCGTATCGAGCACCTCCGGCAGCGCCGACGTGCTGGAATCGCTGGGGGTGAATCTGATGCTCTCGCCCGAACAGGTGGCGGCGTCGATCGCCGAAACCGGGATGGGCTTCATGTTCGCGCCGAATCACCATCCGGCGATGAAGAATATCGCGGCCGTACGCCGCGAGCTGGGCGTGCGCACGCTGTTCAACATCCTCGGCCCCCTGACCAACCCGGCCGGCGCGCCGAATCAGCTGATGGGGGTTTTCCATCCGGATCTGGTGGGCATCCAGGTGCGCGTCATGCAGCGCCTGGGCGCGAAACACGTGCTCGTGGTGCACAGCCGGGACGGGATGGACGAGATTTCGCTGGGCGCGGCCACGCTGGTGGGCGAGCTGCGCGACGGCGAGATCCGCGAATACGAGATTCATCCGGACGATTTCGGCCTGCCGATGATGTCGAACCGGTCGATCCGCGTCGACGGTCCAGAAGCGTCGCGTGCGATGCTGCTCGCCGCGCTCGACGACACGCCCGGCGCGGCCCGCGACATCGTCGCGCTCAACGCCGGGGCGGCGCTGTATGCGGCGAACGTCGCCGCGTCGATCGGCGACGGCATCGAACTCGCGCGCCAGGCGATCTCGAGCGGCGCCGCGCGCGCGAAAGTCGCGGCCCTCGTCCGCTTTACCCAAGCCTTCAAAGAGAACGCCTGATGTCGAACATTCTGGAAAAGATCGTCGCGGTGAAGCGCGAGGAAATCGCCGCCGCACAACGCACGCTGCCGCTCGCGGCGCTGCGCGGGGAAGCCGAACGCCGCCCGAGCGCCGACGCGCGCGACTTCGTCGCCGCGCTGCGCCGCAAGCAGACCGACGGCCTGCCGGCGATCATCGCCGAGATCAAGAAGGCCAGCCCGTCGAAGGGCGTGATCCGCGAGCAGTTCATGCCGGCGGAGATCGCCGCGACCTACGCGCGCCATGGCGCGGCCTGCCTGTCGGTGCTGACCGACGTGTCCTTCTTCCAGGGCAGTGTCGCCTACCTGCAGGCGGCACGCGCGGCGTGCGCGCTGCCGGTGCTGCGCAAGGACTTCATCATCGACCCGTACCAGGTCTATGAGGCCCGCGCGATGGGCGCCGATTGCATTCTGCTGATCGCGGCGATCCTGTCGCCCGACGAAATGCGCGACCTGGAGGCGCTGGCCGCATCGCTCGACCTGGCGGTGCTCGTCGAGATCCACGGCCGCGCCGAACTCGACGCCGCGCTGTCGCTGCGCACGCCGCTGCTGGGCATCAACAACCGCGATCTGCGCACCTTCGAGACGTCGCTCGACAACACGCTGTCGTTGCTGGCCGAACTGCCGGCCGACAAGATGGTGATCACCGAATCGGGGATCGCCGACGCCGACGACGTGCGCCGTCTGCGCGAC
>JBPBQT010000370.1:0-10137 GCA_050955065.1 Janthinobacterium lividum | reverse complement strand
TGATCGCCGATGGTCAGGGCGCCTACACGATGATCGGCGACACCGATCCGGCCGGCGATGTGTGTTCGTCGATCACGGCCAACGCGTCGATGCGCGGCAAGAACATCGGCGACCTGCTGAACGCGGCGAACGTCAGCTGGGGCTGGTTCGAAGGCGGTTTCGATCTGACGGCCACGAACGCCAACGGCACGACCGGTTGCGCGCGTAGCTCGTACTCGGCGGTGGTGGGGGGCTACAAGGCGGACTACGTGCCGCATCATCAGCCTTTCCAGTATTACGCGTCGACGGCGAACCCGAAACACGTGCGGCCGACGTCGACCGCGCTCATCGGCAAGAGCGCCGATGCGGCCAACCACGACTACGACATCAACGATTTCTACGCGGCGATCAACGCGGGTAATTTTCCATCGGTCAGCTTCCTGAAGGCACCGGCCTATCAGGATGCGCACGCGGGGAACTCCGATCCGCTCGACGAGCAGACCTTCGTGACGACGGTCGTCAATTTCCTGCAGAAGCAGCGCGACTGGAAGGACACGGTCGTGATCCTCGCCTACGATGACTCGGACGGCTGGTACGATCACGCGAACCATCTCGTCAACCCGTCGTTCTCGGCGTCCGACACCCTGAGCGGCACCGCGGCCTGCGGCAGCGGCACGCCGCTCGACGGTCTGACCGGCAAGCCCGTGAACGGCCGCTGCGGCTACGGTCCGCGTCTGCCGCTGCTGGCGATCTCGCCCTACGCGAAGGCGAATTACATCGATCACACGCTGACCGATCAGACCTCGGTGCTGCGCTTCGTCGAGGATAACTGGCTGTCCGGCACGCGCATCGGGCAGGGGTCGTTCGATGCGATCGCGGGAACGATCGATAATATGTTCGATTTTTCGGGTGGCGGACAGACACCGACGTTGTTCCTCGATACAACCACGGGCGTGGCGACGACCACGACGACGAGCACGACCACCCCCAACACGGCGGTTGAGACGACGAGTGGCGAATGAGGTCCGTGGAGCCGTCGCGATCGCGCTGCTGGCGGTGCTGTCGCTGAGCGCGTGCGAAAAAGCGTCGCCGGTATCCAGCGGGGTGGCGTCTGCGGGCGCGATGCCCGCCATCGTGCCCGTCGTCGCGCCCCGCTCCGCTTCCGCGCCTGTACCGCTCGCCACGTCCGTCACCGCCGCGCATTCCGGCGGTCCCGGCAGCGTGCCGTATCATGCCGCGCCGCTGGCCGGACACCCGGTGGCGTTGAGCGCGGCGGCGGAGCTCGGCAAGCGGATGTTCTTCGACGCGTCGCTGTCGGCGTCGGGACGCATGGCCTGCGCGTCGTGCCACAGTCCCGAACATGCTTACGGACCGCCGAACGGTCTGGCCGTGCAACTGGGCGGCACGCGCCTACGGGACCAGGGGGCGCGGGCGGTGCCGTCGCTGCGGTATCTGGAGCACAATCCGAATTTCACGATCGGGCCGAACAGTTCGGTGCCGGACACCGATGCGGCGCTCGCTCCGCCCCCGCCGCCGGCCGGCGACGTGAAGGTCGCGGCGGTGGCGAAGGGCGGCGACGCGACAGGCGCGCAGGCGGCGGCGGCGAACGTGCCGCAAGGCGGGCTTGATTGGGACGGCCGCGCGGACTCGTTCCAGGATCAGGCCGACGGCCCCTTTCTGGATCCCCACGAAATGGCGAACGTAAGCGACGCGGCGGTGCTCGAGCGCTTGCGCAGGACGCCGTACGCCGGGGACTTCCGCAAGCTGTTCGGCGCGGCAGTGTTCGACAATGCGCCGCTGGCGATGAGCGAGGCGTTGTTCGCGCTGGCACGCTATCAGTTCGAGGATCCCGGCTTCCACCCGTACGACAGCAAATACGATTACTACCTGGCGGGGGAGGCGACGCTGACGCCGCAGGAAGCGCACGGCCTGCGGTTGTTCGAGGATCCGAAGAAGGGCAACTGTTCGTCCTGCCATATCGACAAGCCGTCGGTCGACGGCATGTTTCCGCCGGTGTTCACCGATTTCCAGTTCGAGGCGTTCGGCGCGCCGCGCAACCCGGCGTTGCTGGCGAACCGCGATCCGCATTATCACGATCTCGGCCTGTGCGGACCGATGCGGCGGGACCTGCGCGGCGCGCGCGCGTATTGCGGACTGTTCAAGACGCCGACGCTGCGCAACGTCGCCACGCGCCGGGTGTTTTTCCACAACGGCGTATTCCACACGCTCGGCGACGTGATGCACTTCTACGTCGAGCGCGAGACCGATCCGGCGCGCTGGTATCCGCGCCGCCGCGACGGCACGATCGACGTCTATGACGACCTGCCCGCGCAATACAGGAAAAACGTCGATACCGCGGATGCGCCGTTCGATCGCAAGGTCGGTGACGCGCCGGCGCTGAACGCCGCGGAGATTCGCGACGTGATCGTCTTTCTCGGCACGCTGACCGACGGGTATCGCGACGGATATCGGCCGGTGGCCGATGTCGGACAGGCTCCTTCAACTGCAGGGCACCGACAGACGACTTCGCTTCCCTGACCAAATTTCTCTGCTGTGAAACCTGCGGACGAACCCTGGAGCGGGTTATGGCAGACGGCGTCGCGCCTGGAGCTTGCCCTCCAGGGCGCGTTTGACCGCATGCCATTCCGAATCGATGATGCTGAACCTGACCGAATTTCTTTTGCGTCCGTCCGGCATGATCCGTTCGTGCCGAATGATGCCTTCCTGCGTTGCTCCCAGGCGCAGAATCGCCGCGCGAGATCGGGTATTCAACTCGTCCGTGGTGAATTGCACGCGAATGCAATCCATCGCCTCGAAAGCATGTCGCAAAAGAAGGTACTTTGCCTCGGTATTGACCGCGCTGCCCTGGACCGACTGACTCAACCACGTATGCCCGATTTCCAGTTTCCGGTTGGCGCGATCGATCTTCCAGAAACGCGTACTGCCGACGACGCGATCCGTGTCACGGCAGACCACGACGAAGGGCATGACCGTATTGTCTTTCCGTCCTTCGAGCGCCCGTGCGATATAGGCCGCCATGGATGCGGTATCCGGGCCGGGAATGACCGTGACACGTGTGTTCCATAGTTTTCCATCGGCGGCGGCGTCAAGCAGTGCGGCACTGTCGCAAGCGGCCAGGGGGCGTAGTTGAACGACGCTGCCTGTCAGGATGGGAATTCCGCTCGCGGAGATGGCCATGTCGTCCTCGTTCCTTGCCGGTGATAACGACTGGCCGGCATGCCGACCGCCGTCACGAATTCGCATGTTCGCACGCAGTGCCCGGTCCGGGCATCCGCCATGCGATCTTCTTGCGTAGGAACCGATGGAAGGGTTGAGGGCATGACGACCGGGGTATTACGGCTGAGTCGCGTCCGGCTTCGGCTATGCCGTGCCTGCCAAACCGCCGAAGAACTGCGCCATGTTGTCCTGCAGCGTTTCGATGTGATAGCCGCCTTCCTGGACGATCAGCGTCGGCACGCCGAATTTCGCGACGGTTTCGCCCAGGCGGCGAAACCCCTCGCGCGTCACCGCGACCTTCGCCTGCGGGTCTTTCTCGAAGATGTCGAAGCCCAGCGCGAAGACCAGCGCATCGGGTTCGAAGCGCTCGATGGCGGCCACCGCCTGGTCGATCATGTCGAAGAAGACGGCTTCGCTCGCGCCGTGCGGCATCGGCAGGTTGAGGTTGAAGCCGGTGCCCGCGCCGCTGCCGGTCTCGTCGCCGAAACCGGTCACGACCGGATAGAAGTTGATCGGGCTGCCGTGCACCGACGCGTAGAAGACGTCGTCGCGATCGTAGAAGATCTCCTGGATGCCCTGGCCGTGGTGCATGTCGGCGTCGAACACCGCGACGCGGGCGAAACGCTCGCGCAATGACTGTGCCGCGATCGCGGCGTTGTTCAGGTAGCAGAAGCCGCCCGCGGCAGCCCGGCGCGCGTGATGGCCGGGCGGGCGGCACAGCGCGTAGGCGGCGGGCGCGCCGTCGAGCAGCGCGTGCGCGCCCGCGATCGCGTCCTGCGCCCCCCAGTAGGCGCTGCGCCAGGTCAGCGCGCCGATCGGGCAGCTGCCGTCGGCAAGGTAGTGCGCGGCCTTCGCGAGGATGCTGCGCAGACCGTTGGTGTCGCGCACGAAGACGTTCGACATGACCTCGTCGCCGAAATCCTCCGGAACCGCCCGCCACTCCTGGTGCGCCGTTTCGAGAAACCGCAGATAGCCGAAGTCGTGAACCGCCGAAAGCGCCCGGAAGCCGCTGTCCACGGGCTGCCGGACGTCGAAGCCGAGCGCGTGCGCGCCGGCGACGAGTTGCACTGCCCGTTCCGGGATTTCCTGCGGTGTGCGCATCTGACCGCGCGAAAGATAGCTGCGCGGATGGTGGAGAAGCTGGTCGGGATGGAAGAAAGTCAGCATGGCGGAGGGCTCTCGGTTCGGTATGCGGCAGCATGCGCCGAGCGCATATGCGCTCGAGGGTGAACCCAGTGTAGCCCGCCGAAATTCAGTCCCGCATCAGGCGCACGCGCACCGTCTTGCCCTTGATCGTGCCGGCATTCAGGCGCCGCGCGGCTTCCTTCGCGATGCTGCGCTCGACGGCGACATAGGTGGAGAAGTCGGTGATGTTGATCTTGCCGATCTGCGCCGCGGTGTAACCCGCCGCGCCGGTCAGTGCGCCCTGCACGTCGCCGGGGCGGATCTTTTCCTTGCGTCCGCCGAGGATCTGCAGCGTCGCCATCGGCGGCAGCAGGCGGCCGCTGCCGGTGGGCGTGAGCTGATCGAGCGGTTCCCAGCGGATTTCGTTGCCGAGCGCCTGTTCGACCGAGGCGACCCGGCCCATCTCTTCGAGACTCGCCAGCGTGACCGCGGTGCCTTCGTGATCCGCGCGACCGGTGCGGCCCACCCGGTGGATATGCACTTCGGGGTCCGGCGTCACGTCGACGTTGATGACGAGTTCGAGCTGATCGATATCGAGGCCGCGCGCGGCGACATCGGTGGCGACCAGCACCGAGCAGCTGCGGTTCGCGAACTGGATCAGCACCTGATCGCGCTCGCGCTGTTCGAGTTCGCCATGCAGCGCCTGCGCCTCGAAACCCTGGCCGCGCAGGAATTCCACCAGTTCGCCGCAACGGCGCCGCGTGTTGCAGAACGCCAGCGCGCTCACCGGCCGGAAATGGTCGAGCACCTGCGCGACGGCCGGCAGGCGGGCGCCCTTGTCGATCTCGTAAAAGACCTGTCGGATCTTGCTGGGCGCGTGCTGCGCCTCGACGGTGATCTGCTGCGGCTTGCGCAGGAACTGCTGGCTCAGCTTGCCGATGCCTTCGGGATAGGTCGCCGAGAACAGCAGCGTCTGCCGCTCTTTCGGGCAACGCTGCGCGATCGCGGCGATGTCGTCGTAGAAGCCCATGTCGAGCATGCGGTCCGCTTCGTCGAGCACCAGGGTGCGCAGCGTGTCGAGCTGCAGGCTGCCGCGATCGAGGTGATCGATGATGCGCCCGGGCGTGCCGACGACGATATGCGCGCCGTGTTCGAGGCTCGCGATCTGCGGACGCATCGAGGCGCCGCCGCACAGCGTCAGGATCTTGATGTTTTCCTCCGCGCGGGCCAGCCGGCGGATTTCCTGGGCGACCTGGTCGGCGAGTTCGCGCGTGGGGCACAGCACCATCGCCTGCAGGTCGAAGCGGCGCGGTTCGAGCCGCGCGAGCAACGCGAGCGCGAACGCGGCGGTCTTGCCGCTGCCGGTCTTGGCCTGCGCGATGAGGTCGTGGCCGGCGAGCGCGACGGGCAGGCTGGCCGCCTGGATCGGCGTCATGCTGTGGTAGCCCAGCTGCGCGAGATTGGCGAGCATCGCCGGCGACAGCGCCAGTTGTGCGAAGGCGGCGGCGGCAGGGGCGGCGGAAGGAGTCTGGGATTCGGTCATCCCCGATTATAACGGGCGGCGTGCCGCCCACCGCGGTTACGCCGCCAAATACCGGGAAGACGGGCGAAATGCCGCCGCCATGCGGGTGATTTCGCTTATTTTGCCACCGAGGCGATCTGCCGCAGCCGGCGCGCGAGCGCGCGTGAGACGACCGGGGCGCGCCGTGCGGCGCCGCTCGCCCCGGCTTCGCTTTCGCGCAGAAAGACGACGGTTTCCCGCGCGACGATCTCGCGTTCGTTGTCGACGGTGATCATGTGATAGGAGTCGTCGAGGAAGATCGCGCGCTGGAACACCGAGCCGATGTGCGCCTGCACCAGACGCGCGTTTTTCGCGCTGGCGGTTTCGTCGTCGATCGCATGGATCAGCAGGCAGTCGCTGCGGATCTCCGGCAACTGCTTTTTGACGCGGGCGGCGAGGCGGCTGGCCTCGTGGATCGCCGGCAGGGACAGCGTCGCCGGTCCGATCTCGCTGAAATCGGTGCTTTCCATCGACCGCGCCACCTTGGCGCGCAGCGCGGCGTTCTTGAGCCCGAACGGCGCGGCTTCCCGATACCGCCAGCGGCGGCGCCACGGCGAATAGTAGAGCCAGCCAAGCACGAAACGGTACCAGGGAATCGCCCAGCCGTCGTAGTCGAGCGTGGTCGACAACAGCGCCAGCGCCTGCGCCGCGGGCCGGCGCTGCCCGACCGCCAGGGCCAGCGTCGCGCCCATCGACAGGCCGCACACCGACACGAAGCGGTACTGGCGCGCAAGCAGGTCGAATTCCGCAACCGCCGCGTCGATCCAGCGTTCCATCGCGGGCCGGGCCGGGTCGAGGCTGTAGCCGTCGATCATCGGCGCGCTGACGGTGAAACCCTCGCGGTGCAGCGTGCGCGCGAGGAAGCGCATTTCGAGCGGCGAACTCGACAGCCCGTGCAGGAGCAACACGGCGTGGCTGTCGCCGGCATGGAAGATCGCGCCATTCATGTTCATGCCGGCGCCCCCGCGCGGGAAAGACGACGGACGCAACGGACGTAACGGACCTGCATCACGCCTCCAGTCTCAGGATGAAGAAATCGCCGGCGGGCGTCGTGAAGCGCTCGCAGAGCGCGTCCGCCAGCCGGTAGTCGCCTGTGGCGGCGAGCACCCTGACGCGATGCGTGCCGGGGGTCAGCACGGTCAGCACGCGCTCGATGTCCGCCGGGTGCACGGCATCGAAGCGGTCGCCGGCCTGCAGGCCGTTGCCCAGCGCGCGTTTCGCCGCACGCGGGCCAGGCGCGGCGACCGTGGCGGAGCCGGTGATGGCAGGGTCGGCAAGCGGCATGTCAACATGCGTGATGCCGGCGGCGTCGGGCGCCGTGGCCGGCGTCGCCGCGGGTTCCTCAGGCGTCTGCGTCGGGGGAACCGCCCGAATGAACACCAGCTGGTCGCGGCGGTGCGTCAGTTCACGCAACAGGCGATGCGTTTCGTCGGCGTGGCGGCGCGCCAGCAGCCGCTCGTTGTCGGCGCGCAGCAGGATCTCGTAGCGGCACTGGGCCACCAGCGCGACCAATTCGCTGCGGTACTGCGCGCGGCGCAGCCGTTCGATCAGCACGATCACCACCATCGTGATCAGCGGATAGGTCACGAGCAGGGTGACGTCGCTACGGTCGAAATACGAGAGATTGCCGTAGGGCGGCACGAACAGGTAGTCGGCGATGACCAGGCCGACCGTCATGACCGCGAGCGCGGGCGCGAGCCCGAAGAAATACTCGATCAGCGCCGCGGCGATGCAGAAGGCGAAGCCGGGCGAGGCCGGGCCCAACACCGGGTGGAGCAGGCCGCGCACGGCGCTGGCGAGCAGCAGGGACAGCGCCGCGAACAACCAGGCACGAGGGCCCGTGGGTGCCCAGCGTTGGGCGTTTTGAACGTTCATCGAAGGCGGGTGGCACGTCACGCAGAGGCGCGGTCAGCATCATGGGAATAGAGCGGATTCTACGATACTGGCGGCACGGCGCCTGTAAGCGTTTGTGCGTGTGCGAAGCACGCCACGCCGCCCTGGCGAACCGGATGCCGCGGCGGGCGCCGGCGGCTTTCAGCGATGTGTGAGGACTTCGGCGACGAGCCGCTGCACCTCGGCCAGCGTGACCGGTTTGGCGAGGTAGGTGTCGAAGCCCGCCCCCAGCGCCTTTTGCACGTCATGCGGTTTCCCGACGCCGGTCAGCGCGATGGTCAGCAGTTTCTTGCCGGCGGGCAGCGATTTCAGCGCGTCGCCCAACAGGTTGCCGTGTGTTTCCGATACATCGGGGTCGGCGATCAGCAGGTCGTATTCCTGGTGCTGCAACAGTCGCAGCGCCGCCTCGGCGGAAGGCGCGGTGGTGACGATGGCGCCATCCGTTTCCAGCAATGCCCCCAGCGCCTCGGCGGAATCGGGCGTATCGTCCACCAGCAGGATCTTCCATCCTCTCAGGGAGGCGCTCCGCGAGCGCGGGGCGCCATCGGTTTCCTGCACGTGCTCCTGCAAGGGAATCCAGACGCTGAATTTCGTGCCCTGACCGATGCCTGCGGAATGCGCTTCCACGCGTCCGCCATGCGCGCTCACCAGCTCCTTGACCAGCGCGAGCCCGATGCCCAGCCCGCCCATGCGCTGCGGCCGGCCGTCCGCCTGCTTGAACAGGTCGAAGACCAGCGGCAGGAAGGCGGGGTCCACGCCATCCCCGGAGTCCTCCACGTCCAGCCGGGCGCACGGCCCCTCGATGCCCGCATGCAAGCGGATCCGGCCGTCGACCGGCGTGAATTTCAGCGCGTTGCTCACCAGGTTCCAGATGATCTGCTCGATGCGGACCACGTCGGCGAAGAGGGACAGCGAGGGGGCGTCGCTATCGAACGTCATTGCGATGTGTTTCGCCGCGGCGGCCTCGCCGGCGGCCTTGACGATCGCCTGGATGCACGGGACGACGTCGAACGGCGCGCGATTGAGCGCCAGCTTGCCGGTGTTGACGCGCGACAGATCGAGCAGGTCGTCGATGATCTTCGCCTGGCTCTTGACGGCTTTGCTGATGGTGCCCAGCGCGCGCTCCATCAGGCCGTGGCCCTGCACGCCGGGCAGCCGGCTCGCGAGTTCGGCGTTCACGCTGATCAGGTTGAGCGGATGCTTCAGTTCGTGCGACATGATCGCCAGGAATTCATCCTTGAGGTGATTGGCATGCTGGCTTGCCTGCCGCACTTCCTTCTCGCGCAGCAGCCGTTTCGCGCGATAGCGGGCGAGGCGCTGCTGCTGCGTCATGTCCCGCGCGATCTTTGCGAAACCCTCGAACGTGCCGTCCTTGGTATGCAGCGGCACCATGATGCCGCTGCAGAAGATCGGCGTGTCGTCCTTGCTGAGATACCAGCGTTCGTCCTCGACGCGGCCCTGCGTCAGGGCATTGCGCATCTCGGCTTCGAACACGCCTTCCTCCCGGTTTTCCGGTTCGAAGATCAACGAGCCGTGCACGCCGAGCGCTTCCGCTTCGGTGTAACCGAAAATCTTGGTCGCGCCCAGATTCCACGCGACCAGGATGCCGTGCGGGTCGAGCATGACGATCGCGTAATCCTTCATGCTCTGGGCGACACGCTGCATCCGCGCTTCGGTGGCGTGCGCGAGCGCCTCCGCGTTGCGCAGGCGGGTGACGTCGACGAACGTCAGGACGGCGCCCTGCACGTCGTTCTCGCCGGTGCGGTAGGGCGAGATGCGGGCGATGTAGAGGCGCCCGTTCGCGCTGTCGATCTCACGCTCCACCACGCAGTTCGCGTCCAGTGTCTCCTGCAGATCTTCGATGAGCGCATCCCAGTGCAGATGATGGGTGATGTCGCGCAA
The DNA here is from genome assembly GCA_050955065.1 of Janthinobacterium lividum. Lineage (GTDB taxonomy): Bacteria > Pseudomonadota > Gammaproteobacteria > Burkholderiales > Burkholderiaceae > Robbsia. The sequence goes on along the minus strand of JBPBQT010000370.1, from coordinate 440 downwards.
CGGCCGCCCGATATCCGTTGCGATCAGCCTGAAAAGATCCAGCGTGCGTGGTGTGAAGCGTTTGATGTGCAGTTCGTAGTCAACGAAGATGGTGGCAATGTCCGAGGACGAAATCAGGTTCTGCAGGTCCTCGTTGGCCTTGGCCGATTCGTCGACCTTGGCCTTGAGTTCCGCATTGACCGTGATCAGTTCCTCGTTGATGGACTGCAGTTCCTCCTTGCTCGTTTCCAGTTCCTCGCTGGCCGAGCGCAGCTCCTCGTTGACGGACTGGAATTCCTCGTTGGACGCCTTCAGTTCCTGGCTGGAGAAATCCGCATCGTCGATGGTTTCCTGGAGCTGCTGCTTGAGATTGCGCACTTCCTCCTCGAGCTGCGCGATGGCCACGCCGTTGCCCGCGCCCGCGCCCGCGCCCGCGCCCGCGTCGATGCCGGTGTCGATCG
>JBPBQT010000369.1:0-10427 GCA_050955065.1 Janthinobacterium lividum | reverse complement strand
GATGAATCAGGCGATCAGTCAGCTGAAACGACGCGTGCGTGCGCGGGAGATCGTACTGGTGGGCTTCTCGGGGGGCGGCGCGGTAGCGGCGCCGGTGGCCGCGCGGCGCGATGATGTCGCGCTGCTGATCGCAGTGGCCGCGAACCTCGACATCGCGGCGTGGACCCGCATCGAGCGGATACCGCCGCTGCGCGGCTCGCTCAATCCGGCGGATGAGTGGGCCCGGCTGTCAAGCGTTTCGCAGGTCCTCCTCGTGGGCGAACGCGACGACGTCGTGCCATTGGCGGTCGCGCGCGCGTATGTCTCCCGATTTCCCCCGGCCGCCCGGCCGCAGGTGATCACCGTGCCGGATTTCGATCATGCGTGCTGCTGGTCGCAAGGCTGGCGCGAACGCGTCGGATTCCTCCTTCGTGCGCTGCCGCCTCATTCGACGAGACAGACGAATTCCTCGAACTTGCCGGTCTTGCCCAGCGGCAACGGCGTATCGAAGTAGCGAAACCGCAACGTGAAGGGGTGGTCCAGCGCCTCGTGAAGGATGGCGGTGAGAGGGGCCAGTTGCTGGAAATGCCATGCGCCGGACCCGACTCGTAGAGATAATTCACCGGCTTGCCCCAATCCGGCAGGCTGACGTCTTCCTTCGGCAGATTGGCGCGGATGACCTCCAGCGTCGCGCGGAAGTCGCGCCGGTTCCAAAGATGCTCGCGCGGCGTGAACGCATTCCAGAAAAGCTGGTTGAACGCCGTGCGCCGAACGATCACGGGCTGGCCGAGAGAGCTGGAGGTGCCGGTTTCGCCGACCGGCAAATGGGAGGCCGGGACATGTCCGGCACGCATCTGCCCGGTGCGCTCCTGGACGCCGCTGCGTGTCAGTACCGGAAGCGTCGCCAGCGCGTCCGGTTTTTTCGAGATCGTGTGGGGCCAGGCCGGCCGCCCGCAGGCGTTGCCGGAATGCCGGCGCATGTTGCCAGCCATGGGCGGCAAGCGCGGCGAGTTGGGTGCATTGCGCCTGGGCGAATCGCGCATCGCTGAGCAGGGCGGTCCTGCCGAACCGGTCGAGCAGCGCGGCAAGCGATGCGGCCCCGTCGTTCGTGACTGGCGGCCAGGCGACCCCCTCGAAGCCGCCGGGCATGTGCGGAAAATGGTCCATGGCGTGTGTCGCCGCTCGCGCGGGCGGGTATGCGCGTTGAAGGAATGGACCGGCATTCATTCTCTCCTTTTTCCCACCCATGCGCATTGCCACGTGCGATGACGCGAGGCGTGCGTTCGCCTGGCCCGCATCGCCGCGCGAGTCGCCAGCGCGGCTAATCGAGCAGATCGGGCTGGCTTTCCACCAATCCTTCATACAGGCTCTCGAAGGAAAACAGCGCGCCGCCGGGCCGCCCGACCTGTTCGTGCGTGAGCGTGGCGACATCGTGGGGAATGGCCTGCGGGTTGCCCGCGGCTTGCGCGAGCAACTGCACATGGCAGGCGTTTTCCAGTGCGATATACCACCATGCCGCGGCTTCCACGCTCGGTCCGGCGGTGAGAATGCCATGGTTTTTCAGGATCACGGCCTTGTTCGTGCCAAGCGCCTCGGCGATCCGCGCGCCTTCGCTGGTATCCAGGACCACGCCGCGAAAATCGTCGAACAACGCATGATCCTGATAGAACGCGCACGCATCCTGCGTCAGCGGATCGAGCTTTCGCCCCAGCGTCGACCACGCCTTGCCATACAGGGAATGGGTGTGCGCGGCGGCGATCAGTTGTGGATGGGCTTCGTGAATGGCCGCGTGAATCGCGAAGGCCGCCTGGTTGACCGGGCCTTTGCCAACGACGATCTCGCCCTGGCTGTTCACCAGTAGCAGGTCCGACACGCGGATGCGCGAGAAATGGCGTCCCAGCGGGTTGACCCAGAAGTGATCGGTCCACTCGGGATCGCGGGCGGTGATATGCCCGGCAAGCCCCTGGTCGAACCCGTAGCGCGCGAACAAGCGGAACGCTCCGGCAAGCCGGGTCTGGCGGTGACGCCGCTCGGCGGCGTGGCTGGTCCGCACAGGCGTCTCGTCGAACCAGAAGCGGCGTACCGGCGGTGTTCGGGAAAGCGCTGCGACGCCTGGAAATGTAACGTTACTCATTTTGCATTCCTCCGAAATTTCTTTTGTCCGTGACCACGACGCTTCTCGTAAAACGTGGCCCGTGGGGGCCGACCGATACCGCCTCAGCTTATCAGTCACGCATTCCAATGCTAACCATTCGAAACGCATAAGGAATGCATGATGCAAAGAGGGATCCGAGCCGCCGCTTGCCCGCTCCACGCATATCCATCGGTTCATCGTTCGGGTTTTGTACGAAATTTCGTGGAATAGCATGAATGCCTGTTGACTCAGTGCGCGGCGGCATGTCGAGACGTTCCAGGCGATGACGCTGAAAAAGGCCAATCAAAGCCTGTCGCAGGCGCGCGTCGCCTGCCGTATTCAGACAAATGCCGCCCAGGCTGTGAACGAACCCCGGTCATGGGGAGCGATCCGGCGGGAGATGGCAGCGCATTGCGCGGCCGGCCGGGCGATCGCGACGGAACCGTCCAGCAGCGCGCCCGACCCAAAGGGCGCATGAGACATGACCGTCACGCAGCAAGGCATCCTGGAATTGCGCGACCCGGTGCTCATGCCGAACGGGCGGCCCCGTCGATGTCGCCGGTCAGAACGCGGGCAGTATTCCACCCTGATAGCGCGTCTCGATGAAGCGCCGGACTTCCTCGGATTGATACGCCTGCACGAGCGGCGCGACCCAAGGCTGTTTCGCATCGGCGTCGCGCACGGCGATCAGGCACGCGTAGAGGGCGGTCTTGTCCTCGACCAGGATCGTGTCGCGGCCCGGCTTCAGTCCGGCCTTGATCGCGTAATCCGCATTGATCGCCGTGGCATCGAAATCCTCCAGCGTTCGCGGCAACTGCGCGGCGTCGACTTCGGTGAACTTGAAATGATGCGGATTGCCGGTGATGTCGAGCGGCGTCGCGTTGATTCCGCTGACCGGATCGACATTGCCTGCGAGCGTGATCGCGCCTGACTTCTGCAGCAACAGGAGCACGCGGCTCTCGTTGGCCGGATCGTTCGGGATGCCGATGCGCGCGCCCTCCGGCAATGCCGCGAAATTTTTGTATTTTCGGGAATAGACGCCCATCGGTCCGATCCAGGTCCGGCCGACGCCCGTGAGCTTGTACCCGCGGGCGCGCATCTGCGCGGTCAGGAAAGGACGATGCTGGAAGCTGTTCGCGTCGAGATCGCCGGCGGCGAGCGCAGCATCCGGCTGAATATAGTCGTTGAAGCTGACGATCTTGATGCGCAGTCCGTAATCGCGTTCGGCCACCTTTCTGACCTCTTCGAAGATCTCCTCGTGCGGGCCGCTGGTCACGCCGATTTTCAGGATTTTTTGCTGGGCATGCGCGGCCGGGGCACCGAACACGAGCGACAGACCAAGCAGCAGCGAGGACAGACGGCGAAGGAAGGGCAGCGGGAATGACACGGGTGATATCCTTTATGCGTAAAGGCATCACGCTAAACGACCTGTCGCCGCGGGTGAAATAATGAATTCAGCTTTGCATAGGCGCGCATTGCTGACGACGCCTGCCGTCGTCACGACGTGCATGCCGTGATCGCCTGCACAAGCCTGTCCCGATGCGCGGGATCATTCAGCATGCTCGACGAAAGACCGGCATCGCGCGCTTCGGACCGGAGACACCGCTGCAGGTTTTCCCGGCTGCTTTGCGGTGCATGGGCGGCAGCGAGCGTCAGCGTGATCAACATGGCGCATGCGCTACCGTAGTGCCGTGCGTACGCCATGCATGCCGGCGATCGTGGATTCGAACAATTCAGGACCGACCCGACCGCGTAATGCGCCGGCGATCGCGGCGCTGGCGTCGGTCCATGCCCGCTCGACGAGGCGAGCGAGCGCGGCGGCATTGAAGTAGAAACAGTGATCGAACATGGGGTGTTCAACATCGATATGGTTAGCAATGCAACCATGAATCGACGCCGTCCGGAAGGTCCGCCTTCCGCTACCTGCCGCTTGCGATGGCGTATTTCCTTGCTTCATTGTTTCTGAACACGGATGTGCATATGAAGTCGACGAACACCCGCAGCTTAGACGATAGCTGGCGGCTCGACGGCCAGAGAATCGAGAATTGTTCCGGCATGAGGTGATATTCGTCCAGCAGCGCAATGAGCGCGCCCGCAGCGAGCGCATCGCAAGCGACGAAATCCGGCATGTAGCCGATTCCAAAACCCGCGATGACGGCGCCGCGTAGTGCCTCCATATTGTTGCAGATCAGTGCGGCGCGCAGATTTTCCGGCTCACCGCCCTCGGCCGACAGTCCCCACGGCTGCAGTTTGCCTGTTGTCGGGGAGCGGTAACGCACGCACGCATGCGTATTCAGATCGTGCAGCGTGTGCGGCGCTCCAGCCCGTGCGAGATAGGCCGGCGCCGCGCACAGGACAAAGCGGAATGCGCCGATGCGCCGCGACATCAGACTGGAATCCGCCATCGCGTTGCTGCGGATGACGGCGTCGAACCCGTCCTCGACGACATCCACGAGCCGATCGTTGAAGTCCAGATCGAGCTCGATATCCGGGTAGCGTGCGGTGAAGTCCGGCAGTACGGGCAGAAGGAAGCGATAACCGATGGCCGGCAGGCTGATCTTCACCCGGCCACGCGGTGTCTGCGCGGATTCGGACAGCAGATTCTGGGCGTCGCGTAAATCGTCGAGAATCCGCTCGCAGCGGTCATGAAAAATCCGGCCTTCGTCGGTGAGCGTTACCCGCCGCGTTGTCCGGTGAAAAAGCCGAACGCCGAGCGATTGCTCCAGTCTGGCGATCGTCTTGCCGACTGCCGACGCGGAAATGCCAAGCTCGCGACCCGCCGCGACAAAGCTGGGCGCCTCGGCGGTGCGCACGAAGACATTGATGCCTGTGAGATTCTCCATCCCGCCCCGATATCTATTATTTCAATTTTATTGGGGAATATATATCCGATAGATCTGGAATCTCAATGTGTTTTTCGGTATTGCTGCCGGATTATCTTTAATAGCATGCATTCCGTTGTTTGGATGCGATATCGCCTCTGCGGGCCTTGTCTTTGGCGAAATCCTGAGCAATGAATCCGTGCCCGCGGGTAAGCCGACAGCATCGCCGGGCTTGAGCCGGTGCAGATCGCCGTCGGCCCGGGCGTCAGGCGCTCCTTCCGGTACGGAAACGAACTTTTCCTCTGCGCGCTTCGCGTGCGGGTATGACGTACTATGCCCGGGACACTCGGGCAGCGGCACGTCGAACCGCGCGACGTTCGCGGATCATCGCAACAACGGCGAAGAATTCGACAGCTTTCTCATTTTCACGCGTGATGTGAAAACCGAGTTTTTTATGGAATGCCATTGAAAGCGCGTTCGTCTTGTATACGTGAGTTCGTAGCTCGACGATTTCTCGTTGGCGAGCCAGTTCGGAGAGTTTCGACAGCAGCTCTCCCATGACGGCAGACGTACGATGCGACGGATGGGTGTTGAATCCTCGCACGAACCAGCAGCTTGCGGATTCCGGTACGAGCGCTGCATAGGCAACCAGTCGACCCGCCCGATACACCGGACAGACCGTGCAGGTTTCCAGCATGTCCTGCACGCGAGCGCGATGGAGATCGGCGTCGACGACGTCGCCCGCACGCTCGGTATGCGCTTGCAACGTGAGCAAATCGAGTTCGAGGATGTCGTGGACGAGGGTCACGGTGCGGAACGATGCAATTCATGAGGAGAGGATGGTCGTCGGAACGACTGTCTTCGTAACGGAGACCGCACTTTTCCAGACGGAACCGGCGCTTTGCAAAAGAACGATGAATGCCATTCAAATATACCTTGACCGACGTCGCAGACGTCACTGTCCGCGCGCAAATCGCCGGACCGCTCATTCGATTCAATGTAAGTAAGGCGGGTCCGATCAATTTCCGACCGCTTGTCGTGACAGTGACCGATCGGGACAAACAGATCGTCGGCGGGCTGTGGGGCGCGACAGCCTATGGGTGGCTTCACATCGATCTGCTGGTCGTACCGGAAAACCTCCGCGGCCAAGGCGCAGGCACACGCCTTATGCAGATTGCCGAGGAGGAGGCGCTGAAACGCGGTTGCCATAGCGCATGGCTTGACACGCACGATTTTCAGGCCCAGCCGTTCTATGAACGACTGGGCTATGCCGAATTTGCCAGATTGCCGGATTATCCAATGGGCCATTCCCGGATCTTCCTCAAGAAAACGCTGGAGCAGCGATGGCCTGGTCATCGGTCGACGTCCAGCGGAACATGAACGCCGTTGCGTCATTTTCGTTCGCCCGTCTCCGGGTTCGGTATAGGACGCCAAACGTCGATCGCCGGGTCTCGCGCACATAACGTCCTACAGTGGTATAAAAGCTGTTGAGGCGTCTCCACCGGGGACAGGCCACGTACCCCGACCAGGACCACGGGGAAATGCGGCGCGCGATGCCGATGCGAGAGTTTCTCCCCCCGTTTGCTGGCGAATCTGGTGACTAGAGGGCACATGCTCGCGCCGTCGATATCCAGGAAGATCGGGCGCGATGCGGCGATCTGGACCCGGACGGTGCACGCCATCCGTTATTGACCTAGAAAAGGTATTCCGATGACAGAACCATCTTCCGCAGCACCCGCAGCACCGAAAACCGTGCCGGTACCTCGTGACCAGCATCTCCGGGACATGGCGGACTGCATCCGATTTCTTTCGATGGACGCCGTTCAGAAAGCGAAGAGCGGTCACCCGGGCGCGCCGATGGGCATGGCGGACATCGCGACGGTGCTGTTCAAGGACTTCATGCAGTTCGACGCCGCCGATCCACACTGGATCGACCGCGACCGCTTCATTCTCTCCAACGGCCATGGGTCGATGCTGCTGTACAGCCTGCTCTATCTGACCGGCTATGCGGACATGCCGATCGAGGAACTGAAGCAGTTCCGTCAGGTGGGCAGCAAGACCCCGGGTCATCCCGAATACAAGCATGCGGATGGCATCGAGCTGACCACCGGTCCGCTGGGCCAGGGCATCGCGGAGTCGGTCGGCATGGCGCTGGGCGAGCGCATCATGAATGCGACCTTCGGCGACGAGCTGGTCAACCACTACACCTACGTTTTCATGGGCGATGGTTGTCTGATGGAGGGCATCAGCCAGGAGGCGATCTCGCTGGCGGGCCATCTGAAGTTGGGCCGTCTGATCGGATTCTGGGACAACAATTCGATCTCGATCGACGGCGCCACCAGCCTGGCCGTGTCCGACAACGAAGTCGAGCGTTTCCGGGCGTCGGGCTGGGAGGTGCTGGAAATCGACGGGCACGATACCGATGCCATCCGCGAAGCGATCACGACCGCGCGTGCGAATGACGGGCAGCCCACCCTGATCGCCTGCAAGACGATCATCGGCTTCGGTTTCCCGACCAAGGCGGGCACGCAGAAAGCCCACAGCGACGCGCCGGGCGAGGAAGAGATCGCAGGCGCGCGCAAGATCCTGGGATGGAATTCGGCGCCGTTCGAGATCCCCGAGCCATTGCTGAACGAGTGGCGGGAAATCGGCTCGAAAGGCCGGGCCGCGCGGATGGCGTGGGCGGACCGCGTGAAACAGACGCCGGAACCGCTGCGCGGCGATTTCGAACGGCGCAACAACGGCGAGCTGCCCCCCGATTGGAAAAACGCCATCGCCGCGGCCCGTGCGGAGTTCATCGCCAAGGGCGGCGAACTGGCGACGCGACAGGCCAGCGGCGCGGTGCTCAACCACCTCTTCGACGCGATTCCGGAATTGCTGGGAGGATCGGCGGATCTCACCCCGTCGAACAACACCAAGGCAAAGAATCAGGTCGAGGTGACGCCGGGCAACTACGGCGGTTCGTACATCCATTATGGCGTGCGCGAACACGGCATGGCCGCGGCGATGAACGGTCTGGCGCTCCATGGCGGGCTCATTCCCTACGGCGGCACGTTCCTGTGCTTCTCCGATTATTGTCGCCCGGCGATTCGTCTCGCGGCCATGATGCAGATTCGCACGACGTTCGTGATGACGCACGACTCCATCGGCCTGGGCGAGGACGGTCCGACGCACCAGCCGGTCGAGCATCTTGCCGCGTTGCGGGCGATTCCGCATCTGGGTGTGTATCGCCCGGGCGATGCGGTGGAAACGGCCGAATGCTGGGAGCTGATCCTGGACCAACCGCGTCGGGCGGCATTGATCGCGCTGTCCCGCCAGCCCATGCCGCTGCTGCGTACGGAAGCCGGCACCGAAAACAAATCGGCCCGCGGCGCCTATATTCTGCAGGACGCGGAGGGCGGTCCGCGTCAGCTGACGCTGCTGGCTACCGGCTCGGAATTGCACCTCGCGGTGGAGGCACGCGAAATCCTGCAGAAGGAAGGCGTGCCGACGGCGGTCGTGTCGATGCCGTGCCGACTGCTGTTCGAGGAACAGGATCTCGCGTACAAGAAGCAGGTACTGGGCGAGACGCGGGCGCGTGTGGCCGTCGAGGCAGCCGTGGAGCTGGGCTGGGAACGGTATCTCGGCCTCGAAGGCAAGTTCGTCGGCATGCACGGCTTCGGCGATTCGGGCAAGATCCAGGACGTGTATGCCAAGTTCGACATCACGACCGATGCGGTCGTGCGCGCCGCGCGTGAGGTGCTGGCAAGCGTGAAGGGCTAGCAGCATCCTGGACGGCGGCGGGCAAGAACCGCCGCCATTCCTGCTGCCGACTCGGCTCGCCCGGCTTTGTGCGATGGGTCGGCGCGGCAGCGGTACGAAATCTTGACGCTGCGCCTCCCTGGCACCCGGTTTTCTTTCCGAAACGATACCGATCGTCGACGCGCTTTCCGCGAGCGCCCGCAACTTGGGCAAAAGGTGCTTGCTCGTCGGCCACAAAAAAAGGCAATTCCCAGACCTTCAAGCGCGAGGCACACATGCGTTTCCATCGCGCTAGATCGTGGAGGCGGCTTCGCAAAACCAGAGGTATTCATGCGATCCGCATCGACTTCGCCGGACGATTCAGAAAGTCGCCTCGACGAATCCGATTTCCTGTCTGCCACGCATTACGGCAGATGCGCTACCGCGCTATTGGCGGCGATCAATGCGAACAGCAGCCCGGAGGCGGCCAGATTTCTCGAAAGAAACCTGTTGCCTGCAAGCTGCGATGCTTCGGCAATGAGCGACTATACGCAATGGATGCGTTCCTTCTACCGCGAGACCCAAGGCATCGCATGCGATCGGTGGTCCCGTTCGATACAGCGAGTTCCCGTCTCACGCTCACGGTCGAGGATGAGGTCTATTCGACGCTGCATGAAATTCATATCGACTTCGATGTCGAGAAACGCGATTTCATCGCCGGCATCAGCGTCGGACCCTCGCCTGGCGATAACCGCGATCGCCACCCCGTCACCCGCGCACAGTGCCTGAGTGCGGCAAAAAACGTCTGCGCGCGAGGTGCTGCATCAGGGGTGTTTTCAGGAGCGGTGCTCATCGCGCGTGGTGCGGACGTCCTCTTCGAATACGCCTGCGGCGAAACCAACAAACGCTATCGCGTTCCGAATGACCTGGATACCAGATTCAATCTGGGCTCGCTCAACAAGATGTTCACCGCAACCGCCGTGGCCCAGCTTGTCGAGCGAGGGCGGCTGAAGCTGACCGACGCAATCGATCATTTCATCGACGAAAGCTGGCTGCCGCAAGCCGTCACGCACGGCATCACGGTCCATCACGTTCTGAGCCATACGTCCGGGTTGGGTAGTTTCTTCAACGACACCTTTATCGATGGCTCCCGCGCGCGGCTTCGAGCGATCGATGATTTCAAGCCACTGGTTCGGAGCGACCGCCCCGCCTTTACACCGGGGGCGGCATTCCGATACAGCAATATCGGGATGTTATTGGCCGGCGTCGTGATCGAACGCGTGGCGGGAATTGACTACTTCGACCATATACGGAAAAACATCTATGGTCCGTGCGGTATGTCCAGCATGGATTGCTACGATATCGATGCCCCTGTCGGCAACGTCGCGATCGACGGCATGCTGGAACCGGAAGGGTCGGCGTGGCGTGAAAACATTTTCGATCACGTTGCCAAGGGCGGTCCGGCGGGAGGCGGCTATTCGACGGTACGCGATCTCCACCGGTTTGCCCAGGGCCTCCGCTCGGGCTGCTTGATCGGGGAGGAGATGCTAACGGCGCTGTGGACAGACCACGCAGGCGCGGACTACGGCTATGGTTTCGAAGTGGTCCGTGGCGCGGCTGGCACAGTGGTAGGGCACAACGGCGGGTTCTCCGGAATCAGTGCCAGCTTCCAAATGCATCTGGACAGCGAGTACGTGGTTGTCACCCTGTCGAACCATGATCGGGGCGCCCGCAACCTGGCGCGACGTCTCAACGCTATGGTGGATGACCTA
>JBPBQT010000368.1:0-11825 GCA_050955065.1 Janthinobacterium lividum | reverse complement strand
ACTTCGACGACCTGATCCGCCTGCCTGCCGAACTCTTCGCGCGCAACGAGCAGGTACGGGAGAAATGGCAGAACCGGCTGCGTTACCTGCTCGTCGACGAATACCAGGACACCAACGCCTGCCAGTACCAGTTGCTCAAGCTGATCGCCGGCCAGCGCGCCGCCTTCACCGCGGTGGGCGACGACGACCAGGCCATCTACGGCTGGCGCGGCGCCACGCTCGAGAACCTCGCGCAGCTGCAGACCGACTTTCCGAAGCTGCATGTCGTCAAGCTCGAGCAGAACTACCGCTCCACCGTCCGCATCCTGACCGCCGCCAACAACGTCATCTCGAACAATCCCAAGCTCTTCGAGAAGAAGTTGTGGAGCGAGCACGGCATGGGCGACACCATCACCGTCATCGGCGCGAACGACGAGGAGCACGAGGCCGAATCCGTCGTGTTCCGCCTGTCCGCGCACAAATTCGAGCGTCGCGCGCAGTTCCGCGATTACGCGGTGCTGTACCGCGGCAACTTCCAGGCGCGCATCTTCGAGCAGATCCTGCGGCGCGAGCGCATTCCGTATGTCCTCTCCGGCGGCCAGTCGTTCTTCGACAAGGCCGAGATCAAGGACATCTGCGCCTATCTGCGGCTCATCGCCAATGGCGACGACGACCCCGCCTTCATTCGTGCCGTCACCACGCCCCGGCGCGGCGTCGGCAACGCCACGCTGGAGGTGCTGGGCGCCTATGCCGGGCAGTCGAAGGTCTCGCTGTTCGAGGCCGTCTACATGGGCGGCATCGAGGCCCGGCTCAGCCCGCGGCAGCTCGAACCCTTGCGCGCCTTCTGCGACTTCCTGCAGCGGCTCACCGACCGCGCCGCGAAGGATCCCGCCAATGTCCTGATCGACGAGCTGATGGAAGGGATCCACTACGAATCCTATCTGTACGACGCGCACGACGACCGGGCCGCGCAGAGCAAATGGCAGAACGTGCTCGAATTCCTGGAGTGGCTCAAGCGCAAGGGCACCAAGGCGCCGGTCGAAGGCGAGGAGGAGACCGGGTATGACACCGCGAACGGGCTGGCCGACGAAGGCCGGAACCTGCTCAAGCTGATCCAGACCGTCGCGCTGATGTCGATGCTCGAAGGCAAGGAGGACGATCCCGATGCGGTGCGCCTGTCGACGGTCCATGCGTCTAAGGGGCTGGAGTATCCGCACGTCTTCCTGGTGGGATGCGAGGAGGGCATCATGCCGCACCGGGGTTCCGAGGACGCGCCGGCCGACGACGCGCGCATCGAGGAGGAGCGCCGCCTGATGTACGTGGCCATCACCCGCGCGCAGCGCAGCCTGCATCTGTCCTGGTGTCGCAAGCGCAAGCGGGCGCGGGAGACGGTGGTCTGCGAGGCATCGCGCTTCATTCCCGAGATGGTGCTCGACGAGGCGCCGCCGCCGACGAAGGAGGAGGCGCCGATGACGCCGAAAGACCGGATGGCGGCGCTGAAGGCGTTGCTGGGGAGCGGGGCATAGACGCGCAGGCGCGAGCGGACAGCGTCGGAGAGGCCATGAAGTCGATTTTCCGACGCTTTGGCAAAAACCGGCTATAATGCCCGCTTCGCCTCCGTCTCATACGCGAGGTACAGCAGCAGCGTTTCACCTCATCGCGCCCGTAGCTCAATGGATAGAGTACTGCCCTCCGAAGGCAGGGGTTGCTGGTTCGATCCCAGCCGGGCGCACCAAAGATATCAAGTAGTCGGTACACTCCCCAGCCAGTCTGTTTCGTCCACTGCAGCTAAATTGCAGCTATGGCGCGTCCAGCGGCGTCCTATGCGGCTGTGTTCACTGCGTCAGATGATCGGCCGACAAGTGCGCGTAGCGTTGCACCATCTCCAGCGTTTCCCATCCTTCCAGTTCTTCAGTACCTGCAATGGCGTGTCGCGCTGAATGTGCCAGCACGAATGGAAGCCATGCCGGCTTCATTTTGTACATGACGCATTCCGCGCAGTCGCAGCATGACGTCAACGAGTTACGGGCGGCGCTGAAGAGGAGCAAGGGGCCGGGAAATTTCCGCAATCTGTTCATGTACGCGCCGGGAGGGAAAAGGGACGGGATTCAGTTGATCCCGGTTTCCGAGGTGGCCGCGAAGGATGCGTTCTTCCACATCAAGAACGTCACGCGGGACGACTTGCTTGCGGCGCTCGGGTGCCGCCACAGTTGTTGGGGATTGTTCCGAGCAACACGGGTGGGTCTGGAGCAACGGATACAGCGGCCGAGGTGTTCGGCGCGAATGAAATCGATCCTTTGCAGAGGCGGTTCGCGGCGCTGAATGAGTGGGCGGGTGAGGGGGGGATGCGATTCTCACCATACAGCATCAAGCGCGCCGCCAGCTGATGTACGGCATCCCTCGACCCTCTCTCAAGCGCTTTTGCAGCGGGAGGCCTCTCAGGCGGCAACGCCGTATATCGCACAAGTGCTGGTCTGGAAATCGCGCTTCCCTCCTCGCCGGCGGCTCGTGGTTGGGGCAGTGGATTTGATGCAGGCAGCGCGTGCCCGAGAAACGATTAACGGCACCGATCTGTCGCAGGCTACCCAGGAGGGAGGTTTAAACCGCAGTGCCGCTATAGGACTATTGTGGGAAAAACGTGGAAGATTCGCAATCCGAAGTCCGTGGGAATGGGACCAGTCTCAAGTGGCAAAAATCACTTCGACGCTTCCTGCTGATCTGATCGTCGCGCAGGGCCAACGACAATCTGCACATTCCTTCCCAGTCTCGTCAAACAATCCAGCATCTTTGCCTCGCTGATGCCGCGAAACTGCCCTCGTAGCATCTTTGAGAGTTTCGGCTGGGTAAGTCCCAATACGTCGGCATCGGGCATGCCAAGGTCCGCATAAATGTTTCCGCTTCCTTCTTCGAATTCGATCATATTGAAAAGTACGAGCAGGGAGCACGGTACCGCCATGCGCAGTCGATAGTCCAATCGATCAACCAAGATCGGCCAAGTTGCGAATCAGATAATCGTTGAACATCGGCACGGTGAATTCGATGTCCCCATAAGACGGGCTATAGATCATCCCCTTGCTGATGATCTGCGCGCGACGTGGTCCCAGGCTTTGCGCGGTCTCGCCAAGCGCATCGGCGACGTCGGACGAACGGTAGGGACCATTGCCCAATTTCGCCATGGCGATGACATACTCGCGCTCCTTGGGCGTCAAGCGATCGAAACGAACCTTGAAAAATCCGTCGTCCAGGCGCTTGAGCGTGGTGGCCTCGGCTTCCCTCGCGTCCTGAAGCGTGATGGTGTCGCCCGTGGCGAGGTTCCAGGATTGATGCCCCCACTCCTGGAGAAAATAAGGATAGCCCTTCGTTTTCTGGACGATCTCGGTCAGGGCGGCCTCGTCGATGACGGCGCCTTCATCGTTCACGGGTTGACGAATGGCGGCCTTGGCATCGGCTTCCGGCAATGCGCCTACGTCCGGATAGTGAAACAATCTTTCCGCGTACGATTTGGCTTCCCCGGAGAGGGCCGCCACCTGGGGCAGTCCGGCACCGAAGAACAGGACGGGCAAGTTGGCTTGGTTGATCTTGTGGAGGGAAACGATGAGGGCGGCCAGATCCTTCTGATCGAGGTATTGCACCTCATCGGTCAAGAGTGTCCATGCCTTCCCGGCAGCTTTGGCGGCCTCACCGATGCGCACGAACAGCTCGGGGAGATCGTGTTCCAGGTCCCCGCTGTCGGCCACCCCCACTTCCGGTTCCACGGCGATAGTCATATCCCCGTATTTGAGCTTGAACGCGGAAGCGAACGACCGCAATGCCCGCATCGCGTCATGGGCCTTGGCCTTGGCGTTATCGGTCGAGGAAAGCTTGCGCAGCACTTGGTGCACACGCGGCAATAGTTGCTCGCCCAGGCGCTTGTTCTCGGGGGCTTCGATGGTGGAGGTGAGGTGGCCGCGGTCTCTGGCCATGCTCTCGACCGCGTTGAGGAGGACGGTCTTGCCGACGCCACGCAGGCCCAGGAACATCTGGGAGCGGCTGGGTTTGCAAAGCAGGGAGCGGTCAATCGCGACGCGCGTCCTCGATGATGGCTTCGCGCCCAGCGAGTTCGGGCGGTTGACTGCCCGCTCCAGGTGCGAACGGGTTTCTGACGGGATCCATGGGAGACTCGCGTGTATGAACTTATACTGAAGTATAAGGAGACTTGCTTTTAAGTAGCTATAACTTGCTATATCTTTATATATTGCGGACGTGGGACACCGATGCCAGGCGCACCGGGAGTCGGCCGCCCGTGCAGCTGGATTGCAGTCATCTTGCCTCCCGCCTCGCCATTTGCAGCTGCTACAGCCACCTTTTCCATGCCCGCGAGTCACGCAAAGCATTGATTGCATTGAACCTAAGCTCCACCAGCGAGGCTTCGAAGGCAGGGGTTGCCGGTTCGATCCCAATCGGCCGCACCAAATAAATCAAGTAGTCAGCGCGTTTTGGTGAGTGGTTTTCCGTCGGTGCAGTCAAATTGCAGTCAACTCCCGTCAGGTCCCCCGTCAAAGACTGTACTCATTGCGCCAGGTGCTCGGGCGACAGGTGTGCATAGCGCTGCACCATCTCCATCTCCATCTCCATCGTTCCCAGCCTCCCAGTTCCTTGAGCACCTGCGTCGGCGTGCCGCGCTGAACGCGCCAGCTCGCCCAGGTATTGCGAATTGACGCATTTTGGACATGGGGCCTTTGACGAACGGCTCTCTTCTGCGTTTCACTGCGAAACAGCGAAGGGGGAACGGCGATATGCATCGTCAAATGGAGTAGGGCACCCGTACTCCCGGTTCATTCTCTGGGAAATTCTTCACGTTGCGGGACACCAACAGCAGTGAATGCGTTCGAGCCGATGCCCAGATGATCGCGTCAGGCAGACGGATTCGCTTCTGTTGGCGAATTCGGACTGCTTCGTTTGCAATCCGACTATCGAGTGGAATGACGTCGAACGCGTTGAGCCATGTACGAGTCGCGGCTTCGTCGTTCGCTGTGGTGCCGACGAGTATTTCCATCCACGTGATCATGCTGATCGCCTGGGACGTGTACCGCGACAGTTCATTTCTTGCTGCGTCGATACCGTTGAGATAGTCGATCAGGATATTCGTGTCGAAAAGCGCCTTCACCATTCCGAGCGTAGTTCCTGTTGATATTCGAGACCGTCCACGCGCCTGTTTTTTCTTAGTCCGAAAACCCCGTCATTGGAGCCGGGCTTGTGCCGCGAAATGTACGCCTCGATCGCATCGCGAATCACAGCGGCGCGCGGACGGCGCTCGCTCTCCACGAGCGCCGACAGCGCCGCAAGCTGGGTGTCGGGAAGGTCGATAAGAATTCGGCTCATGGGGTTTTCCGGGTGATGATATACATAAAGTATATCTTTCGCAGGATCAGGTAGCAGTGCGGTAATGACGTGATTCGTTGGCGTGGCCGGCGCGGCAAGGGACCCGCTTTTCTCATCTCTGCCGGGCCATCGCCTTCTCAAACGGATGGCATATCCGAAGTCGCTCGTCCACGAGCAACCCGTCATGCCACTCCCGCGGCAATCCCGCCTGTTCGAGCGCATGACGTACCCCCAAGCGCGGGATCGGCCGGTCGTGCCGTCATGGCCGGGGCGTCCTCCGTTTTTCCTGGCTCGCGTGTCGTGCGAGCGGGCATCGCGACTCATGACGCCTGACCCATCTTTTTTTTCCACTGCCCGGGCCACACCAGCGCCCGGATTTTCTGCCGCAGCACTTCCCATCGGTAGCGGATACCCGTCAGCCGGCGCGCGAGCATGCCCGCGCGTCTGACGCCATGCCGGTCGCGGATCGTCGAAGAAAGATCGGCAAGGCGAATTGCAGGGGGATGCAGGGCGAGGACCTTTTGCCGATGCTCCCAGCAGCGAGTCAGTTCATGATCGATCGGATCGAGCATGCGCTCGGTGCATTTCAGCATGGCGTGCGCCGCCCGTCTCGTGATCGTATAGCCATGACTACCCGATGCGCATTGCCGCGTCCAATGCACGCGGGCGCCCGTGTGCAGTTTCACATAGCTCAGGCGCAGGTCCCTGGGTGTGCGCGTCGACAGCCGGACGATGTCGAGTTCCGCGCTGCGCGCCACGATCGCTTCGACCGTCTGGCGGAACCCGGTGTCGAGTATGACGTCGTCCTCGAGCACGCAATAGGTGTCGTCGCTGGAATCGAGCAGTTGTTGCCAGACCTTGCGGTGGCTGAGATAGCAGCCTATCTCGCCCCTGCTCAAGCCGCGGCCGGCCCGGCGGATGTGCTCGCTTTCGTCGTAGCCCGGAATGGCGTTCCCGCCGTCTTTCAACTCGACCGCATCGAAAAATCGCGCCGTGATGCCGGCCTTCGCAAATTGATCCGTCATCAGACGACGTCTTTCCGGTGCACTTTGCAAGGATATGCAAACATAGGAATGCTTGAGATGATGGCTCCGGAAGGTATCTTTCATTTCTGCTTGAATATCCCTAAAAAATACGATGCGGAAAGAGCAATGCACCACTTTGAAAGTGAATCCGCAACAATATGGAAAATGTGCAGACAACACCCGATTTTGCCTGGGCCAGATCGGGTGATCGATGAGACTCGTCTGATTACCTTTGGTCTCTTCGACTTTCGCTTGAATACCGGCGGGAAATGGACCGGCGGACAGTGGCGCAAGAAGGTCGCTTTCTGAAGCGTCCGATGCAATGGGAGACAAGCCGGACGGAATTCCGCCGGGTGCTGGCCGGGGGCCACCGGTGTTGCTCTACGGCATGTACAATGAACTGGAACCCCATGCCGCGACCCGACGGTCCGGACGAATCGCCACCCCGTATCGACGGGTCGCGTGCCGGGACGGACACCCCACGACACGCGCCCCGCTCTGGAGACACCCCCATGCCCCAAGCCGCTATTTTCGATATCGATGGAACGTTGATCGATTCCGTCGATCTGCACGCCCGCGCCTGGCAGGACGCGTTCGCGAAGTTCGGACACGATGTGACGTTCGAACAGGCGCGCAGCCAGATCGGCAAGGGCGGCGACCAGTTGCTTCCGGTCTTCCTGTCCGAAGCCGAACAGGCGGACCATGGCGAGGCGCTCGAGGAGTGGCGCGGCAAGCATTTCAAATCGCGCTATCTGTCGATGGTGCGGCCTTTCTCCTCGGTGCCCGACCTGCTGCGTCGGGTACGGGACGGCGGTTTGAAGGTGGCGGTGGCGTCGTCGGCGAAGCAGGACGAGCTGGAGGTGTATCTGGATATTGCCGGTATCAAGGACCTCGTGGAAGTGACCACGTCGTCGGAAGATGCGGAGCAGTCCAAGCCTGCGCCCGATATTTTTCAGGTGGCATTGAAGAAGCTGGGCATCGCCGCAGGCGATGCGGTGGCGATCGGCGATACGCCGTATGATGCGCAGGCCGCGGGCAAAGCCGGCATGCGCACCATTGGTGTGCTGTGCGGCGGCTTCACCGAGGCGACCCTGCGCGAAGGCGGGTGCGTCGTGGTGTATCCCGGGCCAGGTGCATTGTTGGCGTGCTTCGACGCGTCACCGCTGGGCGAGCGTCAGGGATAGGCACCCGTTGCGCCTCCGGGCGGAGGGCTGCCGGCCGGTTTCGAAAAAGCGGGGACGACCCCGCCGGTCTTCATGCTGCGAGGACGACCTCGTGTCTGTCTCGTACTGATCGTGCCCGACATTCCCGGCCTGAAATGCTTTTCGTGACGCCCCGGGCTGCAATGTCCGGTGGGCGTGGCTGTTCGCGATGTCGGGAAGGCGGTTGCCATACGTCGCGTATCGCGGCGGCCTGCCGGCGCCGTGTGCCGTCACACCGTCAGATCCGCGGGTTCCTGACACGCTGCGACGGCAGGAACGGGAACCGGGCAGAGCATGACCTTATCCCGGCCGGTACGTTTCGCCGCGTACAGTGCGCGGTCCGCGCGTTCCAGCAGCGAGCCTGTCGCGCAATCCGTCGCCTGGTCGAAACTGGCCACGCCGATGCTGGCGGTGACGATCCCGGCCTCGACGCTCGTGTGCCGGCGACGCAGGTCGCGGATGGCGCGGCGCATGATGTCGGCGAGCGCGGCCGCTTCGGGCGCGGCGGTGTCCGGCAGGATGACGACGAATTCCTCGCCGCCATAGCGGCTGACGAAATCGGTGTCGCGCCGCAGGCACGCTCGTACGGCGTTCGCAACCGCCTGCAGCGTGTGATCGCCGGCGACATGTCCATACTGGTCGTTGTAGGCCTTGAAATGGTCGATATCGATGAACAGGACCGACAACGGACGGTTTTCCCGGGCGGCCTGCGTCACCTCCCGCGAATACGTGCTGTCGAGCGCGCGCCGGTTCGGCAGTTGGGTCAGCGAATCGATGCTCGCGAGCCGCGCCACCACGGCTTCCGATCGCAGCCGCATCCGCAGGACATGGGTGAGATACAGCGCGCCGGCAAGAAACAGCGACGACACGAAGAGCGAATAGGCCTCAAGCCGAATGGCCCATCGGCGCCAGTCCGCGAAAACCGCCTGGGGCGAAAGCTGGACCGACAGGACGAGCGGCGTACCGCGCACCGGACGTTCCGCGATCGAGTCCGCATCGACCGATTTCGAGAAGATCATTGCAAGCGCAATCAATGCGCGTCCGGTCAGGCCTGTGCCTTCGTTCGTTGGCGTCGTCGGCACGCTCGCCGGTGTGACGTTGTGCAGCAGCGCCACGCCTTCCCGCGTCGACAGCTTGACCAGCGTGCCCGGCATGACGTTGAGCGAATAAAACACGTCGGAAAAATCGTTGAGGTTGACGGTTGCCAGCACCATGCCTGAAAAAGCGCCCTGCGGCGTATACATGTTCCGGGCAAACGTGGCGAGGCGCGTCGTGCCGTCGGACGCTACGTAGGGCTCGCCGATGAAAAGCTTATCGCCTGCCGTGCCGTGTCGCGGTATGGGCAAGGGTGGGAAGGACGGTACGGACGGGTTGCGTCGTTGCGTCGCGGAAAAGGACTCGAGCGAATCGGCGACGAGTCGGGCATTGCGATCGATGACGGATATGTTCCGGATATACCGTGCCGCGGCCGCCCGTGAAAAAAGCAGCTGCTCCCGCAACGTGGGCGCGAGAGACATGACCGTCGGTTGCGCGACGCCATCGACGGTCGCCTGGATCGAGAGGTCGATCAGGTCGATATTGCGGGAAACTTCCCGTTCCAGGGAGAGCGCGAGCTGGTGTGCGCTGTCCCTTGCCGCCGCCGCGATGCGGCCATGCGCATCCTCCACGAGCATACTGACCGCGCTCAAAAAGGCGAGCACGAAGCACACCGCCCCGATGACCGTCACAGCGGGACCTGTCAGCATGCGTTTCACGGGACGATTCACAATGGGCGGGGATGGAAAGTGATCGAGGACGACAGTGTTTACGACCTGCAAGCGGGAATCTTGAGCGGTCAGGTCAACTATCCGGTTGTGCGCGCTTGCGCACGGGGTCGGGCCCGCGCGCCGTGTCGGGCGCGGCATGGTATGCAGGGCCAGCGGGACATTCTACCGAGTGATGAGTTGCCCGAAAAGCGGCGAAACCTTTTGTCACCAGGCAAAATCGATATGTCGATCATTTGCAGCGCGAACGTGGCGGATGATCGGCCATGGGAAACCGGGGCGAGTCGATCCCGCCATTCTCAAGCAATCCATTGCGTTTAGTTCCGTACTCCCGATCTCCCGGCGTTGGCGTCCGGGCTCTGGACGAGGCGGCGTGAACCATCCTGTCCGCCTGCGTTCTACCGCTGCCGGACCGCGGAGGCGGCACTGCTAAAAGCAACAGGCAAGGACATCGGGGGGTGAAATTGATCGACCTGGCGAATGCGCCGCTGCCGTCGGGCCTGCGGGTCGTCTGCCTGGACGCGCCGGCCGGCTACTCGGGCGCGCTCGCGTTCGGCCCGCCGACGCCGGTCTCCCGAATGGCGGGTCGTCCGCCGATGCGCGCGCCAAGGACGAACGCGCTCAGCAGGGCGGCTCGCAACGCTTCCAGGATGTCGACGGTCTTCCCGGTGAGTATCAGCTCGAGGGCGGAGCCGCCGGAGACCACCAGCAGCGTCCACGCAAGCCATGCAGCATGATGCTGCGCGCCTGCGCCGCGACAGGCCAGGATGTGAAGCGCCGCAAGGAGATAGGCGATCAGCGCAACGAACGCCAACGGGCCGGGCATGGTCAGTCCTTTCTGAAAAATGCGTGGAAATTCAGTTTCCTGATGCGTTCGATCAACTGCAGCGTCACCGCGATGGCGAGCGCCGCGGCCAGGAAGCCGGCGACGCCCGTGCTGCGGATCGGCGTGGCTCGCACCACCTCCGGAACGGCCAGGTAGCCGGCTATCCACGAGATACCCATATAGGCGATCCGCTTGGGCAGGGAAAGGTCCTGCGACGTGGCGACCACCAGCGCGGCCCCGGCGAAGGCACCAATCAATGCGTCAGCGTCGATACCGATCAGCAGGCTGCTGATGCCGACTCCCGAATCGATAGCGATCATGGGCGCACACGCATGGGGACCATCCATCATTGACCGGTCGATGGCCGTGAAGCCTGCGGCGGCGCCGGTGATGGCTCGATGAGTCCTGCGCCAGTCCCACCGGTTGCCGTGTCCCTGTGCATTTCAGACGGACCGTAAGGTTTTTGTCAGAATTTTTGTAAACTTGAATCTAACCGGGCACGATGTCATTTCACGCGTTTTCGCATGGCCTGGAAGATTCGATACAGCCGGTTTTTCACAATTTTCCGGATTTTTTGATGCCGGCTGGTGTGATCGAACCCATGCCAGGCAAGGGTTTCGAAAAAAAACCGCGTTCGCCGGGAGTCGGTGGTGCAAAACATCCGCAGGACGTTTATCCTCGTAAACCCCGGGAAAGGGGTTCATGACCTTTGGATTGCTATGTCAATCTTTCACTGCGACAATTCGGCGCAGCACCGGGCAATTTTTTGCGAACCAAGCTTTCAAAACTTTCAGGCAAACCTTGCTTTGAAGAAACGCGGTTAATCAATCCCTCCGTCAATGCAATCACTTCCCCTTCTCAGTCTGGCGATCTGGATTCCCATATTTTTCGGCCTCGGCGTTCTTTGCGTAGGCTCCTCGGGCCAGTCGCGTCCGGCCCGCTGGCTGGCATTGACCGGTTCGGTCCTGGGCCTGCTGCTGACCATTCCGCTGGTGGCCGGCTATGACGCCAACGTCGGCACCGAGCAGTTCGTCGAGCACGCGCCGTGGCTGGCTGCGCTGAACAGTACCTATCACCTTGGCATCGACGGCATTTCGCTCTGGCTCATCGTCCTGACGGCGTTCACGACGGTGGTGATCGTGCTGGCTTCCTGGGGATCGATGAAGGTGCGTGTCGCCCAGTACCTGTCGGCCTTCCTGCTGCTGTCCGGTTTTCTGATCGGCGTTTTCGCATCGCTCGACGGTATGCTGTTCTTCGTCTTCTTCGAAGCGACGCTGGTGCCGTTCTACCTGCTGATCGGGGGATGGGGCGGGGCCAACCGCGTACACGCGGCAGTCAAGTTCTTCTTTTTCTCGCTGGTCGGTTCGCTGGCCATGCTGCTGGCGCTGATTTACCTGTATCACCTGTCGCACAGCTTCGAGATGGCGGTCTGGCGCGACCTGCCGCTCTCGCTGACCCAGCAGATCGTCATTTTCCTGGCGTTCTTCGCGGCATTTTCGGTCAAGGTACCGATGTGGCCAGTGCACACCTGGCTGCCCGAGGCGCACATGGAGGCGCCGATCGGCGCCTCGGTGATGATGAGCGTGCTCAAGCTGGGGGCATACGGTTTCCTGCGGTTTTCCCTGCCGATCACGCCGGACGCCAGTCATTTCTTCGCGCCCGTTCTGAT
>JBPBQT010000367.1:0-12526 GCA_050955065.1 Janthinobacterium lividum | reverse complement strand
CCACGGGGCAGCGCTTTCGAGACCTGCCGCTCGGCGGCGAGAAGCTGCGGCGGGCCATCGAGATCTAGATCTCCCGCCGCCTATCCGCGGCGCTTTCCGGTGCCTCGCGCAGCTCACTCTCCCTGCGCGTGTTGCTTGACGTACCGGACGATCTCCGCGTGCGTCGCGAACCAGGCGCCGCGTTCGCGCGCATGGCGGATGATCTCTTCCATGATCCAGATACGCGAACGCGCCGAGATGATGTGGGGGTGCATCGTCAACTGGAACAGACCGCCGTCTTCGAGCGCGCCGTCCAGCTCCGCGCGGAATATCTCGAACACGTCGCGGGGCGCCGTGTAGGGCCGCAGCGACTGAAAGCGGTTCATCGAGAAGTACACCGCGTCGTCGCGAATCCATTCGACCGGCAGTTCGACCACGCCGGTGGGCTCGCCATCGAGCAGCAACTCGTAACAGTCCTCGTCGGCCATGAGCGACGAATCGTATTCGAGGCCCATCTCGACGGCGATGCGCAGCGTATGCGGGCTGAAATCCCATGACGGCGTGCGCATGCCGACCGGCCGCACGCCGGTGATCCCGGTCAACGCGTCGGACGCACGCAGCATCAGGTCCCGCTCGGCTTCATACGGCAGCACCGAGTTCAGTTCGTGAATCCAGCCGTGCAGACCGATTTCGTGGCCGCTTTCCACCAGCCGCTTCTGCTCGTCGGGATACAGCAACGCCGACACCGCGGGCACGTAGAAGCTCGCCGCCACGTCGTACTTGCGCAATATCCTTTCGATACGGGGAATGCCGACCCGATTGCCGTATTGACCCCAGCTCATGCGTCCATACGACTTGCCGCCGTCGCGCAGTTCGTTCGTCTCGTGATCGCTGTCGAACGAAAGCGCGACGGCGCACGGCGCATCGCCAGGCCAGCGGTTCGGACGCAACGATGCGCCGGCTCGCACGTGGTTTACCGTCTTGCGCCATTGTTCTTCGGGCCACTGCCACGGCTCGAGTGGGCTCTGCTGATTCGCTGCGTCGTTCATGCTCGATGCTCCCGGGGTACCTTTCATTTTCCGCCGTCGACGGAGAGGATCTGGCCGTTCACGAAAGCGGCCAGCGGAGAAGCCAGCCACACGACGGCGTTGGCGATGTCTTGCGGCGTACCGAGACGGCCCAGTGCGATGCCGCGCATCAACGCGGCCTGCTTCTCCGGACCCATCGCATGCCATTGCGCCTCGGTCGCGGCGTTCGTGCGCACGAAGCCGGGCGCGACCGAATTCACGCGAATGCCGAACGGTCCGAGTTCATGCGCCAGTTGACGCGTGAGCCCGAGTACCGCGTGCTTCGACGCGCAATACGCTTGCACGCCAGTCAACGAGGCCTGCAGCGCGGCGCCGGAACTGATGTTGACGATCGCCGCCTCGCCCTTGCGCTTCATCCCGGGCGCGACCGCCCGGCTCACCGCGAACACCGTGCCCAGATTGACCGCGAGAATGCCGTCCCATTCGTCGTTGCCGACCTCCTCGATGGGCTTGCGCGCGTGTCCCAGCACCCCGCCGGCGTTGTTCACGAGCACGTCCACGTTGCCGGCGCTCGCCCGTTCGATCGACGCGATCCACTCGCCTGCGGCGTCGCGTCGCATGAGATCGACCGCGCTCGTCGCGATGCCTTGCCGGACCAACGGCGCCAGCGCTTCCTGATCGACGTCGGTGGCGAACACCGCTGCGCCCAACGCGTGAAACTGCAAGGCGATCGCCTGTCCGAAGCCGCTGCCCGCGCCGGTCACCGCGACGACCTTGCCGTTGAAGGAAATGTTCATGTTCGGAGCAGTGCCAGAAGGTTGTCGTCGGACAGCGGGCGGTCCCCGTCCTCGATCTGGTGGATGAGGTTTTGCAGCGCGCTCAGCGTGGGCGTCGCGATGCGATGCAACGCGCCGATACGCACGACTTCGCCCACCTGCATGTCCACTTCGGTCTTGCGTTTGCGCACCGCGAGATCGCGCCAGATGCCCGAGTGCGTTTTCGCGTTCGGCCGGTTGAACGCCACCATGGCGTCGACCGTGGCCTGCAGTTGTGCGGGGCTCGCATTCGTCTCGAACGCAGCCGGATCGAACCCGTTGAAGCCTTGAGGCGTGACGCGTTCGGCTTGCGCGACGCGCATCACTTCGTTGCCGATTCGCTTCCACAGGGGCAACAGCTCTGGGCGCGCGAGACAGTCCGCGATGCCGAGATCGCCGACGGCTTGCGCGTGCAACAGCGCGCCATAGCCCAGCTTGCCCCACAGGAACGACCAGATGTCGGGGGTCACGATCGCGTCCGGCTCGAAGTGGCGCATGTCGGCGAGCAGTTGCTCGAGTCGAGGCGTTTTTTCGCCGTCGATCTCGCCGAGCACGACGGCGCCGCGATTGCCGTACAGGATCTCGCCCGCGCCATGCCAGTCGGCGCCGAAGTTGACGAACGCGCCGACCGTGCGCGCGGCGCCCACCGTCTCGGCGATATAACGCTCGCACAGACCGTTTTGCAGCGACAACACATAGCCGTCGTCGGCCAGGAATGGCAAAAGTTTTTCGCAGGCGTCGACCGTATGTTGCGCTTTGACACACAGGAAGATGCGGGAGTACCTGCCGGTCAGTTCCTCGGGCGTGAAAGCCGGCGCCGTGATCCTGAATTCATCGACGGGGCCGGTTATCGCGAGTCCCCGCGATGGTGTGCGAATCGCTTCGACGTGCTCGGCCACGATATCGACGAAGGTGACGTCGTAGCCGGCCCGCTTCAGGTAGGCGCCGATGGTACCGCCGATCGCGCCGGCGCCCCAGATCAGGATATCCTTGCTCATGCTGTCCTCTACTTCAGTGAATGGTGCGCGGTCTCGCGCATGCCGAGTACGACCGCGCCGGACACCACGGCAGCGGCCATCAGGTAATAGGTCGGTGCGATCGACGAACCGGTCTTCTGGATCAGTGCGGTGGCGATGAACGGCGCGAAGCCACCGAAGATGGCCGTTGCGAGGCTATAGCCGATCGACAGCAACGTGGTGCGCGAGCGGGTCGGAAACAGTTCGCACAGAGCCGATGGCGCGGCGCCCGAGAACGCGGCGATGAACAGGTTGAACACGATCTGGATCGCCAGCACGGTGGCGAAGCCCGGACGACTCAGAATTACGCTGAAAAGCGGATAGCTGAGTACCACGAAGGCAGCGCAGCACGCCAGCAACAGCGGCCTGCGTCCGATGCGATCGGACAGCCAGCCGCACGCCGGCGTGGCCAGCACCAGCGCGACGAGCGCGATCGAGTTCGACGCCAATGCTTGCGACTGGCTGAGTCCGGCCTGCTTGGTGAGGAATGTCGGCATGTAGGACAGCATCACGTAATACGACACCGTCCAGATGATCGTGAAGCCGAACGCCGTCGCCATCATCTTCAGCGGCGAGACTTTCTCCGCGGGCTCGACCTCCGGTTCCCGCTGCGCGCGCTGGAACGCCGGCGTTTCTTCCAGCGTGCGGCGCATATACACGCCGACCACCAGCAGGAGGCCGCCGAGCAGGAACGGCAGACGCCATGCCCATGCATCCATCTCCGCGGCGCTGAAGATACCGGTGATCACCGTCACCACCACGCTCGACAACAGACTCGATGCCGCAATCGACGCCTGGCCGAAGCCGCCGTATATCCCGCGCTTGCCGGCCGGCGCCGACTCCACGATCAGCGAGGTCGAACTGCCCCATTCGCCACCCGCCGCCAACCCCTGCACCAGCCGCAAAATGACCAGCAGCACGGGCGCCGCGACGCCGATCGCGTCGTAAGTCGGCAACAAGCCGATGCCGACCGTGCCGAGCGCCATGCCGAAGATGGTGATCTGCAACGCGACGCGCCGGCCGAGCGTGTCCGCGATCCGTCCGATGATCGCCCCGCCGATCGGACGCGCCAGAAAGCCCACGCCGAAGGTCGCGAAGCTGGCGAGCAGCCCGGCAACTTCATCACCCTGGAAGAACTTGCGGGCGAGCGTTGCGGCGAGGAACGCGTAGACGATGAAGTCGTAGTACTCGAGGACGTTGCCGATCATCGCCGCCGCGAGTTGCTTGACGGGACGCACCGCTCGGTGGTCGGGCTGACCGAGAGCGGTTGCCGGAAGAGTATCGGTGCGTCTCATTGGGTCCGCCGTTTAAGGGAATGGATCACTTGCCGCGAAGGCGCGACCCCGATTCCGGTTGTGTTATCGTTCATATATACGCACGACGTTCATGTGTGAAAACATGTTTTCATGGCCAAATTCGAACGAATATAGGGGTTAGTACCTACTCTGGTGAGCGGATCGTTGCCGGAAGCAGGCGGAATGGGATGCGAACGGATTTCCGGGTATCATCCGGCGCGGCGTCATGACAACCCAGGTGGCATGGCCTGAACCTGAACAGCGAAGAAAAAACGATGAGTGATGTGGTTCGTTCCGCGGCCCGCGTGCTGGATCTGCTCGAATATCTGTCCGAACGCGACGGCGCCGTTACGCTGGCTGCCCTCACGCAGGCGTTCGGCATGCCGAAGAGCAGCATGCTCGGACTGCTGCGAACCCTGTGCGCGCGCGGCTACGTGATGCGCAACCCACAGGGCGCCTACTACATGAATCCTTATTTCCGTGAGCACGGCTTCGGCTGGAACGGCGATCGGATCGCACGGCTGTGCGCGATGGCCGACCCGGTGATGAGCGCGTTGTCCGAGGAGCTCGGCGAAACGGTGAGTCTTGGACTGCTGATGGACGACGGCAACGTGAAAGTGCTGAAGCAGTCCTTGTCGAGCCAGCCCGTTCGTTACGAAGCGCGCGAGAGTCACATTTTCCCGGCGTTCTGCGCGGCGATGGGCCGGGTGTTGATGTCCACGCTCGGCGACGTCGACCGCGAACGGATTCTTGGCCAGCAGCCTTTCGTGGCGGTGACGCCCTTCACCGTTACCGATCCGGTGCGAATTCGCGAGATCATCCGCCAGGCGGGAGAGGACGGATACTGCGTGGTCGAAGACGAGTCCGATCTCGGCGGCACGGGGGTGGCCGCCTGTCTCTCCTCGGGGCCCGGACGGCCGTCGATCGCCCTGAACATCTCGTGCATTTCCGCCCGCTTTCGGGCGAAGCGCGAGGTGGTGGTCGCCGCGCTGCTCCGCGAGACGGCGGCGTTGCGGACGGTGATCGAACGTTGAAATCGGACCCATCTCACGTTCCGTGATCTCAAATACCGCCGCCTTTCGTGGCGCGAACCGCGTCACGGGATGCGCAACGGCCAGGGCCTGCTTCTCCAATCAATCCTGGATTCACGCGATCGAGACTTTGTATACAATGCGATGCCCGGGCTGGCGGGGTACTTGCTTTCAGGTCCTCCCATCCTCTTTCATCTCGAATCGCCCCATGCCTCGCGCCGCCGATCAAGCCACTCCCCTGTCCAAGACCGATATCCACGAGCGCATCTACAAGGCCATCGTCGAACACCGGCTGCCGCCCGGCACCAAGCTGCCGGAGGAACGCGTGGCCGAGCTCTTCGACGTCAGTCGCACGCAGGTGCGGGGCGTGCTGCAACGTCTGGCGGTCGAGCAGCTCGTCACGCTGATCCCGAACCGAGGGGCCTTCGTCGCCACCCCGACGGTGGAAGAGGCCCGTGACGTGCTGACGGTGCGGCGCACGCTGGAGCCATCCGTGGTGACGCGCCTGATCGCGCGGATGGCCGCCGGCCGGGCGCGGGGCGCGGTCGAACGATTGCGCTCACTGGTCCGAAGGGAACGCCAGGCCCATGTCGACGGCGACAGGCGCACCGCGGTGCGCCTGTCGGGCGAGTTCCACGTACTGCTGGCCGAGCTGTCGGGCAGCAGTATCCTGGCGCGCATGATGCGCGAACTGACACCCCTCACGTGCCTGGCCATCCTCACCTTCGACGCGCCCCTCGCCTCTGCCTGCCCGAACGATGATCACCTGACGCTGATCGATGCCATCGAGGCTGGCGACGTGGCGGGCGCCACGGCATTGATGGACGAGCACCTGCACCACATCGAAGGCGCCCTGCGGCTGGATCGCGACGAAGAGGTCGAGGTGGATCTGGCGGAAGTGTTGCTTGGCTGAAACCGGGGATACCGTTCTCGAAACCCGCGTGTTGCATCGGCCAAGTCGGCCAGTCGGCGCATCGGAGCTTGCACGGAAATATTCGGTTTGTATCCAAATGAGTGCGTGGAATTCCAAAAAAGTGCATTGATCCGCACGGATTCGATGGACTTCGACGCCGATGCTCGCGACTGCTCGCCTCCGTAGAGGATGCAATATGGATCGAGATCGTATACATAAATGGCACGGTCATTGCATGGTTAACGAGATGGACACCACGGACACCTCGTTGCCGCACTACCGGACCAGTGGAACTGCATGGAGGTCGAGGCCGTCTGCCGCAAAGCCGGGCAGGTCCGCCGGCAGCTCCGATGGGCAGCGGGCAGGCATCATCGGCTCGCCGCCACCGCCACGGGATTGCGTCAATCAATGTATCCACAAGACAAGAAATTCGGGTTCCTAAACAGCACGCGCCGTGTTTCTTCATAACGGCCATTCCTTCGCTGCTTCCCTACTTCCGGAGTCTCCATGTTCAAATTGATTGCGAAACTGCTGCTTGCCGTCGCCGCGGTGGTACCGCTGGCCGGCCATGCGCAGGTCGACACCATCAAGCTCGGCTACGCCAAGTGCGCCCACTGCGCGCCGCTGGCCCTGACGCCGGAGCACGCCACGGGCGTCAAGCTGGAAGCCATCGGCTTCAACACCGGCAACGACGCGCTGACCGCGCTGCTGTCCAAGAGCATCGACGTGGCCCAGGTCACCTACCTGCACTACGCCACCGCGCTTGACCGGGGCTTCGATGTGATCGCCATTTCCGGTCAGGTCAACGGCGGCTCGCAGATCCTGGTGGGCAACGACCTGCCCCTGGCCGCGAACGATTGGGATGGCCTGAAGAAGCTCATCGCCAAATACAAGGCCGAAGGCAAGCCCTTCCGGGTAGGCGCCTCGCGCGGCAACGCCCAGGACATCGACATGCGCGGCGCCCTCGCCAAGCACGGTATCGACGTCAACAAGGACGTGCAATTCATCAACATCCCCAACCCGGCCGACCACGTGCAGGCCCTGCGCCGCGGCGAGGTCGAGCTGATCTGCTCGGTGGAACCGTTCGCCACGCAGATCCGCCAGCTCAAGGCCGCCAAGTTCTTCACGTTCCCCTACGACCAGGCCGCCGGCAAGCTGACCAACCTGATCCTGACCCGGCCGGATGTCATTGCCGCCAAGCCCAAGGCCGTCGAGGAAACCGTGCGGGCCATCGTCAAGGTCGACGATCTCATCTCGACCGACAAGCCGCTGTTCGTCAACATCATCCAGAAGACGACGGGCCTGGATGCCGCGATCGCCGCCGGTTCGGTCGAGAATCTCTACCCCGACTACAAGATGTACCGCGTGTCCGCCGTGGCCATCGGCGCCATGATGCGCGAGCTCAAGTACATCAACTCGGACGTCTCGGCCAAGATCGAGAAGAACATGGATTACCGGTTCCTGGAAGCGGTCACCGGCAAGCCGAAGTCGGCATTGGGTTACTGAGATGGCAACGATGCGTTCGTCCATGCCTTGGTGGCGCAAGGCATACCGGCGTGCAGAGCGCGCCATCGTCCCGGTGCTGGTGCTCTCCGGCTGGGAGATATTCTCCCGTTCCGGCGTGCTCCCGCCGGCGCTGCTGCCGGCGCCGTCCCAGGTCTTCATGGCATGGGCCGACTGGATCTTCGCCATCAACGGCAGCACCCAGAACTACAGCGGTACCTGGATCTTCGATGTGGCCCATAGCGCCCTGCGCGTTTTCGCCGGCTTCGCCCTCGCCGGCATCCTGGGCATCGGCCTGGGCATGGCCATAGGCTGGTCGCGCACCATCGAGAAGCTGATCGAGCCCACTCTTCAGATCCTGCGGCCGGTGCCGCCGGTGTCCTGGATTCCGCTGGCCATCATCTGGTTCGGCATCGCCGACAAGCCGGCCATCTTCCTGGTGTTCCTGGGCTCGTTCTTCGCGGTGCTGCTGTCCACCATCCACGGCGTCAAGACGGTCGACCGCAACCTGTTGCGCGCGGGCGCCATGACGGGTGGATCGCCGGGGAAGCTGCTTCGCCACATCGTCTTTCCGGCTGCCCTGCCCAGCATCTTTTCGGGTCTGCGCATCGCCATCGGTTCCGCCTGGATGCTCACCGTGACCGCCGAGATGGTGGCGGTCAAGAGCGGCGTCGGATACGTGCTGTGGGACTCGTATTACTTCCTGCGCTACGACCTGGTGATTGCCGCCATGGCCAGCATCGGGCTGCTGGGTTTCCTCAGCGACCTGGTCATCAAACTCGTCGCCGCACGCGTGCTGCGCTGGCAGAAGGGTTCCACCCTGCAGGCAAAGGAAGGCTGAAAACACGATGTCGCTCATCACCATCGACCGCGTCTCGCGGCTGTTCGAGGACGCAAAACGCGGCAAGCCCGTCGTCGCGCTGGAAGACGTCAGCGTCAGCGTGGCGCGCAACGAATTCCTGTGTCTGCTCGGCCCCAGCGGCTGCGGCAAGTCGACCCTGCTCAACATGATCGCGGGCTTCGACCATCCCACCACCGGCACCGTGTCGGTCGGCGGGAACATCGTCACCCGACCGGGCGCCGACCGCGGCGTCGTGTTCCAGCAGGCCAACCTGATGCCCTGGCTGCCGGTTTGGGAAAACGTCGCCTTCCACCTGCAGATGCGCGGCGCGCCCAAGGCCGAGCGTCGCGAGAAGGCGCAGCGCTTCATCGAGAAGGTCGGCCTGAAAGGCTTCGAGAATCACTTCCCCAGCGAGCTCTCCGGCGGCATGAACCAGCGTGTCGGCATCGCCCGCGCACTGCTGATGAATCCCGAGGTGATCCTCATGGACGAGCCCTTCGGCGCACTCGACGAGCAGACCAGGATGGACATGCACGGCGAGCTGGTGCGGATCTGGCGCGAGAGCCGCAGCACCATCGTGTTCGTCACCCACAGCATCGACGAGGCGCTGGCGCTGGGCACGCACGTCGCGGTGATGTCGGCGCGACCCGGCCGCATCCGCGAACTGCTGCCGATCGACCTGGAGCGGCCGCGCGACTCGACCTCCCCGCGCTTCAACGACTACAAGCGTCATATCCTCTCGCTGCTCCGGCCCCAGGAAGCGCGGGCCATGCAGACGGTGGCCTGACCGCCTCGCCCATAATGACCTTCGTCCGAGACACGTACCATGTCCGCTCCTGCTAGCTCTCCCGCCTTCGACCTGGTGGTGCGCCACGCGCATGCCGTCACGGCCGCCGACGAATTCGATTGCGACATCGGCATCAAGGACGGCGTCATCGCGGCCCTGGGCCGGGGCCTTGCCGCGGGTGTTCGCGAGATCGATGCCGCTGGCCGGTACGTGACGCCGGGCGGCGTCGACGCCCACTGCCACCTCGA
Organism: Janthinobacterium lividum; assembly: GCA_050955065.1. Classification (GTDB taxonomy): domain Bacteria; phylum Pseudomonadota; class Gammaproteobacteria; order Burkholderiales; family Burkholderiaceae; genus Robbsia. The sequence goes on along the minus strand of JBPBQT010000367.1, from coordinate 3,070 downwards.
TCAGCCCACCCCGCCACCGGTGAAGATGGCCGACGACTTCGACACCGGAACCCGCTCGGCGGCCTGCGGCGGCACCACCACGGTGATCCCCTTCGCCGCCCAGGAGAAAGGCCGTTCGTTGCGCGCGGCGGTGGACGACTACCACCGCCGCGCCGACGGCAAGGCGCACGTGGACTATGCCTTCCACCTGATCGTGAGCGACCCCACGCCCGAGGTGCTGACCCAGGAACTGCCGGCGCTGATCGCCGAGGGCTATACCTCGTTCAAGATCTACATGACCTACGACGATCTGAAACTGGACGACGGCCAGATCCTCGACGTGCTCGACGTGGCGCGGGAGCACGGCGCCATGGCCATGGTGCATGCCGAGAACTCGGACTGCATCGAGTGGCTGACCAGGCGCCTGGAAGCGTCGGGTCGCACCGCGCCGCGTTTTCATGCGACTTCGCGGCCGATGCTGGTGGAGCGCGAGGCCACGCACCGCGCCATCTCGCTGTCGCAGCTGGTGGATGTGCCCATCCTGGTGGTGCACGTGTCCGGCAAGGACGCGGTGGAACAGATCCGCTGGGCGCGCGGCCTGGGCCTGAACATCTTTGCCGAAACCTGCCCGCAGTACCTGTTCCTGACCGCGGAAGACCTGGGAATCGAAGCGGACGGCGACGGCAGCTACCTGGGCGCGCGCTGCGTGTGCAGCCCGCCGCCGCGCGACAAGTCCAACCAGGACGTGATCTGGAACGGACTGGCGGATGGCCTTTTCACCCTGTTTTCGTCCGACCATGCGCCTTTCAAGTACGAGGGTACCGAAGGCAAGCACCCCGGTGGCGAGAAAGTGTCCTTCCGCCATATCCCCAACGGTATTCCGGGGCTCGAGACCCGCCTGCCGCTGCTCTGGTCCGAAGGCGTGCTGGCCGGCCGCATCACGCCGCAGAAATTCGTGGAGCTCACCTCCACCAACCCGGCCAAGACCTACGGCCTGCATCCGCGCAAGGGCACCATCGCCATCGGCACCGATGCCGACCTGGTGATCTGGGATGAACGCGACCTCACGCTCACCAACTCACGGCTCCACCATGCGGTCGACTACACGCCGTACGAAGGCATGCGCCTCAAGGCCTGGCCAGGCCTGACCCTGTCGCGCGGTGAGGTGGTGTGGGACGGCGCATTCCACGGCCACGCCGGTCGGGGCAAGTTTCTGGCCTGCGGTTCCCCCACCCTGCTCCCGCGCAAACATTGAAGGACGGGTCATGAAACTGCTGCTCATCAACCCCAACATCTCCGACAGCGTGTCGGACCTGATCGCCGCCGAGGCCCGCGCCAGCGCGCCCGAGGGCTGCGACATCACGGTGTTGACCGCGCCTTTCGGGGTGGCCTACATCGAAACCCGCTTCGAAGCGCTGATCGGCGCCTACGCCTGCGCGCAGCTGGCGGCCGAACATCACCCGGGCCACGACGCGGTCATCGTCGCGGCCTTCGGAGATCCCGGCCTCGCGGGCCTGCGCGAAGTACTGCCGGTGCCGGTTCTGGGACTGACCGAATCGGCCCTGGCGAGCGCCGGCATGCTGGGGCACCGCTTCTCCATCGTCGCGATTTCCCAGCGCATACAGGCCTGGTACCGCGAGGTGGTAGAGTCGCACGGGCTGCAGGGCCGATTGGCGAGCATTCGCGCGCTCGACCAGCCGCTCGCCGGCATCGGCGATGTGCAGACCGCGCATGCGGGCGCGCTGTTGGCGCTGTGCGAGAAGGTGGTGAAGGAGGATGGCGCCGAGGTCATCATTCTGGCCGGCGCGCCGTTGGCCGGGCTGGCGCGCACGCTTCGCGGGCAGTTGCCGGTTCCGGTGGTGGAAGGCGTGTCGAGTGCGGTGCGCCACGCGGTATCGTTCGTGGCATTGCAACCGGGCAAGGCGGTCGTCGGCAGCTTCGCACCGCCGCCGGTGAAAGATCACAAAGGGTTGCCCGAGGGTATCGCGCGTTTGTTGGCTCGATCGGGGTGATGGGAGGCGTAGGGGAGCGCGCTGACGGCAGGCGGGTCGCAGAAGTGTTGCGACGACCGGTTGCATCCACCGTTCGGCCATTCAAGCGTCCGTATCGGTGATCCGTTCCGAGGCAACGCGATTTACCAAGACCATGCCAATGGCCGTCCACCACTCACTGGCTGCCACATTCGCCACACGTGCCTCGGGCTGCGGTTGACGATATGGCGTGCGGAACAGGTGTTCCTCAACGGTCTTGGTCATGGGGAATGATCTCCAGAGGGACGATGAAGGGAGGACAGGGCCGACGCGGTCACGCCGGCCAGCACGAAAAATCCATAAAGGCCAAGCGCGCCGGCATGCGCCCATGCGGCACTGCCGATGGCGACACCCGCCGCCATGCCGAGGGAACGATTGGAAACCCGTCAGGGTGAGACTCGCGCAGCGAGGCTCGACGCACCGCACGCCAGCGCGACCGACCCTGTTTTCTTGGCCGGAGACGCTAACGGATGCTTTTTCCAGGCCCGAGAGCTAAAATTGCCAGCGATCCACGGGGTGTCTGTTTCCGAGACATCGCATCTTTCAGGCCCGGTTCTCCTGTCCCCTGGCACGCTCGTCTTGGTACCCACATCGCGTGTCCATGCGTGCAACCCGGCTCCCAACAGCGCCTGGAGCTACCAGATGCTGCACCTGGACGCCGCGTGGCTCCACGCTGTTCGGCGGGAGTACGCCCGAACCGACGCGATGGAAGACGAGCCGGTGCGTATCGTGACCGATCCGGTGATCTATGCGCGCTTTTGCCGACTCAACGCTCTGCTGTTCGGAGAAGCCGACCCGGTCGAGAAGGAAGCCGCGCTGATCGAGTGCGTCGGGGATTACGACAGCGGACAGGGGCGTCCCATCGAAAGGCCGATCGTCCCCTCGAACCTGGCCGAGCAGCTCCGACCGGCCCTGAACTATCTGTGTGCTCGGCCCACCGCCAATACCACCTTAGACAAGTTGGCAGTCCTGGCAGGCATGAGCCGCTATCAAGCGATCCGGGCGTTTCGCGCCGTCACCAGCATGACGCCCCACGCCTGGCAGCCGCGCTGCGTGGTGGG
>JBPBQT010000366.1:0-12605 GCA_050955065.1 Janthinobacterium lividum | reverse complement strand
GTTCGGGGCAGCTTCGAGCGCGGGTTCAGGCAACAAGGGAGCGTCGACGGACGCCGCAGCGATGGGCGTGACGATGGCATACGCCGGTACGGCTTCGGCGCGCGCGCGCGCCGGCTTGGCGCTGCGGCGTTTCACGATCGGGTCGCGTCCCTGGTAGGCCGAGAACGACGCGGGAACCGGGGCGGCCGGTGCGTCGGGCGACGTATCGGCGCCCACCGTATTTTCGGGACGTCGGACCGCGAGACGCGGTTTCACAGATGGGGGTGTGGGGGCGGCTTCGATGGTCGCGTCGACAGCGGGCGCGCCTTCCTCCACCACGGGTGTCGCGGCACGGCGCTTGGCAGTGCGTGGTTTCGCCGGAACGGCGTCACTGGCCACATCGGTGACGGGCACGTCTTTCGCCGCTGCGGGCGTCGCGGCACGGCGCTTGGTGGTGGGCGATTTTTGCGATACGGCATCGACGGCATCGACGGCAGCAGGCAGGTCTTTCGCCGCTACGGATGTCGCGGCACGTGGCTTTGCCGGCGCGGTGTCGACAACGGGCGTGTCCGGCGCTGGTTCGGATGTCGCGGCGCGCCGTGTCGTGGCACGCGTTTTCGGCGGCACGGCGGCAACGACCGCTTCGGCGACGAGCGTGTCTTTCGCTGCCGTCGAAGTGGTGGCGCGACGTGCGGTGGTACGCGCTTTCGCCGGCGCGACGGCAGGGGCGGCGTCGACCGCGGGCATGTCCTTCGTTGCCGCGGGCGTTGCGGCACGCGGTTTGGCCGTAGCGGCATCATCGATGGTTTCGACGGCCTTGGCCTCCTTCACGGCGACAGGCGCAGGTTTCGCCGGCGCGGCAGCCGTCGAACGGTTTGCCGGAGCACGTGACTTCGCGGGCGCGGCCTCGGCGACTGGCTTGGCGATGGGTGTATCGGTCACCGCCGCAGACGCCGCGCGGCCCCCGCGCGCCGGAGTTTTCACTGGCGCAGCGGTCTTCACCGGAGCGGCAGCCTTCACAGGAGCGGCTTTCTTCGCAGGAGCGGCAGCCTTCACTAGGGCGGCCTTCTTCGCAGGAGCGGCAGCCTTCACCGGGGCGGCCTTCTTCGCAGGAGCGGCAGCCTTCACCGGGGTGGTGGCCTTCTTCGCAGGAGCGGCAGCCTTCACCGGGGCGGCCTTCTTCGCAGGAGCGGCAGCCTTCACCGGGGTGGTGGCCTTCTTCGCAGGAGCGGCAGCCTTCACCGGGGTGGCCTTCTTCGCAGGAGCGGCAGCCTTCACCGGGGCGGCCTTCTTCGCAGGAGCGGCAGCCTTCACCGGGGTGGCCTTCTTCGCAGGAGCGGCAGCCTTCACCGGAGCGGCAGTCTTCACCGGGGCGGCAGTCTTCACCGGGGCGGCAGTCTTCACCGGGGCGGCGTTCTTCACCGGGGCGGCGTTCTTCACTGGGGCGGCGTTTTTCACTGGGGCGGCGTTTTTCACAGAAGTGGTGGTCTTCACGACGGCCTTGGTCGCTGTGGTGGCCTTGGCCGACGCAGCGGACGTTTTGTCAGCGCGGCCCGGGAGTGTGCGGAGTGTTTTTGTAATCACGTCAGTGGAAGAGTTCGAGAGTGCGCCAGCCGTGTGCTTTCGCATGAGCGCGCAGCGTGTCGTCTGGATTGGTCGCCACCGGATCGCTTACTTTCTCGAGCAGGGGGATGTCGTTACGCGAATCACTATAGAAAAAGCTTTGCTCGAAATCCTCGAGCGTCTTGCCCAGGCTCGCCAGCCACTGTTGCGTGCGGATGATCTTGCCTTCCCGAAAACTCGGTTCGCCCGCGATCTCGCCGGTGAAACGTCCACGCGGTGCGTCGCCCTCGGTCGCGAGGTCGATCGCGATCAGGTTGTCGATGCCAAGCGCGCGCACGATCGGGCCGGTGACGAAGGCATTGGTCGCCGTGATCACGCAGCACAGGTCGCCGCGCGCCTGATGCTCGGCCACCAGCGCCAGCGCCTCGGGACGGATCACCGGCGTGATGACCTCGTCCATGAACCGCCGGTGCCATGCGTCGAGCGCATCGCGCGAGTGCCGCGTCAACGGCGCGAGCGCGACGCGCAGGTACGCGTGGATGTCGAGACAGCCATTCTGGTAGTCCGCATAGAAGCGTTCATTGTCGCGCGCGAACTGCGCGGCGTCGACGAGGCCGAGCTGGATCATGAAGCGTCCCCACGCGTGATCGCTGTCGGTGGGGATCAGGGTATGGTCGAGATCGAAAAGGGCGAGTCTGGTCATGTATTGGAATTCTACTTGATGCGGCCCGGTCTTTCCCGACCGGATCGTGGATGAGGGCGACGCGCGGTGCCCGGGGAGGTCTCGCGGGTGGTCGCGGCGGCGGCGGGGACGTCGGCGGCGGGGACGGCAGTAGCCGCGATGGCGGGGGCCACCGCCACGGCGGCAGGCGCTGCGGCAGGTGCTGCCACAGGCAGGGCGGCCGGCGCGGCAACGAGCGTGGCGGCGGACGCCGTCTCATCGCGCGCGGCGAGCATCGCACGCAGCAGCGGCAGGGTGATCGCGCGTTTGCGCTCCAGCGAAAACCGTTCGAGCGCGTCGAGCTGCCGTTTCAGGCTCGGCATGTCGCGCTCGAAATGATTGAGCAGATAGGGCGGGACATCGGCGGCGAGCGCCAGCCCGCGTTCGCGCGCGGCGATCGACAGCGCGGCGCTCTTCTCGTCGTCGCTGAGCGGCGCGAGCCGGTAGACCAGTCCCCAGCCCAGACGGGTGCGCAGGTCGTCGCGGATCGTCAGCCCCCTCGGCGGCGCGGCGCCGGTGGCGACGAACACCGCTTTCGGGTCGGCACGCACCTCGTTGAACAGGTTGAACGTGGCGATCTGGCGTGCCGGGGGCAGCCGGTCGCAGTCGTCGATCGCGTAGAGCGCCACCTGCGGATCGAACGCGAAATTCGACAGCGGGCTTTGCGGCACCAGCAGCCGGGCGCGCTGCGCCGGCGCGGCCTGACACAGCGCGCGCAGCAGATGGGTGCGCCCGGAACCGGCGTCGCCCCAGATGTAGAACAGGCGTTCGGCCGGCGCATGCGCCATGCGCCCGCCGTCGTCGGGCGGGGGCAGGTCGTCGGCCGACGCGAACAGCGTACGTTGCAGCTCATGCAGGCGCGCAACCAGTTCCGCGTTCGGACCCGCGACGAAATTGTCGAAGGTCTCGGGAGGCGGCGTACCCAGGTCGAGGAGAAGTTGGCGTGACACCGTCGATTTGTATAAGGGGAACCGGACAGCCCGGCGTCTGCATGGGTTAAAATCCGCATTCTACCGAACCTTCCTGCTTCCCCGTCCATGAACGAACCGAAAGACTCCCTCGACGCGCAGCCGACGCCGTCCGCCCGGACCTCCGCGGCGCTGCCATCCGGGGCGCCCGCGCAGCCCGCGGGACTGTCCTACCGCGATGCCGGCGTGGATATCGACGCCGGCGACGCGCTCGTCGACCGGATCAAACCGCTCGCCAAACGCACGATGCGCGAAGGCGTGCTCAACGGTATCGGCGGTTTCGGCGCGCTGTTCGAGGTGCCGAAGCGTTACAAGGAGCCCGTGCTCGTGTCGGGCACCGACGGCGTGGGCACGAAGCTGCGCCTGGCGTTCGATCTGAACCGCCATGACACCGTCGGTCAGGATCTGGTGGCGATGAGCGTCAACGACATCCTGGTGCAGGGCGCCGAGCCGCTGTTCTTCCTCGATTACTTCGCCTGCGGCAAGCTCGACGTGGACACCGCGGCGCGCGTCGTCGGCGGCATCGCCACCGGGTGTGAGCTCGCCGGTTGCGCGCTGATCGGCGGCGAGACGGCGGAAATGCCCGGCATGTACCCGGACGGCGAATACGATCTGGCGGGTTTCGCGGTCGGCGCGGTCGAGAAGAGCAGGATCATCGACGGGCGCAGCATCGTGCCCGGCGACGTGGTGCTGGGCCTCGCGTCCAGCGGCATCCATTCGAACGGCTATTCGCTGGTGCGCAAGATCATCGAGCGCGCCGCGCCCGATCTCGACGCGGACTTCGACGGCCGCACGCTCGCCGACGCGCTGATGGCGCCGACCCGCATCTACGTGAAGCCGGTGCTCGCGCTGCTCGAAAAGATCACGGTGAAGGGCATCGCCCACATCACCGGCGGCGGTCTCGTCGAGAACATCCCCCGCATTCTCGGCGACGACCTGAGCGCCGAGCTCGATCAGCGCGCCTGGCCGTTGCCGCCGCTGTTCCAGTGGCTGCAGCAGCACGGCGGCGTCGCCGACGCGGAAATGCACCGGGTCTTCAATTGCGGGATCGGCATGGTGATGGTCGTGGCGGCCGCGGATGCGGCAGCGGCCAGCGCGCTGCTGGCGGAGGCGGGCGAGACCGTCTGGCGGATCGGCCAGGTGCGCGCGCGTGCCGAAGGCGAGGCGCAGACCGTCGTCGTCTGAGGGCGCACCGCTCGCGGTCGCTCCCACGGCGGGCCGCCCGTTCCCGTCGGTCTCCCTGCCTTCCCCGTGTGCGGCAAGCGATCCTAGCCGGCGTCGCTGCGCTCGTGGACCGGGTGACGTGCACCATCCCACAATGCCTCGATCGCGTCGGCGGCCCGCGCGACGGTGTCGGGCGCGCTGCAATCCACCACCCGCCGTTCGGCGAAACTGCGCAGCCAGGTCAGTTGACGCTTGCACAACTGGCGGGTCGCGAACACGCCCTTGTCGCGCATGGTCCGCCACGCCTCGGGCCCGCCGGGCCCGTCCAGATACTCCCAGACCTGCCGGTAGCCCACGCAGCGCATCGCCGGCAGCGTCGCGGCCAGATCGCCGCGCGCGCGCAGGCGCGTCACTTCGTCGACCAGTCCCCCCTCCAGCATCGCGTCGAAGCGCGCCTCGATGCGCCGGTGCAGCACGGCCCGATCCGACGGTTCCAGGGACACGGGCACGAAACGGTAGGGATGCGGGCACGAAGACGACGCGGACGCATCGCTCATGGCCGCATCGGGCGCCACGTTCCCCGTCGTCTCCGCCGCGGGTTTCGCGAGCAGCGCCGACAGCGTCTCGCCGCTCAGCATCCACACCTCGAGCGCGCGCTGGATGCGCTGCGCGTCGTTCGGCGCGAGGCGGGCGGCGGTGTGCGGGTCGTGCAGCGCCAGCCGCGCGTGCAGCGCGGGCCAGCCCAGCGTCAGCGCCTCGGCATCGAGCGCGGCGCGGATCGCCGGATCCGCGGCCGGCAGCGCCGCGAGCCCCTGCGTCAGCGCCCGGTAGTAGAGCATGGTGCCGCCCACCAGCAGCGGCAGCGCGCCGCGCGCGAGAATCGCCGCGCTCAGACGCAGCGTGTCGGCGCGAAAATCGGCCGCCGAATAGGCGTCGACGGGGTCGCGGATGTCGATCAGATGATGCGGGACGCGGGCGCGTTCGGCGGCCGTCGGCTTCGCGGTGCCGATGTCCATGTCCCGGTAGACGAGCGCCGAATCGACGCTGATGATCTCGACCGCCTGGCCCCGCGCGGCGCGGCGACGCGCGACTTCCAGCGCGGTGGCGGTCTTGCCCGAGGCGGTCGGGCCCAGCAGGCAGGCGATGTCGATGCCCGGTGCGGCTGTGCTCATGTCGTCTTCCTCACTGGCCGCGCATGAAGAGCCGGTCGAGATCGCCGATCGTCAACTGGTACCAGGTCGGACGCCCGTGATTGCACTGGTCGGCGCGCTCGGTCGCCTCCATCTGCCGCAGCAGCGCGTTCATCTCGTCGTGCGTCAGGCGCCGGTTCGCCCGCACCGCGTGATGGCAGGCCAGCGTGCCGAGCAGCGCGTGCTGGTGCTCGGTCAATACGCGGGAGCCGCCCCAGGCATGCAGATCCGCGATCAGCGAGCGCGCCAGCAGGACCAGGTCCGCATCCTTGAGCAGGGCCGGCACCGCCCGGATCGCCAGCGTCGTCGGCGAGATCGGCGCGATGTCGAAGCCCAGCACGTCGAGCGTCGCGCGGTTTTCCTCGACGGTGCCGATCTCGATCGGATCGGCGGGAAACGAGACCGGGATCAGCAGCGGCTGGACCGCGACGGTGCGATCGGCCAGCGCGGTCTTGAACTGCTCGTAGAGAATCCGTTCGTGCGCCGCGTGCATGTCGACGATCACCATGCCGCGCGTGTTCTGCGCGAGCACGTAGACGCCGTGCACCTGGCCGAGCGCGAAACCCAGCGGATGCGCGTCCTCGGCGGCGTCGCCGGACGGACCGAACGGGGCGCGGGAAGCGCCCGACGTGTCGACGCCCGACGTACCGACGCCCGACGTACCGACGCCCGGAGCGGTGGGATCTCCGCTCCCCGCGGCAGCGCCGGCGGCACCGACGCCGTAGGCGGGCGTGTCGCCTTCCGCGGCGAACAGCGGCGAGGCCTGGCGCTCGCCGCCGAACGGGGACCTGCCGCCCGGTGTGGCGGCGCCCGGCTCGCGTCGGCCGAACAGGGCGTCATAATGCGAGAGGGTCGATCCGCCTGTCTGACCGATCGGCAAAGACGCCTGGTAGCGCGGTGGCGGCAACCAGGTGCTCGGCGCCTGACCTGCACGGACGCCGGATGCGGCCCGCCCGCCCATGCCGGACCCGGCAACGCCGCCAGAGGACGCGCCGCCGAAAGGCGATCCACCGGAAGATGCAACGCCTGGAGACCCTCCGCCCGAAACTGCGCCGCCAGAAAGTACGCCACCAGGTGCCACTCCGCCAGAGGGCGCGCCGCCAGAGGGCGCGCCGCCAGAGGGCGCGCCGCCAGAGGGCGCGCCGCCAGAGGGCGCGCCGCCAAAGGGCGCGCCGCCAAAGGGCGCGCCGCCAAAGGGCGCGCCGCCAAAGGGCGCGCCGCCGAACGACGTCACCGACGCCGCGCCATCCGGTGCGACGGCGAGCGACGCCGCGTGCCCCGCGTCGGTGGTCCGCGCGGACTGGCCCGCATGCCGGGACAGCGCCCGCTGCACCGCATGGAACACGAACTGGTGGATGGAGCGCGAGTCGCGAAACCGCACTTCGATCTTCGATGGATGGACGTTGACGTCGACGGCTTCGGGCGGCAGGTCGAGGAACAGCACGTAGGCCGGGAACCGGTCGCCGTGCAGCACGTCCTGATAGGCGGCGCGCACCGCGTGCGCGAGCAGACGGTCGCGCACGAAGCGGCCGTTGACGAAGAAATACTGCTGGTCGGCGCGTCCGCGGCTGGTGGTCGGCAACCCCGCGCAGCCGTAGACCGCGACCGGCCCGGCGGCCTCGTCGACCGGCAGATAGGCGTGCGCGAAACCCTCGCCCATGACCTTGCCGATACGCTGCATCGGTTCGGCCACGTTCCAGTGCTCGACCGCGCGGCCGTTGTGCAGAACCGAGATCGCCACCGCGGGAAACGACAGCGCCGCGCGCCGGACCACTTCCAGGCAATGGCCGAATTCGGTCTGTTCGCTCTTCAGGAACTTGCGCCGCGCCGGGGTGTTGAAATACAGCTCGCGGACCTCGATGGTCGTGCCGATCGCGCCGGCCGCGGGAGCCAGGATGCCGGTGTCGGCCTCGATCCGGGTCGCGTGCGCGCTTTCGGCGGTACGGCTCGTCACCGACATCTGCGCGACCGAGGCGATCGACGCGAGGGCCTCGCCGCGAAAACCGAGCGTCGCCACCGCTTCGAGCTCGTGCAGCGAGCGGATCTTGCTCGTCGCATGCCGCAACAGCGCGAGCGGCAGTTCCTCGGCCGGAATGCCGGCGCCGTCGTCGGTGATGCTGATGCGCTTGACGCCGCCGCTTTCGAGCACGACCCGCAGCGTCCGCGCGCCCGCGTCGAGCGCGTTCTCGACCAGTTCCTTGACCACCGACGCCGGACGCTCGACCACTTCGCCCGCGGCGATCTGGCTGACCAGCTGGTCCGGCAGCGCCTGGATTGCGCGCGGCGCGGGCATCGCGCGCCGCGTGCCGCCGGGTGCGCGGGACGGGCCGGCAGCGCCCGCGCCGGTGTCGGGTGCGGCGGGCACGTCGGACGGGGTGGCGAAGGACGTCGCGACGGGCAGGTCGAGCGCCGGTTCCACCGGCATGTCGGCCGGCATCCCTGACGCCGTGTCGGTCCGCGCATCGACCGGTTGATCGACCGGCCCATCGACCGGCCCATCGACCGGCATGCCGACCGGCATGTCGCCGCCCGTCGCGTCGCGCGCATCGGCAGGCGGACCGGCGGGCGTATCCGCGGGCACGGATGAGGGCGGCAGGGAAGCGACGGCGACGGCGGGGGCGTCGGGCGATGGAGGAGGGGAGTGGTCGGGCATTCGTCGATTATAACGAACGGCACCGGTCGACGCGCCGGTGAAACTTCAGTCCGCGGGACGCTTTCCGGTATGATTGGGCACCGATTTTTCCCCACCGCCCCTCACCGAATAGGATGCGCTTTGGACACGTTTTTGCAGTTTGTCGGGATGCTTATTCACATCGACAAGTTTCTCGGCATTTTCATCCAGCATTACGGCGGCTGGGTCTATGCCATTCTCTTCCTGATCGTCTTTTGCGAAACCGGTCTGGTGGTGCTGCCGTTCCTGCCCGGGGATTCGCTGCTGTTCATCGCCGGCGCATTCGCGGCCAGTGGCGCGATGTCGCTCGGTACGCTGCTCGTCCTGCTGCTGCTGGCGGCCGTGCTCGGCAATACGCTGAATTTCCTGATCGGCTCCTTCATCGGTCCGAAGGTGTTCGATTCGAACTGGCGTTTCCTCGACCGCGACGCGCTGCGCAAGACGCACGGCTTCTATGAGCGCCATGGCGGCAAGACGCTCGTGCTCGCGCGTTTCGCGCCGGTCGTGCGCACGTTCGCGCCGTTCATCGCCGGGGTGTCGGGCATGAGCATGGTGCGTTTCCAGATGTTCAACGTGCTGGGCGCCGTGTTGTGGGTCGGCGCGCTGGTGATCGCCGGCTACTTCTTCGGCAATCTGCCATTCGTGCGCCAGTATCTGAACGTGATCGTGCTGGTCGGCGTGTTCGCGGCGGTCGTGCCGCTCGTGTGCGGCGCGATCTGGAAGCTGATCAGGAAGCAGCGCGGCGGCGTGCCCCGGGGTTGAGGCCCGACGGCCGCGCCGCGGCACGCGCCACGGCGCGGCCACCCGCCGTGGCGGCTGGCCGCCGCGGTGTCCCTACACCACCGTGTTCTTCGCCAGCGGCGGATGCGCGGCCAGGTACTTCTTGATGCCGCGCAGGATCGCATCCGCCATCTGATCCCGGTACGCCTCGCTCTTCAGTTTCGACTCTTCATCCGGATTGCTGATGAAGGCGGTCTCCACCAGCACCGACGGAATGTCGGGCGCTTTCAGCACCGCGAACCCCGCCTGTTCGACCGCTCCCTTGTGCAGCTTGTTGATGCCGCCGATTTCGTTCAGCACGAAGCTGCCGTACTTCATGCTGTCGCGGATCTGCGCGGTGGTCGACATGTCCAGCAGCGCGCGCGTGAGCGCGACGTCCTGGATGCCGCCGGTGGGCACGCCGCCGATGGTGTCGGACGAATTCTCCTTGTCCGCCATCCAGCGCGCCGCGGCGCTGCTCGCGCCGCGGTCGGACAGTGCGAAGACCGAGGAACCGCGCGCCTGCGGCGTCGTGAAGGCGTCGGCGTGGATCGAGACGAACAGATCCGCCCCGACGCGGCGCGCCTTCTGCACGCGCACGTTGAGCGGCACGAAGAAATCGTCGTCGCGCGTCATCATCGCGCGCATGTTCGGCTCGGCATCGATCTTCTCGCGCAGCTTGCTGCCGATATCGAGCACCACGTGCTTCTCGTGCATGCCGGTCATGCCGGTGGCGCCCGGGTCCTCGCCGCCGTGTCCGGGATCGATCGCGATCGTCAGCAGACGCAGCGTCTTCGGGCCGGACTTGCCCGGGCCCTTGAAACCATAGTCGTCGAGCGCCAGTTGCGGCGACAGGCGCCGCGCCGGCGCCGCGGGCGCGGCGCCCGGCGGCAGGATCGGCTTCGCCTGCGCGAACACCGGCGGCGCCACCGGCACGGCCGGCGCCACCGGCGCGCGCGGCGTGCCGCTTTGCGCCTGCGCATAACGCTGGAAGAAGGACTCCGGGTCGTCGCCCGGGGCCTGTGGTCCGGAGAGCGTGGTCTGCGGCGGCGTGGCCTGTTGCGCCAGCGCCTGTTCCTTGCCCTGGCTCTTCTGCAGCAGCGCGAGCAGGGGGTCGGGCGCGACGGCCGGGTACAGGTCCAGCACCATCCGGTGCCGGTAGTTGCTGACCGGCGGCAGCGTGAAGGATTGCGGCTTGACCGCCGTCTTCAGGTCGAAGACGAGGCGCACCACGTGCGGCTGGAACTGACCGACGCGCACCTTGTCGATCTGCGGATCGTTCGGCGCGATCTTCGCGACCAGGTCGCGCAGCGGCTTGTCGAGGTCGATGCCGTCGAGGTCGACGACCAGGCGGTCCGGATTCGCCAGCAGCTGTTGCTGGAATTTCAGTTCCTGGTCGGACTCGATGGTCACCCGCGTGTAGTCCTCGGCGGGCCAGACCCGCACCGCCATCACCGAGGCGGCGCAGGCGAGGCGCGGCGCGAGCGCGAGCGCGAAGGTCGACGCGCCTGCGTACAGGACCTTGCGGCGTCCCCAGCGGTGGGGCGCCGATGCGGCGGATTCGATGGAACGAAACGGCTTGATCAGCATGGGGGAGCGGTATTAGCAGGCGAGAGCATGAAGACAGGTTCTCCCGACGGCGGTGCAGGCTCGCGCGTGCAGCGCGCGCCCTTCGCCGACGATCTCGAGGGTGAGCAGAATATCGGGCGGACCGAGCACGCCGTCGGCGCGCTCCGGCCATTCGATCAGATGGAGCGCGTCGCGCTCAAGATACTCGTCGAAGCCGGCCTCGTGCCACTCGGCCGGGTCCGAAAAACGGTACAGGTCGAAGTGATGCACGTGCAGCGTCCCGTGCGCGAGGGGCAGCGCATAGGGTTCGACCAGCGTGTAGGTGGGGCTGCGGACCCGCCCCGCATGGCCCAGCGCGCGCAGCGTCGCGCGCACGAACGCGGTCTTGCCGGCGCCCAGGTCGCCGCTCAGATGCACCCGCAGGCCGGTGCGTGGCGCGAGCGTGGCGGACGGGGACGACGCGTCATGGGTGGCGGCGACCGCGCGCGCGAACCGGAAGGCGAGCGCGTCGGTGGCCGCGGCATCGGGCAGGTCGTAATGGTATTCGTCAGGCGGGGAGGCGGGCATTGCGTAAAATGACGGCGATGAACTCATTGCTTCGAAAGCCGGGCGACGACGGCCGGAAACCGGTCGGGGTCGACCCACTGGCGCCGCCGCCAGCCGCGCAACCGCCGGCAGGCGTCGGCGCGGCGTCCGGCGTGTGCGCGACCGTCGCGCCGCCGGCGTCCGTGCTGACCGCGTCGGCGCTATCGGCGTTGGCCGCGCGCATCAAGACCTGGGCACGCGAGCTGGGCTTCGACGCCGTCGGCATCAGCGATATCGATCTGTCCGACGCCGAAGACGGCTTGCAATCCTGGCTCGATGCAGGTTACCACGGCGACATGGATTATATGGAAAAACACGGCGTCCGGCGCGCCCGCCCGGCGGAGCTGGTGCCGGGCACGCTGCGGGTGATCAGCGTGCGTCTGCCCTATCTGCCGGGGGCGGTGTTGGGAGCGGACCACGCGGCGGACCGCATGGCGGAAGACACGGCGGACGCCACGGGCGCGGCGGGCGCGCGCGATTGGCGCGCCGGCGAGCGCGCGCGCCTTGCCGATCCGGCCGCGGCCGTGGTCTCCGTGTACGCCCGGGGGCGCGACTATCACAAGGTGCTGCGGCAACGGCTGCAACGCCTGGCGGAGCGCATCACGGCCGAGATCGGTCCCTTCGGCCATCGCGTGTTCACCGACTCCGCCCCGGTGATGGAAGTCGAGCTCGCGCGCCGCGCGGGCGTCGGCTGGCGTGGCAAGCACACCTTGCTGCTGGCGCGCGATGCCGGCTCGTTCTTCTTCATCGGCGAGATGTATGTCGATCTGCCATTGCCGGCCGATGCGGAGGTGCTTGCCGCCAGGACTGCCGGGACTGTCGCCGAGGCTATCGGGATCGATGCCGGCGTCGAGCAGCGTCCGGCGCATCCGCTGCCGTTGCATCCGCCGCACCCGTCGCCGCTGCCGCCGCCCGACGGCGCCCATTGCGGGCAGTGCCGCCGCTGCATCGACGCCTGTCCGACCGGGGCGATCGTCGCGCCGTACCGGCTGGATGCCCGGCGCTGCATCTCCTACCTGACGATCGAGCACAAGGGCAGCATCCCGGAGCCGCTGCGCGCGGCGATCGGCAATCGCGTCTACGGTTGCGACGACTGCCAGACGGCCTGCCCGTGGAACAAGTTCGCGAAAGTCGCCCCGGTCGCGGACTTCGATACGCGCAATGGCCTGGATCAGGCGTCGCTGCTCGACCTGTTCGGCTGGAGCGAGGCGGATTTCGACACCCGGCTGGAGGGCAGCGCGATCCGCCGCATCGGCCATGCGCAGTGGCTGCGCAATCTGGCGGTGGGTCTGGGCAACGCGCTGCGGGCGGCGCCGCCCGCGGCGCTCGATCCCGCGCAGCGGCGGACGATCGTCGCGGCGCTGCGTGGCCAGGCGGCACACCCCAGCGCGGTGGTGCGCGAACATGTCGCATGGGCGCTTCTGGCCGCCGAACCA
>JBPBQT010000365.1:0-13219 GCA_050955065.1 Janthinobacterium lividum | reverse complement strand
GATCGTCGCGGAACCGAGCGTATTGTTGGTCTGGGTGCCGATGCCGAAGATCAGCTGTCCGGTGACGGTGACCGCGCCGGTCGCGTCGACGCCGGGCAGGACGATGACGGTGCCGTTGTTGTCGGTAGAGAACAGTCTGGCGGGATGCTTGATCTGCGACGCCAGTGGCAGCGTGACCGCGGCGCAGCTACTGCCGGTGCAACCGTAGTAAAACGCCTCGTTCGGGGTTTTCACGCAGCTGGAACCGCAATCCTGCTGGAACTGGCCGACGCCGAGCAGACCGTTCGCGCCGAAGGTGTTGACCGTATTCTGCGCGGTGCCTCCGGCATTCGTGCATCCGTCCGGAACGGTCGGCACCGCCGCATCGCCAATGATGTGAACGGGTGTCGACGTGGTGGTGGTTTCACCGCCAACGGTATAGCTGGCGCTGCGCACCGCCCCCCAGCTGTAGCTTTTCGTGAACTGGACGCACTCGGCCAGGGTCTGGTTCGACGCCGTCGTGACCGCCGGCAGCGAGAGCGTCACCGCGGAGGCCAGCAGCCGCAGTCCGACCGAGCCCGTGTCGACGATGACATGGTCGATCGTCTGACAGGTGGTCGTGCCCGGCACGCAGATCGTGACGCTCACATAGGGAAGATTGGGATGACGGGCGCTGAGGCCGGACACGGGCGCGCCGACGGTGATCGTCGCGACGTTGTTCGCGATCGTCGTCGCCGCCGTCGTGGTGGACGAACCGGTGGTGGTGCTCGTCGAAGCGCTGTTGCTGCTGCCGCCACCGCCACCGCACGATGCCAGGGACAACGTCGCGAGAATGGCGACGAAACAGGATTTTATGCTCACGTGCGGCTCCGCTCAGCGAATGCTATCGACATCGAAACCGGCAGGGAGCCGGCTTTTCAGGTAGGCGTTACCTTGAAACCCGCGCATCCGTCCGCCGGAATGCACGACGAGGTCATCGCCCGTCATCTGCGACGGACCGCGTCCGATCCCGGGCTCCGAGGCGGCCTGTGCGGCGTTGGCGGCGGCATAGGTCGAGAAATAGTCCCCCAGCAACTGCCGCAGATTGGGAATCTGCGGCCCGGACCAGGCGATCGCGAACACGACCCCGGCGCTGCTGACATACTCGTTGACGACGGTTCCGGCGTCCGTCGTGATCGTCGTGACGGTATAGGCCGCGGTCGTCGTGGCAGACGCCGCCGTGGTGCCGGCCGTCGCAGCCTGTTTGACGGACGCCGTGACCGAACCGTTGCCCGGGCCCAGTGCGCTGCGGTCCAGCGTGACCGTGGTCCGGTCGCCGCCCAGCGCGGCATACACGGGCATTGCCGCACCCGCAAGCCCGCTGGCGCTGGCGATCAGGACGACGGACAACGCTCGTCGGGACGGAAGAGGGAAAATGGGCATGGGAGAACGTGTCGGGTGATCGTCGAATCAGTCTAAGGGCATTGCCGGGCGAGAAGAAAGAAACCTTTGTCGGTTTTTTCCTCGCGGCGTGTCATGCCTGTTTAACGGTACGGCTCGGCAAAGCTGAAGGGCAAGCGTATCTCGACGTCGAGGTCGATGCTTTCGGCATCGACTCGGGAAAACCGGAGCGTGCTGCGCCGTTAGCGCGGCGCGTATTGCTCGCGGGCCAGCAACTGCCCGAGAGTCCGCGTCTTCGCGGCGTCGTCCATCGTTTTCCAGCCCTTGATCTCCGCGCGGCTGCGCTGGCAGCCGATGCAGTAGGTGCGGGTCTCGGCATCGAGCCGGCACACGTTCGTGCAGGGCGAACCCACGGGGTTCTGCGCGCCGGCGCGCGCCACGGTCAGCGCCAGCGGCAGGATGTCGCGGCTGGAGGGAACGGGGAGGGTGACGGGTTCTACGGCGGTCGCGGCGGTCGCGGCGCTCGGTCGGGTTTCGCTCATGGGGCGGTTCCATTGAAAAGGGCGGCGGCGGCGTCGGGATTCGACGGCCAGTAGGCATGGAAATAGGTCGCGAGGATCGGCCCGACGCGGTAGACGGCTTCGCCCGGCGTATCGCGGGTGGCGTGCCGGGTGGTGTTCCAGGCATCGAGCGGCGTGCTCACGCGCGAGTAATGAAAGGTGTGGCCGGTGAGTTCCCCGCAGGCGGTGGGCAGCCGGTGCATGCCGAGGGCGACCAGGCGGGGCTGCATCGCCGCTTCGCCCGGCAGCAGCCCGAGCATGGGCCAGTCCCCGCCCTGCGCGTCGCGCAGCCGGTCCAGCAGGTAGAGCATGCCGCCGCATTCGGCGACGATCGTGCGGCCCGCGGCGGCGTGCGCCCGGATGGAATCCTGGGTCCGGGCGTTGGCGGTGAGTTGCGGGAGATGCAGTTCCGGATAGCCGCCCGGCAGAAAGAGGGCGTGCGCGCCGGCGGGCACCGGCTCGTCGCGCAGCGGCGAGAAATAGCTGAGTTGCGCGCCCAGGCTGGCGAGCAAGTCGAGATTCGCGGGATAGAGAAAGGAGAACGCGGCATCGCGCGCGATGGCGATATGCCGGCCCTCGAGCAGGCGGCGTCCCCCGGTCTGCGCGGCGACGTCGGCGTCCGGCGCGCGGGCCGGGGCTGCGTCGAAAGACACCGGCGCCGGCAATTCGGCCAGCGGCGTGCGGCCGATCGCGTCGGCTGCGCGGTCCAGGCGCGCATCCAGGTCGTCGATCTCGTCGGCCTGCGTCAGCCCCAGATGCCGATCCGGCAACGCGATATCGGCGGCGGTCGGCATATGCCCGCACCAGCGCAGCGTCGGTGGCAGCGCGGCGGCCAGCGTGTCGGCGTGCCCCTGCGTGCCGACGCGATTCGCGAACACACCGTGAAACGGCAGGTCCGGCTGGAAATTCGCGAGGCCGAAGGCGATCGCGCCGAAGGTCTGCGCCATCGCCTGCGCATCGATGACGGCGAGCACGGGCACGCCGAAGCGGGTGGCGAGATCGGCGCCGCTCGGCTTGCCGTCGAACAGGCCCATCACGCCTTCGATCAGGATCAGGTCGGCGTCGGCGGCGGCGCGCGCCAGCAGTTGCCGGCAGCCGGTTTCACCGACCATCCACAGATGCAGCGAGTACACCGGCGAGCCGGCGGCGCGCGCCAGGATCATCGGATCGAGGAAATCCGGCCCGGTCTTGAACACCCGTACGCGCCGGCCCTGCCGCCGATGATGACGCGCGAGCGCGGCGGTGATGGTGGTCTTGCCCTGGTTCGACGCCGGCGCGCTGATGAAAAGTGCCGGGCAGGAGAGCGAATCGTGGTTCATGGCAGGAAAAGGGAAGTCGGGGGCGCGCGGAGGCGCACGGGTTGCTTACGGACGGTCTACGCGTGAGCGCGGGCGGGTTGACGATTGGCGGCTGACGGCTGCCCGTCGACGACCGACGGCGGTTGACGGCGGTGCCGGGCCTGCGCCCGCGGCGGCGCCGCTCAGTATTCGACGCCGGGTTGCGCCTTGATGCCCTGCTCGCGATACGGATGCTTGATCACCCGCATTTCGGTGACGAGGTCGGCGGCCTCGATCATCGCGTCCGCCGCATGACGGCCCGTGACCACGACGTGCAGCATCGGCGGCCGTGCGGCGAGCACCGCCAGCACGTCGTCGAGCGGCAGATAGTCGTATTTCAGCACGGTGTTCAGTTCGTCGAGCACGACCATCCGGTACTCGCCGCTCTCGATCATGCGCCGCGCTTCGTCCCAACCGCGGCGCGCGGTGGCGATATCGGCGGCGCGATCCTGCGTGTTCCAGGTATAACCGTCCCCCATCGTGACGAAATCGCAGTCGGGGAAGGCCCCGAGGAAATCGCGCTCCGAGGTGTAGAGCGCGCCCTTGATGAATTGCACGACACCCAGCCGCATGCCGTGTCCGAGCACGCGCACCGCCATGCCGAACGCGGCGGTGGTCTTGCCTTTGCCGGTGCCGGTATTGACGATCAACAGGCCTTTTTCCTGGTGCGCGGCGGCCTGTTTCTTGTCGAAGCCTTCCTTGCGCCGTTGTGTCATCCGCTGGTGTGCGTCGGGGTCCGTTTTCATCGTCGATCGTCAGTGAGGGTAGGGGGGCTTGCTGCGGCAGGGTCCGTCGCCGCCGGACCCGCCAGCGCGACCGATACGCCGTGCAGCGATGTCTTGCGCACGAGCAGCACGCCTTGCGGCGACGCAGACAGCGCCGCGAGTTCGCAGACGCCGTCGATGCCGAAACGCGTGCGCACCGCGTCGGAAGGCGGCGAGACCGCCATGCCGCGCGCCGCGCCGGCGTGGGCGGTTCCCCGGGCCAGCGTTTCGGGCGAGAACAGCCGCAATGGCAGGCGGTGGCGCGCGCAATAGGCCAGCAGACCCGGCTCTGTGGCCTTCGCGTCGAGTGTCGCCAGCTGCACGCCGGCGCGCGGCGCGGCGCTTTGGGGCCGCGCCGAGACGGCGTGGGAGGCGGCGACGGTGGCGACGGCGACGTCAGTAGCGGGATGGCTGGCCTCGCATGCCTGCGGCAGCAGAATCGCGTACCAGCACTCGCCCAGCGCGGCGCGGACCGCCGCCGCGATGGCCGCGACGCTGCTCCCGCGGCGGCAGCCCAGGCCGATGGTGTACACGATCATATGGCGGCTCCGGGCGCTAAAGATAGCACATCGTCGCGGCTTTGTTGCCGCCTTGACGCCACCCGCGCGCGCGCCTAGACTGACACGCGTTACGGTGCCCACGCCGACGGTCGTCCGGCGAGGTTAAACGGGAAGCAGGAAGCGGCATCGCGCAGGCGCGCCGCCAACCTGCGCTGCCCCCGCAACGGTAAGCGAACGCCGCGCGTCAGCGCGGCAGCGCCGCCTCCTCCGCCACTGTGCGCGACATCGCATGGGAAGGCCGGGCGGCGTGTTCGCTAGCCCGGATACCGGCCGTAGCGTACGTGAACGGGCACCGCGGGGATGCGGTGCGCGCCGTTCGTTTTGGATTCGATCGATTTTCACTTGTCGTCGTCCCCGCCTCCTGCCTCCTTCATCCCCGGGGCAGGCCCGCGCATGGCGTCCACGTCGCACCGTCCCGCGTTTCCGGCCCAGGGCCACGACGCCCGA
Organism: Janthinobacterium lividum; assembly: GCA_050955065.1. Taxonomy (GTDB): domain Bacteria; phylum Pseudomonadota; class Gammaproteobacteria; order Burkholderiales; family Burkholderiaceae; genus Robbsia. Next base: position 8,192 of record JBPBQT010000365.1, on the reverse strand, counting down.
CGCCTGCGGCCGGCCGCCCCGCGGGCACGGAGGCGCCCGGACGGCGCGCAAGCCAGCGCCCAGGAGCGTCATTTGCAAACCCCCGCGCAGACCCGCAAGATTCCCGTCACCGTGGTGACCGGTTTTCTCGGCAGCGGCAAGACGACCTTGCTGCGCCACATCCTCACGCATGCGAAGGGCGTGCGGATCGCCGTGATCGTCAACGAGTTCGGCGAGCTCGGCATCGACGGCGAGATCCTCAAAGGCTGCGGCATCGGCTGCGAGGTCGAGACCGGCGACGGCATCGAGATCGTCGAGAGCCGCGGCCAGCTCTACGAACTGGCGAACGGCTGCCTGTGCTGCACCGTGCAGGAGGAGTTCTTTCCGGTGATGGAGGCGCTGGTCGAGCGGCGCGCGGACATCGATCATGTGCTGATCGAGACGTCCGGCCTGGCGTTGCCCAAGCCGCTGGTGCAGGCGTTCAACTGGCCGACGATCAAGAACAGCTTCACCGTGGACGCGGTGATCACCGTGGTGGACGGTCCGGCCGCGGCGAGCGGGCAGTTCGCGGCGAATCCCACGGCGGTGGACGCGCAGCGCCGCGCCGACCCGAACCTCGACCACGAGTCGCCGCTGCACGAACTGTTCGAGGACCAGCTGGGGTCGGCGGACCTGGTGATCCTGAACAAGACCGATCTGCTCGCGCCCGGGCAGCAGCAGGCCGTGGAAACGCTGATCCGCGGCGAGATTCCGGCGCAGGTCAAGATCGTGCCCGCGAGCCTGGGCCGCATCGATCTGCACGCGCTGCTCGGCCTCGGGTCGGCGTCCGAGGAGACGATCCATCTGCGCGAGGACCATCACGGCTCGGCGGACGATCCCGATCACCACCACGACGACTTCGACTCGGTGGTCGTCAGCGCGACGGTGAGCGCGCGCGAGCCGCTGCTCGCGGCGCTGGGCGTGCTGGTCGAGGCGCACACGATCTATCGCGTGAAGGGTTTCGCGGCGTTGCCCGCCGCGCCGATGCGCCTCGTGGTGCAGGGCGTGGGCAAACGCTTCGACAGCTATTTCGACCGCCGCTGGCGGGCGGACGAAGTGGCGCAGCGCGAGGCGACCCCGACACTGCCGACGAGCCATTTCGTGCTGATCGGCGAGGATCTGGACGCCGCGCGCCTGCAACAGGCGTTCGACGCGGCGCTATCGGGCGCGGCGGGTCGCTAGCGATGCATCTGCTGCGCACCACGCCCGGCGGTTTCGTCGAGGACAGCGCGGGCGTCGTGCGCATCGACCAGACGCCCGCGCGCATCGTCGTGCTCAGCTCGGCGGACACGACGCTGTCGTTGCTGGCGGCGGCGTACGCGCGTCTCGAACCGGAGCGCCCGACGCTGCGGCTCGCGAACCTGGCTTTCCTGCGCCAGCCGGCTTCGGTCGATTTCTACGAGGAGGACGTGCTGCGGCACGCGGAGGTCGTCGTCGTCGATCATCTGGGCGGCGAGGCGTACTGGCCGTACGGGATCGAGCGGCTCACCGATCTCGCGGCGCGGCGCAGGCAGTTGCTGGTGATGTTTTCCGGAGACCTGCAGGACGACCCGGCGCTCACCGCCAAAAGCACGGCCGATCCCGCGTTGTGTCACCAGTTGTGGCGTTATCTGCGCGAAGGCGGTCCGCGCAACGCCGACGCCTTCCTGCGCTGTCTCGCGTATCGCGGGCTGGGTTGGGGTCGGCCTCCCGCGCCGCCGGAAGCGCTCCCGCCGCTGTCGGTTTTGCCGCCCGCGGGGGACAATGCCCCGGTTGGGTCCTGCGCCGGGGCAGGTCGCGGCAAGGGGTGCAATGGCGATGCGTGCGACGGCAGGGCATGCAATGGCAAGTCGTGCGACGGCAAAGGGTGCGCTGGCAACGGGTGCCGCCACCTGTCGATCGCGCCGTGGCGGTCGCGCTGGCGTGCGGACGCGCCCACGGTGGCAATCCTGTTCTACCGTGCGCATCTGCAGTCGGGCAATACGGACGTCTTCGAGACGATCGCCGCGGCGCTCGAGCGCGCCGGGCTGAACCCGTTGCCGGTCGCGGTGACGTCGCTGAAGGATCCGGCAAGCGTTGCCGGCGTGCGCTGGCTGTGCGCGCAACAGCAGGTCGCGCTGGTATTGAACACCACCGCGTTCGCCGCGGCGGCGATCGCGCGCGACGGTCGGGCCGATCCGCTGCCGGCGTCGTTCCCGGGGCTGGCGGGCACCGGCGACAGTGTCGAAGCGCTGGCCGGCGACGCCCCCGTGCTGCAACTCATCCTCAGCGGCGCGAACCGCGACGACTGGTTGCGCGACGAGCAGGGCCTGCGCGCGCGCGACGTCGCGATGCATATCGCGCTGCCGGAAGTCGACGGACGCATCATCACGCGCGCGGTCAGCTTCAAGGGGCTCGCGTACCACTGCCCGTTGACGCAGGTCGACGTCGTGCGCTACCAGCCCGATCACGAGCGGATCGCGTTCGTCGCGGAACTGAGCCGCCGCTGGTGCCGCCTGCGCACGTTGCCGAACGCGCGCAAGCGGCTCGCGCTGGTGATGGCCAATTATCCGCTGGGCGAGGGCCGGATCGGCAACGGCGTCGGGCTCGACACGCCGGCGTCGGTGGCCGGCATCCTGGCGATGCTGGCCGCGCAGGGCTATCGCGTCGATGCGCCGCCGGCGGACGGCGCGGCGCTGATGGCGCATCTCACGCGCGGCGTCACCAACGATCCGACGACGCGGGAGGCCCGCGCGGCGTTCCAGAGCCTGTCGATGGCCGATTACCGACAGGCGCTCGCCGCGCTGTCGGACGCGGTGCAGGCGGCGCTCGCCGCGCAATGGGGCGCGCCCGAGGACGACCCGACGGTGCGCGACGGCCGTTTCATGATTGCCGGCTGGCGTTTCGGCCGGGTGTTCGTCGGCATCCAGCCATCGCGCAGCCGCGGCGCGGGCGACTATGCGAGCTACCACGATGCGCAGCTCGTGCCGCCGCACGCGTATCTGGCCTTTTATCTGTGGCTGCGGCAGACCTTCGCGGTGGACGCGGTGGTCCATGTCGGCAAGCACGGCAATCTGGAATGGCTGCCCGGCAAGAGCGTGGCGCTGGGGGCGAGCTGCTGGCCGGATCTGACGCTCGGCCCGATGCCGCACCTGTACCCGTTCATCGTCAACGACCCGGGCGAGGGCAGCCAGGCGAAGCGGCGCGCGCAGGCGGTGATCATCGATCACCTGATGCCGCCGCTCACGCGCGCGGAAAGCTACGGACCGTTGCAGGATCTCGAACGCCAGGTCGACGAGTACTACGACGCGCTGCTGGTCGACCCGCGCCGCGCGAAGCTGCTGCGCCGCACGATCCTCGCGACCATCGTCGAGCACCGCCTGCATCAGGAGCTCGGACTCGCGTTGCCGACCGATCCCGATGCCGAGGATGCCTTGCTGAACCGCGCCGACGCGTATCTGTGCGAGTTGAAGGAGGCGCAGATCCGCGACGGTCTGCATACCTTCGGGGTGTCGCCGGCCGGTGTGCAGCGCCGCGACACGCTGCTGGCGCTGAGCCGTTTTCCGGTGGGCGACGGCAAGGGCGTGCGCGCGGGTCTGCTCGCCGCGCTCGCCGCGGATCTGGCGCTCGGCGACGGTTTCGATCCTTTGCAGGGCGATCCGGCGCAACCGTGGGAAGGTCCGCGACCCGCGTTGCTGATGGCGTGCACGCACGCGCCGTGGCGGCATCACGGCGATACGCGCGAGCGGCTCGAACTGCTGGCGCTGGCCTTGCTGGAACACGCGGGGGAGCGCGCCGGGGGCGGCGCAGTAGCAAGTGCCGTCGAGACGACAGCCCACCCCGGCGCGGATTCCGACTCCGCTTCCGGCCCGAACGCCGACCCGAACGCCGACCCGAACGCCGACCCGAACGCCGACCCCTTCGCAGATTCCGCCTTCGACCCGAACGCCGACCCCGCGCCTGCGCTGGATCAGGCACTGGCCACCCTGCCTCGCACCGTCCAGGTGCTGGCGCGCATCGCGACGCAGCTTGCCCCCCGCCTCGACGCGTGCGGCCCGCAGGAAATGCATCAACTGGCACGCGGCCTGGCGGGACGCTTCGTGCCCCCGGGGCCCAGCGGCGCGCCGTCGCGCGGCCGGCCCGACGTGCTGCCCACCGGACGCAATTTCTATTCGGTCGACACGCGGGCGATCCCCACGCAGTCGGCGTGGGCGCTCGGCCTGAAGTCGGCGAACCAGCTGGTCGAGCGGCATTTGCAGGAACACGGCGATTTTCCCCGCGCGATCGGACTCTCGGTCTGGGGTACCGCGACGATGCGCACCGGCGGCGACGACATCGCGCAGGCGTTCGCGCTGATCGGCGTGCGTCCGCGCTGGGCCGCGGGCAGCCACCGCGTGAGCGACTTCGAGATCCTGCCGATCACCATCTTCAACCGGCCGCGGATCGACGTCACGCTGCGCGTCTCCGGGTTTTTCCGCGACGCGTTCGCCAATGTCATGCATCTGTTCGACGCGGCGGTGCAGGCGGTGGCCGAACTCGACGAACCCGAGGACGAGAACCCGATCCGCGCGCGCGTGATGCGGGAGCGCGACGCCTGGGTGGCGCGCGGCGTCGCGCCGGACGCGGCCCGGGAACGCGCCGGCTGGCGGGTCTTCGGTTCCCGGCCGGGCAGCTACGGCGCCGGGCTGCAATCGGCGATCGACGGCGGGCACTGGCAGGATGACGGCGATCTCGCCGCCGCGTATCAGGCAGCCGGTGGCTACGCGTATTCGATGGCGCACGACGGCGCCGAAGCCGCGACGGTGTTCGGCGAACGTCTGGCGACGCTGGACGTGGTCCTCCAGAACCAGGACAATCGCGAGCACGACGTGCTCGATTCGAACGACTACTATCAGTTCCAGGGCGGCATGACGGCGGCGGTGCGGCACCTGTCCGGCGAGCAGCCGGCGGTCTATCTCGGCGACCACAGCCAGGCCGACGTACCGCGCATCCGCACGCTGGGCGAGGAGATCGCGCGCGTGGTCCGCTCGCGCGCGGTCAACCCGAAGTGGCTCGACGGCGTGAAGCGGCACGGGTACAAGGGCGCGGCGGAACTGGCCGACACGGTCGATTGCCTGTTCGGGTACGACGCCACCGCGCGCGTGGTGAGCGACCATCAGTACGCGCTGGTGACCGACGCCTATCTGAACGACGCGGCGACGCGCGCGTTTCTCGCGCGCAGCAACCCCCAGGCGCTGCATGCGATCTGCGAGCGTCTGCTCGAAGCGATGCAGCGCGGCCTCTGGGAACATCCCGGCGCGTATCACGAGCAGGTGCGGGGGCATCTGCTGGCCGCCGAACAACGTCTGGAACAGCTTTCATGACGCACGATCCCGCCACTCTCCCGGCGTCTTCTTTCGCGCCGCCGCCGTTTCCGTTCACCGCGCTGGTGGCCCAGGAACGCCTGCAGCTGGCACTGCAACTCGTCGCGGTGGACCCGGGCATCGGCGGCGTCCTGATCAGCGGACCACGTGGCACGGCCAAGTCGACGAGCGCGCGCGCGCTGGCCGGCCTGCTGCCCGAGGGGCGCTTCGTGAACGTGCCGCTGGGCGCGAGCGAGGCCCAGCTGATCGGCACGCTCGATCTGGAAGCGGTGCTGCGCGATGGCAGCGTGCGCTTCGCGCCAGGCTTGCTGGCGCGTGCGCACGGCGGCGTGCTGTACGTCGACGAAGTCAATCTTTTGCCGGACAATCTGGTGGACCCGTTGCTCGACGTTGCGTCGAGCGGCGTCAACACGATCGAGCGCGAAGGTGTCTCGCACCAGCACGCCGCACGCTTCGTGCTGGTGGGCACGATGAACCCCGAGGAAGGCGCGTTGCGCCCGCAACTGAGCGACCGCTTCGGCCTCGCGGTCGCGCTGGAGAATTGCACCGATCCTCTGGTGCGTCAGCAGATCGTCAGGACGCGTCTTGCGTATGACGCCGATGCGACGGGTTTCTGCGGCGCGTACGCCGACGCGCAGCACGCGTTGGCCGCGCTGCTTGGCCAGGCGCGGCAGGGTCTCGCGCGCCTGGGCTTCGACGACGCGGTGCACGCACGCGTGAGCCGCCTGTGCATCGCGGCGGGTGTCGACGGAATGCGCGCCGATCTCGTGATGTTGAAGGCGGCGCGGGCGCTTGCGGTGCTGGAGAACGCCGCCGCGGTGACGGTCGCGCACGTGGATCGGGTCGCGGAGTTGGTGCTGTGGCATCGGCGCGCAGAGGGCAAGGTCGGGGATGGGGTGCCCGATGGGATGAGCGATGCGACCGATGGAATCGATGGGATCGATGGCGGGGTGAACGGCGGGGCCGACAGGACTGGCGAGGCGGGGGGGGAAGGCGATGGCGCGAAAAACCCGGGGAGCCGTCCGGATGCGGCTCGCGGTCGCGCGGATGATGCCGCGTTGCGCGACGAGTCCGCGGCGGATCGCGCGCGCCGCGGCTCGCCTTCCGGCGTATCGAGCGCCGCGACGGACGACGGCGGCGATGACGACGATGGCAGGGACTGGGGTTACGTCGCGCCGACGCCGGTGCCGAGCGCGCGCGTCAAGCAGGTGAGGCCGCTTCCCGCAAAAAAAGCCTGAGCCGCCGCGCGACGGACGCATTACCCGCGCCCGTCGCGCGGCGGCGGGCGGTGCTCCGAGGGCCCGTGCGGCAACGTGCTGCGCAAGGAAGGCTGGCGCCGGCGGCGGCACGCCCGGACCGGTCAGCCGGTCTGATCGACTGGTTACCCACGTTGTTGGAAAAGGGCCGTGCGCCGCTGCGACGTCATCATCTGCGTTGGCGCATACCGCGCGTGCCGCCGCTACGGCGTTATTTCTTCCTGCTTGACTGCTCGGCGTCGATGGTGGGCGGCGGCGCACTGGCGCGGGCGAAGGGCTGCCTGGCCGGCTGGTTGCGGCCGCTGCGCCGCGAGCGCGCGCAGGTCGCGCTCGTATGTTTCGGTGGCGGGCGGGCGGAGGTGCGGTTCGGTCCGGGGCCGTTGCCGGATCACCGGGTGCGCGGTCGGAACGCCGCCCCGCGTCGCGAAAGTGGCCATGGATCCGCGGATTCGCACGGGCGATGGCCGACCCGTAACGGGAATCGTGAATGGGACGAGGCGTGGCACGCGGACTGGATCGAACCGATCGGCGGCGGCGGCGGCACGCCACTCGCGCTCGGGCTGGCAGCGCTGGTGCGTTTGCGTGCCGCGCGCGAGTCGCGCGACGCGCCCGACGCCGCGACGCACGATATTCTGGTGGTGCTGAGCGACGGACGTACCGCCGAGCGCCCACCGGCACCCACGGGTTTCGAACGCATCGTGCTGATCGATTTCGAGACCCGGCGCATCGCGTTGCATGGCTGCGCCGCGTTGGCCGCGCAGTGGAGCGCGGAGTACATGCCCGACACTGCGCACCTCGGATAAACCTCGCATTGGGCGATCCGCGATGCGGGGCGCGAGGAATCTGCGCCGTATCGGCAGCGAAAACGTCGATAAATGCCCTATACGGATAGGCGCCCTATGTGGGTGAGCGCCTCCTTGAGTTTTTCCTTGGGGAAGTTCGATGCCAGATATAACGCGAACCCTTCCAGCGTCGCCTGGTTGATCGCCAGCCAGTGTTCCGGGCAAGTCATCCGGACAAGCGCCTCGACGATATCGCGGGTGTTTCGACCGAGGTGAATCGCCTTGAACGGGGGCGCTTTCAGGAAGTCCGCCGTTGCCGAGTCGGGATGTGCGACCGCGATCGTGGGAAGCCCCACCGCCATGAAATCCAGTATGCGTGACGTAACGGAGTATTTCGATCTGAAGTCACTTTCGGGGTCTTCGGAAGGCCCCGATAGAAATGCGACATGGGCATCGGCAAGGGCCGCATCCCTTAGATCGTTGTCGTTCTTGAAACCGGTGAATCGTATATCGTTCCCAAACTGGTCTGTCGAGAGTCCGAATTGTTCCCGGGATCCTATGTACGTGAGCGTCGCATCGATGCCCATGCTTTTCAACGCCGAGAGGGCCTCTTTCAAATACGCCAGACTCGCAGAGAAGGCCGGGCTTTTGCAAAAGCCGATCAAGGCGATGTTGATGCATTGGTTGTTGGGCGGTTTCGCTTGGAAGCGGGACTTTTCCCTTGTGAACGTAAGGTAGTCCACTTGGGGATGATGGGGGCTTATTTCGTCATGTATCTTTTTTGACAAAACGTAGACTTTGGTCGCACGCGCAAG
>JBPBQT010000364.1:0-13518 GCA_050955065.1 Janthinobacterium lividum | reverse complement strand
ACGACGCTTGGTCTTGTTGTTGGCGTGGGAAACGTTGTTGCCGACCATCGGCCCTTTCCCCGTCACGATGCATTTGCGTGCCATGAAGCACTCCTAGTACGCTGAATTCGCTTGAATAGCCTGCTCATCGGATCCGCTAGAATTCGCGTTTGATTCCGCTCGCGCGTCCCCAAAACGGCTCCGCTTGAATTCGGCCTCTGAATTCGGGCATCCGGGCCAGGCCGGAACAAAGACGAAGATTTTAACAGAGAAACTGCAGGCGAATCAAATGCTTTGTCCGTAATTCGTTGCATGGCCGCCTGTTTCCCTGCCGGTCCCCCTTCTTTTCGTCATAGCCAGCCGTGTTCCGCGAACGAAAGCCGCGCATCGCGGGAGACGATGAAATGGTCGAGCAGACGGATGTCGAGCAGGTCCAGCGCGCTTTTCAGCCGGCGTGTCAGCAATCGATCCGACTCGCTGGGCTGGATGTCGCCGGACGGGTGATTGTGCGCGACGACCAGCGCGGCGGCATTGAACTGCAACGCGGCGCGGGCGATCTCGCGCGGGTAGACGGCCGTTTGCGTGAGCGTGCCGCGCGACGATTCCTCCACGCGCACCAGGCGATGACGGCTGTCCAGGTACAGCGAGAAAAACACTTCGTGCGGGCGTCCGCCGATCAGCAACTGCAGGTAGTCGCCCAGATCGGACGGCGAGCCGAACACGGTGCCGCGCGCGATGCGCTGTGCGAGCGAGCGTTTGACGATCTCGCTGATCGCCTGCAGTTGCGCGATCTTGGCCGGCCCCAGGCCGGCGACCGTGGCGAGTTGCGCCGCGTCGGCATCGAGCATCTCGCCCAGCGAGCCGAAACGCTGCAGCATGGCGCGGCCCACGTCGACCGCATTGCGGCCCGGAATGCCGGTGCGCACGAACAACGCCAGCAGTTCGCCGTCACTCAAGGCCTGGGCGCCGGACGCGTACAGACGTTCGCGCGGCCGCTCGGCGGCCGGCCAATGGCGGATGCCGCCCGCGTACCCGTCGGGCGGGGTATAGGGAAGCGTCGCGTCGCCACCAGTACGGGCGCGCCGCGCGGATCGGCCGCCGCGCGGCCCGGACGCTCGCCGCACGGGCGCGCCCGTCGCCTCGTGTCCGGGCCGGGCGTCGACGGCAGCGGCGGCAGCGGCGATATCGGGGATATCGATTGTCATGGCGGTCCTTCTCCTCTTCGTTTTCCGATCGACCCGGCTGCGACCCGGCTGTGGTCCGGCTGTGGTCCGGATGCCGCAGCCGGGACACGCCGCCTGGCTTACAATGACGGTCTGTCACCGTCCGCAACGCGAATTTTCCGCGCCGGCCCACCGGACCCCCTTTCATGACGCTCATCGACCTTGCCCGGATCAAGCCCGGCTCGCACGTCACGCTGCATTACCGCTTGTCCATGGCGGATGGCGCCGACATCGTCAACACCTTCCCCGAGAAGCCCGCCACGCTGCTGCTGGGTGCCGGGCAGCTCGCGCCCTCGCTCGAAGACATTCTGATCGGCCTGAAAACCGGCGACCACCCTGTCTTTCAGTTGAAACCGGAGGAGGCGTTCGGGCCGCGCAACCCCGACCTGATCCAGCGCGTGTCGATGACGACCCTGCGCGCGAACAGCATGGTCGGCGAGGACTTCACGCCCGGCGATCTGATCGAGTTCAACGCGCCGGGCGGCGGACGGTATGCCGGCGTGCTCAAGGAAGTGGGCGAGACGTCCGCGCTGTTCGACTTCAATCATCCGCTCGCCGGGCAGGCCTTGACCTTCGAGGTCCAGGTCATCGGTATCCTTTGATTCATTAGGAAGCAAACATGAACGCTGAACTGAGCGTGCTCCAGAACGCCCCCCAGTCCCTGCCGGACGGCGACGGCGAAATCGTCCTCGCGCAACCCCGGGGCTTCTGCGCCGGCGTCGATCGCGCGATCGAGATCGTCGAACGCGCGATCGCGATGTTCGGCGCGCCGATCTACGTGCGTCACGAGATTGTCCACAACGCCTATGTCGTTCAGGACCTGCGGCGCAAGGGCGCGATCTTCATCGAATCGCTGGAGGACGTGCCGGCGGGCAACACGCTGGTGTTCAGCGCGCATGGCGTGTCCCGCGCGGTGCGCGCCGAGGCCGAGACGCGCGGACTGCGGGTCTTCGACGCGACCTGTCCGCTGGTGACGAAGGTGCACGTCGAGGTCGCGAAGATGCGCGCCGACGAATATGAAATCGTCATGATCGGCCATCGCGGTCACCCGGAAGTGGAGGGCACGATGGGGCAGACGCCGTCGGGCATGCACCTGATCGAGAGCGCCGCCGACGTCGCCCAGCTCGAGGTGCGCGATCCGTCGCGCCTCGCGCTGGTCACGCAGACGACCCTGTCGGTCGACGACGCCGCCGAGATCATCGCCGCGCTCAAGGCGCGTTTTCCGCTGATTCGCGAGCCGAAGAAGCAGGACATCTGCTATGCGACGCAGAATCGTCAGGATGCGGTGAAATTCATGGCGCCACGTTGCGACGTCGTGATCGTCGTCGGCAGCCCCAACAGTTCGAACTCCAGCCGGTTGCGCGAACTGGCCGAAAAGCTGGGTGTGCCCGCCTACATGGTGGATGCGCCCGAACAACTCGATCCGAGCTGGTTCGCCGGCAAGAAACGCATCGGCGTCACGGCGGGGGCATCGGCGCCCGAAGTGCTCGCGCAGTCGGTGATCGCGCGCATTCACGAGTTCGGCGTACGTAGCGTGCGGCCGCTCGAAGGCATCGAGGAAAACATCTCGTTTCCGCTGCCGCGCGGGTTGTCCTGAGTCCGGACGCGCGCGGTTCGCATGCCGTGTGGAAAATCGTGCAGGGCCGGGAAAAAATCCTTTGTCGATGCAACTCTAGAATTAATATTCTAATAAAAGAGGGCGTTCGCAAGGGGTCCGAACCCATGAAAACGCACCTTAATGGGGCGTTCTCTCTCATCCCATGAGAGTGCCATGCCGAGCCCGGCGTATTTTCGGTTCCCTGACGACCATTGTGAAAGCGTTCGCCACGAACTTCCACCTCGTCTGGCTGCACGATTTTGGTGCTTGTCGATTCTCCCTCGTCGCATCGCTTCGTCGACGTCCGGTGCAACCGTTCTTCAAGAGTTGCAACCCCTTCGAACCACGGGTTGCAACCAATATTGCACGTTCATTAAATGAAGGTACAATTCGCCGGTTTTGAAGGGCGGAACATTCGTACAGGGGTGCGAAGCGCTGCTTCTGGAGTCGTCGATGCCCTTGAGGTGGATTCACGCGGTGCCTGTCGCGACCGTGCTGCTGCTGGCCGGTTGCGGGAAGAAGGATGCCGGCGCGACGGATACCGCGCAGGCCGTCCCGCAGGGGGCTGCGGCACCGGAAGCCGCCTCGGGGCCGGCGGCATCGGGCGGTGCAGTCGATGCCGCATCCCGTGCGGCGGCAGCCGGGGCGAACTCGGCGGCATCGGGTGCCGGCGTGGCGGCGCGAGTCGTCCGGATCGGCCATGCGGCGCCGTTGCAGGGCGACGAGGCGCATCTTGGCCAGGACAGTGAAAACGCCGCCCGGCTCGCGGTGGAAGAAATCAATGCGCGGGGTTTGTCGATCGACGGGCAGCCGATCACGCTGGAACTCGATACGCAGGACGACGGCGGCGACCCGCGCAAGGGCGTGGCCGTCGCGCGCAAGCTGGTCGCCGATCAGGTGGTCGGCGTGATCGGCGACCTGAGCTCGGACGTGTCGATTCCCGCGGCGGCGGTCTACAGCGCGGCGGGCGTGGTGCAGGTGTCGCCGTCGTCGACCGATGCCGCCTTCACCCGCCAGGGCTACAAGACCAGCTACAGGATGGTGGCGAACGATACGCAACAGGGCGCGGCGCTGGCCACGGTGGCGCTCGACGGCCTGCATGCGAAGACGCTGGCCGTGGTCGATGACGGCACGCCGTATGGCAAGCATCTCGCGGCGGCTTTCCTGCAGGCGGTGCATGCCCATGCGGGCGCCGCCAGCCTGCACGACATCGCGCGCGAAAGCGTGGGCATGCGTGGCGCGGACCCCAGGGCCCTCCTCAGGCGCCTGAAGGCCCGCGCCCCCAACGTCGTCCTGTTCGCGGGCATGGACGTCGCCGGCGGCGCGTTCGTCCGGCAGGCGGCGGCGTCCGGTCTGCAGGCGACGGTGCTGGGCGGCGACGGTCTGTGCACGGACAAGGGCGCGGCGCTTGCCGGCGCGGCGGTCGACAACCTGGTCTGCGCGCGGGTGGGGCCGGCACTGAGCAACATGGAGCAGGGCGCGGCCTTCGCGCAACGTTACACCGCGCGTTTTCATGTGCCGGTCGAGGCGGTCGCGCCGTTTGCCTACGACGCGGTGTATGTCCTCGTCGACGCGATGAAGCGCGCGAACGCGGTGGACCCGGCGAAGATCCTCGCCGCCATGCCGTCGACCGACTACACCGGTCTGACGGGACCGATTGCCTTCACCGCCGATGGCGAGCTGAAACGGGCCACCGTCACGCTGTACCAGTTCAAGGACCGGAAGCGCGCGGTACGCGATGTCGTAAAGATGTAGAGACGATGTGAGTAGTTTGTCCAGCGGCGGCGCAGACGGGGCGGCGCTTTCATCGGGTGCGGTCGCGGCCCGGGGGAGCGCGCGGTCCGCCCGGGTCGCCGGTTCTTGAGGGAGGGTGGTCGGGGCATGGCGTGCGCGCCGCGCCGACGACCGACCGCATCCGCCACAGTCAGCGGTTCTAGGAGTAGTAAATGGATACCTTCATCCAGCAGCTCATCAACGGGCTGGTTCTGGGCAGTATCTACGCGATCATCGCGTTGGGCTATACGATGGTGTACGGGATTCTCGGCATCATCAATTTCGCCCATGGCGACGTGCTGATGGTCGGGGCGATGGTCGCGCTGTCGGCGATCGGCGTGCTGCAGACGCATTTTCCCGGTCTGGGCCCGGTGGTGACGCTGGTCATCGCGCTGATCATCGCGGCCATCGTCTGCGCGCTGACCGGCTATACGATCGAACGCGTCGCCTACCGGCCGCTGCGCAATGCGCCGCGTCTCGCGCCGCTGATCACCGCGATCGGCGTCTCGATCCTGCTGCAGACCGTCGCCATGATGATCTGGGGCCGCAACCCGCTGATGTTCCCCCAGCTGTTGCCCACCGATCCGCTGAACGTGATCAAGGCGACCGACACGACGCCGGGCGCGGTGATCTCGGTGACCGAGATCATCATCGTCGCGGTGGCGTTCGTGACGATGGGCGGCCTGCTGCTGCTGGTGCACAAGACGCGGCTCGGCCGGGCGATGCGGGCGACGGCGGAAAACCGCAACGTCGCCGCGCTGATGGGCGTGAACCCGAACTTCGTGATCTCGGCGACGTTCATGATCGGCTCCGCGCTCGCCGCGCTGGCCGGCGTGATGATCGCCTCCGAATACGGCAACGCGCATTTCTACATGGGCTTCCTGCCGGGCATCAAGGCCTTCACCGCGGCCGTGCTGGGCGGTATCGGCAATCTGGGCGGGGCGATGGTCGGGGGCATTCTGCTGGGGCTCATCGAGCAGCTCGGCGCCGGCTATATCGGCGGGCTGACCGGCGGGGTGTTCGGCAGCAACTACCAGGACGTCTTCGCCTTCATCGTGCTGATCATCGTGCTGGTGTTCCGTCCGTCCGGTCTGCTCGGCGAGCGTGTCGCCGATCGCGCATAACAGGGGTAAGCTCGATGCCTTCCATTCCTCCGATTCAAACCACGAACGAACTGACGCCGCCGCGTCGCACCGCGAAGACCACGCTGGGCTACGTGCTGCTCGGGCTCTTCGTGCTCTTCGCCCCGATGCTGATCGGCGCCGCCGGCGGCAACTACTGGGTACGCGTGCTCGACTTCGCGATGCTGTACGTGATGCTCGCGCTCGGCCTGAACGTGGTCGTCGGCTTCGCCGGCCTGCTCGACCTGGGCTACATCGCGTTCTACGCGGTGGGCGCGTACATCGCGGCGTTCCTGTCGTCGCCGCAGCTTTCGCAGAACTTCGCGTGGATCGCGTCGATCTGGCCGACCGGTCCGCACTTTCCGATCTGGGTCATCATCCCGGTGGCGATGGCGGTCGCCGCGTTGTGCGGCGTGCTGCTCGGCGCGCCCACGCTGAAGCTGCGCGGCGACTACCTGGCGATCGTCACGCTGGGTTTCGGCGAGATCGTGCGCATCTTCATGAACAACCTGGACCGGCCGATCAACATCACGAACGGCCCGAAAGGCATCAGCGGCATCGCGCCGGTGAATCTGTTCGGCCTCGACTTCGCGCAGACCCATACGCTCTTCGGCATGTCGTTTCCGCCGGTCTACCTGTATTACTACGCGTTCGTGGCGCTGTCGCTGATCGTCATCTTCATCTGCCTGCGGCTGCAGCACTCGCGCATCGGCCGCGCGTGGGCGGCGATCCGCGAGGACGAGATCGCCGCGAAGGCGATGGGCATCAACACCCGCAACATCAAGCTGCTGGCGTTCGCGATGGGCGCGTCGTTCGGCGGCGTGTCGGGCGCGATGTTCGGCGCGTTCCAGGGCTTCGTGTCGCCGGAATCGTTCACGTTCTGGGAATCGATCGTCGTGCTGGCCTGCGTGGTGCTGGGCGGCATGGGCCATATCCCGGGCGTCATCCTGGGCGCGGTGCTGCTGTCGATATTCCCGGAAGTGCTGCGCTCGACGATGGGCCCGCTGCAGCATTTCCTGTTCGGCCATGACGTGATCGACGTCGAGGTCGTGCGTCAGCTGCTGTACGGTCTGGCGATGATCGTCATCATGTTGTACCGCGCCGACGGCCTGTGGCCGGCGCCGAAGCACGAGGACCGGGTTGCCCGGATTGCCAAACGCAACAAGACGATTCGCGCCTGAGCGTGCGGCACGCGGAGCCATCCATGATCGATAAGAACACGCGCCTCTTCATCAAGGGCGTCAACAAGCGCTTCGGCGGCCTGCAGGCACTGGCCGACGTCGGGCTGCAGATCCAGACCGGGCACATCTACGGCCTGATCGGCCCGAACGGCGCGGGCAAGACGACGTTCTTCAACGTCATCACCGGCCTGTACGAGCCCGATTCGGGCGAATTCGTTCTCGACGGCACGGCCTACAAGCCGACCACCGTGCACGAAGTGGCCAAGGCGGGCATCGCCCGCACGTTCCAGAACATCCGTCTCTTCGGCGGCATGACCGCGCTCGAGAACGTCATGACCGGGCGTCACGTGCGCACGCGCCAGGGCCTGATCGGCGCGGTGTTCCGCACGCCGGCGGAGCGGCGCGAGGAGCGCGAGGTCAAGGAGCGCGCGATCGAACTGCTCGAATACGTCGGCATCTCGAAATACGCCGACTACACGTCGCGCAATCTCTCGTACGGCCATCAGCGACGTCTCGAAATCGCGCGCGCGCTGGCGACCGACCCGAAGCTGCTGGCGCTCGACGAACCGGCCGCCGGCATGAACGCGACCGAGAAGGTCGAGTTGCGCGAGCTGCTCGACAAGATCCGCGGCGACGGGCGCACCATCCTGCTGATCGAGCACGACGTGAAGCTGATGATGGGACTGTGCGACCGGATGACGGTGCTCGACTACGGCAAGGTCATCGCCGAGGGGCTGCCGCAGGATGTGCAGAAGGATCCGAAAGTGATTGAAGCGTATCTGGGCGCCGGAGGCCATTGATGAGCGAAGCGATGTTGTCCATACAGGGCCTGCAGGTGGCGTACGGCGGTATCCAGGCGGTCAAGGGTATCGACATGGAGGTGCGCGAGGGCGAACTCGTGACCCTGATCGGCGCGAACGGCGCGGGCAAGACCACGACGATGAAGGCCATCACCGGCATCCAGGCCTGCACCGGCGGCGACATCCGCTACCTGGGCAAGTCGATCCGCGGCGTGCCGTCGTACGAACTGCTGAAGGTGGGTCTGGCGATGGTGCCGGAAGGGCGGGGCATCTTCTCGCGGATGACCATCCTCGAGAACATGCAGATGGGCGCCTATCTGCGCACCGACACCGCGGCGATCGCCAGCGACGTCGAGCGGATGTTCGGCTTCTTTCCGCGGCTGAAGGAGCGGCAGGCGCAATACGCGGGCACCTTGTCGGGCGGCGAGCAGCAGATGCTGGCGATGGCGCGCGCGCTGATCAGCCGGCCCCGCCTGCTGCTGCTCGACGAGCCGTCGATGGGCCTGTCGCCGATCATGGTCCAGAAGATCTTCGAGGTGGTGCGCGAGATCTCGTCGGAAGGCCTGACGGTGCTGCTGGTCGAGCAGAACGCGCGGCTCGCGCTGCAGGCGGCGAACCGCGGCTACGTGATGGATTCGGGATTGATCACGATGGCGGGCGAAGCCCGCGCGATGCTCGACGACCCGAAGGTGCGGGCAGCGTATCTCGGGGAGTAGGATGGCGGCGACGCCCGGTGTAAACCGGGGCGTCGCGCAGTCGGCTGGTTGCTGTCGACTGCATGCGCTCGATTACATGCGCTCGATTACATGCGCTCGACCGCTCAACCGACCTGGTCGATCGCCTGGCGCAGCAGCGCGATCATCTGGTCGATCTCGTCGTGGGTGACGTTCAGCGCCGGCATGAAGCGCAGCAGGTTCGGGCGCGCGGCGTTGATCAGCAGGCCGGCCGGCTCCAGCAGCCGGGCCTTCTCGACGATCTGCGGGCCGATGTCGCGGCCCAGCAGCAGCGCGCGCAGCAGACCTTCGCCGCGCTCGCCCTTGAAATCGTAATCCGCGGACAGCTTCAGCAATGCCTGGCTCAGGTAGGCGCTGCATTCGCGCACGCCTTCGAGGAATTCGGGCGCCGACAGCCGGGAGACCACCTCCAGGCCGATCGCGGTCATGACCGGGTTGCCGTTGTAGGTGCCGCCCTGGTCGCCGGCGACGAACACCGACGCGGCCTCGGTCGCGAGCAGCGCGGCCAGCGGATAGCCGCCGCCGATGCCCTTGCCGAGCGTCATGATGTCCGGCTCGATCCCGGACAACTGATAGGCGAACATCTCGCCGGTGCGCCCGCATCCGGTCTGCACTTCATCGACGATCAGCAGCAGGTTGTGCCGGCGCGTCAGTTCCCGCAGCGCCTGCATGAACTCGCGCGTGGCCGGCAGCACGCCGCCTTCGCCCTGGATCGGTTCGAGCATGACCGCGACGGTCTGCGGCGTGATCAGCTTTTCCACCGACGCGATGTCGTTCAGGTCCGCCTTCGGGAAGCCGGGGACCTGCGGCGCGAAGATCGTGTCCCAGCCCGGCTTGCCGCTCGCCGACATCGTCGCCAGCGTGCGGCCGTGGAAGCTGTGATCGAACGTGATGATCTCGAAGGCGCCGTTCCTGTTTTTCTGGCCCCACTTGCGGGCGAGCTTGATCGCGCCCTCGTTGGCCTCGGCGCCGCTGTTCGCGAAGAACACCTTGTCGAAGGCGCTCAGCGCGGTCAGCTTCGACGCGAGACGCGCCATCGGCTCGTTGTAGTAGGCCGGGCTCGGATTGATCAGCAGGCGCGACTGCCGGTCGGACGCGGCGATCATGCCGTCGTCGCAATGCCCGAGCGAGTTGACCGCCCAGCCCTGGATGAAGTCGAGATATCGCTTGTCGTTGTTGTCGTACAGCCAGGCGCCCTTGCCGCGGGTGAAGACGATCTCCGGGCGGTTGGTGATGTACATCAGCGAGTCGGTCGGATATTCCTGGAAATTCATCAGCGGCTCCACACGATCGAACGACGGGGTCGATCGCAAATAAGATCAAAAGATAAGACGCGAAAACAGCGGGTGCGAAGCAGGGCATGCCGGGCGACGGCTGCAGGGCAGCGCCCGGAAGCGCCGGACGCGGCGCATGCCGCACACGCCCGGCAAGGGTCAGACCGCGTTCGCCAGATCGGCTTCGCTGGTAAACGCGTCCGCGTAGAACTCCTCGGCGGGCAGCGCGTGGTGCGCGGTGAAATCCCGCTGCGCGGATTCGACCATCACCGGCGCGCCGCACGCATAGACCTGATACGCGGACAGATCCGGCAGGTCCGCGATCACCACGTGATGGACGAAGCCGGTGCGCCCGCTCCACGCGTCCTGCGGCGCCGGCTCGGACAGCACCGGGACGAAACGGAAGTTCGGCAGATCGTTCGCCCACTGCGCGGCCAATGTTTCAAGATACAGGTCCGGACGCGTTCTTGCACCCCAGTACAACGTGATCGGTCGTTCGGTTTTCTTGAAAATGGCCTGTTCGACGATCGCCTTGATCGGTGCGAAACCGGTGCCCGAGGCCAGCAGCACGATCGGTTTATCGCTGTCCTCGCGCAGGAAGAACGTTCCCAGCGGACCCTCGAAGCGCAGCATGTCGCGCGCCTTCATCGCCGAGAAGACGTGGTCGGTGAACTGGCCGCCGGGCAGGTGGCGGATGTGGAGTTCCAGCAGGCCTTCGGCGTGCGGCGCGGTCGCGATCGAGTAGGCGCGGCGCTTGCCGTCCTTCAGGATGAATTCGAGATACTGGCCGGCCAGATACTGGAGGCGTTCGTTGGCGGGCAGCTGCAGCCGCACGATCATCACGTCGTCGGCCGCGCGTTCGAGCGCGCTGACGCGGCATGGCAGTTTCTTGACCGGCATGTCGCCGACGCCCGCGATTTCGCGGATCTCGATTTCGAGATCGGACGTCGCCTGCGCGCAGCAGAACAGCGCGAAGCCGCGCGTCTTCTCGTCGTTCGCCAGCGCCGAGGACGAGTGGGGCGCCTGCTCCACCGCGCCGTCGATGACCCGGCCCTTGCAGGAGCCGCACGCGCCGTTCTTGCAGCCGTACGGCAGACCCACGCCGTGGCGCAGCGCGGCGCTCAGGACGGGCTCGCCCGCATCTACCTGGAATTGTCGGCCGCTCGGCCGGATCGTCACGTTGAAACTCATAGTGGTGTGCTGTGTCCGTGCATTCATCAAACAGGGCCGGCGTCGCGGCCGTCCCGGCGTGGGTCCCGTCGCGCAGCCGGCCGTCCCGGCCGGCGTTCCGGCCATGCCCGCCGCCGCGGCCCTCTCCGGCCCTCTCCGGTCCTCTCGGCCGCCTCGGTCGCAACACCGGCGACAGGCTACAATATCGATCATGATTCCAACCCGCCTGCTTCGTCGTCCTCGCGTGCTGATCGTCGGTTGCGGCGATGTCGGCATGCGCACCGTCCCGCTGCTCGCGCCCCGTTTCACGGTGTTCGCGCTGAACCGCCGCGAGGAAAACCGGCAACGCCTGCGCGCGGCCGGCGTCACTGCCGTGCCGGGCGATCTCGACCACCGGCGCAGCCTGCGCCGCGCCGCCGCGCTGGCGCGCTCGGCATTCGGCGTGCTGCACCTTGCGCCGCCGTCCGCCGGAAGCGGGACGGACCAGCGCACACGCACGCTGATCGCGGCGCTGGGTGGTGCCGATGCCTCTCGCGGCGCCATCCAGCACCGGCGCACGTGCTCCGAACGCGCGGCCATTGTACCCGACGCGCGTGGCCTGGCGGGGCGTTCGCGCGCACTTGCGCCGGCGTGGCGCGGGACGTCCGGGACATCCGGTGCCTGGATCGGTCGTGCTCTCCGCGCGGCACGGCCGCTGGTCTACGCGAGCACGACCGGCGTGTATGGCGACTGCGCCGGTGCGCTGATCGACGAAACCCGACCCGTGCGTCCCGGCAACCCCCGCGCGGTGCGACGGGTGAGCGCGGAGCGGCTGCTGCGCGCCGCCGGCGCGCGGGGGACGTTCGCCGCGTCGATCCTGCGCATTCCCGGAATTTACGCGCGTGACCGGCTGCCGGACGCGCGGTTGCGCCGCGGCACGCCCGCCCTGCGCGCCGACGAAGACGTTTTCACCAGTCATATCCACGCCGACGATCTCGCCGCCATCGCCGTGCGCGCATTGTGGCGGGGCCGGGCACAGCGCCTCTATCACGCGGCCGACGACAGTCGCCTGCGCATGGCCGAGTATTTCGATCATGTCGCCGACGCACTGGGGCTCCCCCGTCCACCGCGCATCTCGCGCGAGGAGGCGGAGCGGGTGCTCGAACCGATGCTGATGTCGTTCATGCGCGAATCGCGCCGGCTCGACAACCATCGCCTCACCACCGAACTGGCCTACCGGCTGCGGTTCCCCACCGTCGATGCGTTCCTGGCGCATGGCCTCGCGCCGGACGTCTCCGCGCCTGTCGTCGGCTAGTCTGAGGTCGCCAGGTCGCCAGGTCGCCAAGGTTGCCAGGTCCCGAGGTCGCCAAGATCGTCATATCGCCCGGGTTGACAGTCAGCTTTTGTCGCCGTCCGGCGCGAGGGGCGGTAGTCCCTCCGGGTCGTCGACAGGATCGTCGCCCACGCTCCCCTCGCGGGCCTGCGCCAACTGCCGTTCGTCGAGCCAGCGCCAGTGTCCGGGCGCGAGGTCGGGCGGCAGCGCCAGCGCGCCCACTGCCTGACGGTGCAGCGTCTCGACCCGGTTGCCGGCCGCCGCGACCATGCGTTTCACCTGATGGTATTTGCCTTCCGCGATGGTCAGTTCGAGCGTATGCGTGTCGAGCGCGCGCGCGGCGCACGCGCGGCTGGGCAGCGTCTCGCCGTGCAGCAGGACACCGGTGCGCAGCGCCTGCAATTGCACGTCGTCGAGCGGATGCCGCACCCCGGCGACATAGATCTTCGGGACTTTTCTCTTCGGCGACGCCAGCGCATGCACGAAGCCGCCGTCGTCCGAGAGCAGCAGCAGCCCGGTCGTATCCTGGTCGAGCCGGCCCACGCACTGCACGCCGCGCGCGAGCAGGGGCGCCGGCAGCAGCGAGAAGACGCTGGCGTGATGCTGTGGCTGGCGCGAGCATTCATAGGCCCCCGGCTTGTGCAGCATCAGGTAGGCCTTGTCCCGGAAACGCCACGCGGCGTCCCCGACCTCGAACGTCAGACCGGCCG
The DNA here is from genome assembly GCA_050955065.1 of Janthinobacterium lividum. Classification (GTDB taxonomy): domain Bacteria; phylum Pseudomonadota; class Gammaproteobacteria; order Burkholderiales; family Burkholderiaceae; genus Robbsia. The sequence continues at coordinate 644 of JBPBQT010000364.1, read as the reverse complement.
TGTCGAAATCGGCGCCTGGATCGGTGCGTGCCATCGCGTCGATCCGCACCGCGCCCGCGGTGATCAGCGCGCGGCACTGGCGCCGGCTGCCGAAGCCCTGAGTGAACAGGATCGCCTCGAGCTTCATGCCGGCTGCGACGATGCAGAATTCCCGGCTGCCCCGGCCGCCGGCGGGGTTCCCGGCCGCTCCTGGACCACCACCCAGGGCGAGACCACGACGGCCCAGAGTTCGGCGTCGCGCGCTTCGTAGTCGCTGGCCATGTTCGCCGGCATCTTTTCCAGCAGGCCGGCCGCCGCCCAGGCCGCCACCTGCGCCGACTGGTCCGCGGCGATGGCCTCGGCCACGCTCACCAGGTCCAGATCGCCGGCGATGCGGATCAGCGCGCCGCGCGCGAACAGCGCGGTCAGCTCGGACCAGCGGACCTTGGCGGTTTCGGCAAACAGCTTCACATACAGTTCGGTCGGTTCCATCATGTCTTCCCAGGCCCCTTCATGTCGCTTCATGTTTCTTCCACGCGCGCATCTTACCGCGCTTCGCATACGCGCCCACGTCGCGTCGTGCGCGGCGAGGCTATTTTGCAAGACGTATGATGGGGAGCGTCGCTACGTCCAGCGCAATCCTGCGCGACGGTTCTGAGATCGGA
>JBPBQT010000363.1:0-14035 GCA_050955065.1 Janthinobacterium lividum | reverse complement strand
GTCGCCCGCGCAGACGCTGGCCGAGGCGCAGCGCAACCAGCGTCAGCAGTGACGCGCGGGCGGGCGGCGTCCGCCGCCCGGACCCGCCACAGCGCTTACTTGCTGCCGGTCGACCCGGTACCCGTGCCGTACAGGCCTTTCTCGAAACCCGACGAGCCTTCGGACTTCTTGCTCGACTTGTGACGCGAGGCCTTGTTGCGGCGGTTGTTCGCCGGGTGCTCCGCCGTGGGCTTCTCCGACCCCTCGACCACGGTGCGGGTGGAATTCTGCGCCTGGGCGCCCATTGCCGAGCTGCGGGTGTCCGGGGTCTGGCCGGCCGCGCCGCCCGATATCGACGAACCCCCCGATCCATCCGAGTTGCCCGAGGTGATCGGACCGGTCTGTGCGCTGGCGAGGCCGCTGAAGCCGGTCAGTGCCAATGTCAGCGCCACGGCTGCGGTGACGGCTTTCGGAAGGGGATTGCTGAACATGTTTTTCATGATTTCGGTAAGCCTGGAAGGGCTGTGGGGAGTCGGCGGGCGGCGTATGCGTCCGTTTGTCATACCATAAGCAGATCGCATACCCGATGGTACGGGTAAAATCGAAAACCCCTCGCCAGACTCCGTCGCCATGAAAAACGCCGTTACCCCAATCGATGATGCCCGCCAGCGCGCCGCCACGCCGGATGCCGCTTCCGCCCGTGCCGCCGCGGTCAGTCCGTTCGGCACGCCGTCGAGCCCGAGCGCGTATCGCGTGATGCTGCTGGGCAGCGGCGAACTGGGCAAGGAAGTGGTGATCGCGTTGCAACGGCTCGGCGTCGAGGTGATCGCCGTGGACCGGTATGCCGAGGCGCCGGCGCAGCAGGTGGCGCACCGCGGCCACGTGATCGACATGACCGACGGCGCCGCGCTGCGCGCGCTGATCGAGGCCGAGCGCCCGCACCTGGTGGTCCCGGAAATCGAGGCGATCGCCACCGATACCCTGGCCGAGATCGAACGGGCGGGCATCAGCCGCATCGTGCCCACCGCGCGCGCCACGCAGTTGACGATGAATCGCGAGGGCATCCGCCGGCTTGCCGCCGAGGAACTGGGCCTGCCCACCTCGCCGTATGCGTTTGCCGATTCGCGTGCCGGGCTCGAAGCGGCCATCGTGTCGGGCATCGGTTACCCCTGCGTGGTCAAGCCGGTCATGTCCTCGTCCGGGAAAGGGCAGTCGGTACTGCGTTCGGCCGCCGACCTGGACACCGCGTGGTCGCATGCGATGGCCGGCGGACGCGTGGCCGGCACGCGCGTCATCGTCGAGGGTTTCGTCGATTTCGATTACGAGATCACGCAGTTGACGGTGCGTGCGGTGGGGGCGTCGGGAGAGGTCGAGACATTTTTCTGCGAGCCGATCGGGCATCGCCAGGTGGATGGCGACTATGTCGAGTCCTGGCAGCCGCAGCCGATGCGGGAAAAGGCACTGCAGCGCGTACGCGAATTGTCGCATGCGGTGACCGTGGCGCTGGGCGGACGCGGTCTGTTCGGCGTCGAAGCCTTCGTGCGCGGGGACGACGTGTGGTTCTCCGAAGTCAGCCCGCGTCCGCACGACACGGGGCTGGTGACGCTGTGCACGCAGCGTTATTCGGAATTCGACCTCCACGCCCGCGCCATCCTCGGCCTGCCGGTCGATCCGGCGCTGCGCGAGCCGGGCGCCTCGGCGGTGATCTACGGCGGGCTGGATGCGCAGGGCATCGCCTACGAGGGCGTGGCGGACGCACTCGCGGTACCGGGCGCGGACCTGCGCCTGTTCGGCAAGCCGGAGAGCTTCGTCAAGCGACGCATGGGCGTGGCGCTTGCCACCGGACCGGATATCGAACAGGCACGGGAACGGGCACGCACGGCCGCCGCCCTGGTCCGGCCGGTGGCGGCGGCCGCCGGAACGCCGACCGCTGGAACGCCGGCTGCCTGAGCCTGGGCCTGAGTTAGAGCCGGAGCCGGAGCCGGAGTGGCGGAAGGAACGGGTCGCGCCGCATGCACGGGTCCCGTCCGGGATCCCCGTCGTGCGGGTGCTACAATGCGGGATAGGCGGGCGTGACGCCGCCTCTCCACCCGATCGGGTCTTATCCGGTCCGATTCAGGTCGACGCGGGACGCCCCGCGCGAGCAGGCACGACAGCGACGTTGCCATCCGGACCCCCGCGGTCTCGCACCGTGGCGCATCGTGCGGCCGCCCTGCAGCCCCGTGGCGCACTCCCCGAACGGCGGCGCTTCGACGCCGCCTCGAATCACCCGCTTCCGTCATCCCGGCCCCTCGCGACCTCATCGCGAGCCCGTTGCAAAGGGATGCAGGCGGTGCGCGCGGACCGTTTGTCCGCCGCCTGGCTCGATGCCAGGCCTTTTGAACTCATTCCTCATGCCCGAGACAGGATTTTCCTCCGCTTCCGACGCCGCGTACGATCGCGCGCTTGAAGCTTCGACGACCCCGGCGGACCCCATGGAGCATGCCGCCGACACGGCCCACGGCGTGCCTCGCGCAGAATCGACGCCCGCACCCGGGACGGCCGCGGCGCCCCCGGAACTGGCGACGTCGTTCGACCAGTTCGGTCTGCACCCCGACATCCTGCGTGCTATCGCGGATTCCGGCTACACGCGCCCGACGCCGATTCAGGCCGAAGCGATTCCCGTGGTGCTGACGGGGCGCGACATCATGGGTGCCGCGCAAACGGGCACCGGCAAGACCGCCAGCTTCTCGCTGCCGATCATCCAGCGGCTGCTGCCGTTCGCGAGCCACAGCGCGTCGCCGGCGCGGCATCCGGTGCGGGCCCTGATCCTGACGCCCACGCGCGAACTCGCCGATCAGGTCGCCGCGAACGTCGCGGCGTACGCGAAACATACCGCGCTGCGCAGCGTGGTCGTGTTCGGTGGCGTCGACATGAACGCGCAGGCGGCGGAACTGCGGCGTGGCGTCGAGGTGCTGATCGCCACGCCGGGCCGCCTGCTCGACCACGTCCAGCAGCGCAACACGCAGCTCGGACAGGTGCAGATGCTGGTGCTCGACGAAGCCGACCGCATGCTGGACATGGGTTTCCTGCCGGACTTGCAGCGCATCCTGAACCTGCTGCCGCAGGCCCGGCAGACGCTGTTGTTTTCGGCGACGTTCTCCAACGAGATCAAGAAGCTGGCGGCCACCTATCTGCGCTCGCCGCTGACGATCGAGGTCGCGCAGCGCAACTCGACCGCGACCAATGTGCGGCAGATTTTGTTCGAGGTCGATGACGCGGACAAGCAGCGCGCGGTCACCGAATTGATCCGTCGCCGTGAGCTCAAGCAGGTCATCGTGTTCTGCAACAGCAAGCTGGGCGCGAGCCGGCTTGCGCGCCAGCTCGAACGCGACGGCGTGGTCGCCGCGGCCATCCACGGCGACAAGACGCAGAACGAGCGGATGCAGGCGCTCGATGCGTTCAAACGCGGCGAGATCGTGGCGCTGGTGGCCACCGACGTGGCCGCGCGTGGTCTGGATATCGCCGAACTGCCGGCGGTGATCAATTACGATCTGCCGTTCAGCGCCGAGGATTACGTGCACCGGATCGGCCGCACCGGCCGCGCGGGCGCGTCGGGCGATGCGTTGTCGCTGTGCACCGCGAAGGATGGCCGGCTGCTGGCCGATATCGAGGCGCTGATCGCGCGGCCGCTCGAAAGGGAAGCGCTGACGCTGGCACCGGCCCCGCGCGAGCGGCGCGACGGATGGGACGAGTCGCGGCCCGCGCGCGAGCGCCGTCCGGCCGATACCGCTGCGGCGGGCGAACCGCGGACACCGCGCAGCGGCTCCATGGGTTCCGGCAGCGGCTATGCGGGTTCCGGCAGCGGTGCCACGGGTTCCGGCAGCGGCTACGCGGGAACGGGCGGCGGGACGTCGCGCACGGGCGGGGCGGGAGGTGGCGCCCGTTCCAGCCGGTCGGGCGAGGGACGCTCGCGTTATGGCGCACCGGCGGCACCCGTGGACGACATTTTCACCCGGCCCTACGAACCGTCGCCAAGCGCGCAACGCGAAGCGGCCGCCGAGGTCGAGTCGGGCGCGCCGCGCCGCGCCCCCAAGCGTCAGGTCGCCGCGTTGCTGGGCGGCATGCCGCGCAAGGCTTCCTGAGCGCGCCACGCGGCGATCGCGTCGCGGAAGAACCGTTCCTGGTCGGACGCGCGCACCGCGAGGCCGAGGAACCGCGCGGCGTCCCCGAGCGCGCGCAGCCGCGCCCGCGGCGCGCGCGACAGCGCCGGTGCCCCGTGCTGCTTGCTGAGTTTTTCGCCATCCGCGCGCGTCAGCACCGGTACATGCAGGTAGCGCGGCGTCGCCTGCCCCAGGCAATGCTGCAGATGGATCTGCCGGGGCGTGGAGTCGAGCAGATCGGCGCCGCGCACGATGTCGGTGATACCCGAGTACGCATCGTCGACGACCACGGCGAACTGGTAGGCCCACAGGCCGTCGGCGCGCTTCAGCGCGAAATCGCCGACCTCACGCGCCAGATCCTGCACCTGCTCCCCCTGCCAGCGGTCCTGAAAACGGATTCGTGGATCCGCCGGCGCGGCATCGGCGGGCGGCGGGACGCGCAACCGCCACGCGCGCGCGGCCCGGCCTTGCAATCCGTCGCGGCACGCGCCGGTGTAGGCGAGGGTGGTGTGGCGGGCATGACCCGCGTCGGCGCGCAGCAGCGCGTCGTTGATCTCGCGCCGCGTGCACGCACACGGGTAGATCCGGCCGCCCGCCTGCAGCGCGTCGAATGCCGTCTGGTAGGCGGCGTTCCGGTCGCTTTGCCATACGGGCGGGGCGTCGGAACGCATGCCGTAGGCCGCGAGCGTCTCCAGGATGTCCTCGGCGGCACCCGGAACGCAACGCGGGCCGTCGATATCCTCGATGCGCACCAGCCACTGCCCCGCATGGGCGCGGGCGTCGAGATAACTGGCCAGTGCCGCGATCAGCGAGCCCTGATGCAGGGGCCCGGTCGGCGACGGTGCGAAGCGGCCGCGGTAGCCGCTATTCGGCGGCGGATGCGGCATGACGTGCGGTGTCGGGCGCCACGGCCGGCCGGGGTGCGGGCGCGGCGGGCGGCGCCGGACTGGCGCTCGCGTTGGAAGCCGGATTGGAAGCCGATGGCGCGGCCGGCGCCAGCGACGGCGTCAGCGCCGTGCGCTCGTCGAAGACGAAACAGGCCCCGTGATAGTGATCGGTGCCCACATGCTCGAAGTAGCCGAGAATGCCGCCGTCGAGCTGGTAGACATGCTCGACGCCTTTCCCGGCCAGGTGAATGGCCGCCTTCTCGCAGCGAATGCCGCCGGTGCAGAAGGACACCACGGTCTTGCCCGCGAAGCTCGCGCGATGCCGGTCCACGGCGTCGGGAAAATCGCCGAACTTGTCCAGCCGCCAGTCGAGCGCGCCATCGAACGTGCCGACGTCGATCTCGAAACCGTTGCGCGTGTCGAGCAGCACGACCGGACGCCCGGCGTCGTCGTGGCCCTGGTCGAGCCACTGCTTCAGCGTCGCCGGCGCGACGGCCGGCGCGCGGCCTGCCTCCGGGCGGATGGCGGGGTGCCGCATCGTGATGATTTCCTTCTTCAGTTTCACCAGCATCCGCTTGAAAGGCTGTTCGTCGGAAAAGCTGACCTTGAAGGCGAGCGGCTCGAAGCGTCCCTCGAACAGCGGGTCTTCGCGCAGATAGGTCAGGAAGGCCTGGATGGCCGGCTCCGGACCGGCGACGAAGGCGTTGATGCCTTCGGGAGCGAGCAGGATCGTGCCGCGCAGGTCCAGCGCCTGGCAGCGGGCGGCGAGCGGGGCGCGCCACGCGGCGCAATGCGCCAGGGAGACGAACAGATAACCGGCGAGATTGACGATGCGCATGATTCGAAGGACGAAGACGAAGACGGGAATGCGGGCGCGGACGGCCCGTTGACGGGCATGCCGGGACGTCGCGGCAAAACGGCATTATCCCGCATCTGCGCGCGCCGGGGTGTCCCGTTCCCCCACCTCTTTCGCCGGCGCGCCGACCCGCAGCGCGCATGATCCGGCCGGCATGCCGGCGTTGCGCGTCTCTTTCGCTTCCTTTCCGGCCTGTCCGTCGGGTGTGCCGCAATCCGTGCGGCAGGCCGCAGGCGGGACCGGCGGTGCTCCTGGCCCGCAGGGGCGTCCGAGGGGCGGTGCCGGAGGGGAATGCCCCGCAAGAAAACCGTTGCGCAGCATGTCACGGTTCGTGCCGGCCGCCTCGAAAAGTCCGAAAACCCGCCCTTGGCAGGTACAATAGCGCGCATGTCAGAGCCACGTTTTGTCCACCTTCGCCTCCATTCCGAATACTCGATCGCCGATGGGATCGTTCGCCTCGATGACGCCATCGCGGCGGCGGCCCGGGACGGTCAGGGCGCGCTCGCCCTGACGGATCTGAGCAACGCCTTCGGTCTGGTCCGTTTCTACAAGAACGCCCGCAGCGCCGGCGTCAAGCCGATCGCCGGATGCGACGTCTGGATCACGAATCCGGCCGATCGCGACAAGCCCGGCCGTTTGCTGTTGCTCGTGCGCAACCGCCAGGGTTACCTGAACCTGTGCGAACTGCTGTCGCGCGCCTCGTTGACGAACCAGTACCGGGGCCGCGCCGAAGTACAGGCGGAATGGCTCGAAAATGGTTTCGGCGAAGGCCTGCTGGCGCTGTCGGGCGCGCAGGGCGGCGATATCGGGCTGGCGCTGGCCGCGGGCAACCGCGACGGTGCGCGCCTGTGCGCCGAGCGCTGGCGCGCGATTTTCCCGGACGGCTTCTATATCGAACTGCAACGCGCCGGGCAGGCGGGCGAGAACGCCTATGTCGCGCAGGCGGTGGCGCTGGCGGCGGAGCTCGGCCTGCCGGTGGTCGCGACCCATCCGGTGCAGTTCATGACCGCGGACGACTACACCGCGCACGAGGCGCGCGTGTGCATCTCGGAAGGCGACATGCTCGCCAATCCGCGCCGCGGCAAGCGTTTCACCGAAAGTCAGTACTTCCAGAGTCAGGACGAGATGGCGGCGCTGTTCGCCGATCTGCCGTCGGCGCTGGCGAATGCCGTCGAGATCGCCAAGCGCTGCAACCTGACGCTGGAACTGGGCCGGCCGCGCCTGCCGCTGTTCCCGACGCCGGACGGCGTCACGCTGGACGATTTCCTCGTCGCCGAGTCCAAGCTCGGGCTGGAAAAGCGGCTCGCTTTCCTCTATCCGGACGAGCAGGCGCGCGACGCGCAGCGGCAGACCTATTACACCCGCCTCGAATTCGAGACCGACACCATCATCAAGATGGGTTTTCCGGGTTACTTCCTGATCGTCGCCGACTTCATCAACTGGGCGAAGGGCAACGGCGTGCCGGTCGGACCCGGGCGCGGTTCGGGCGCGGGTTCGCTCGTCGCCTACGCGCTCGGCGTGACCGACCTCGATCCGCTGCGCTACAACCTGCTGTTCGAGCGCTTCCTGAATCCGGAACGGGTGTCGATGCCCGACTTCGACATCGATTTCTGCCAGGAAGGGCGGGATCGCGTGATCCAGTACGTGAAGCGCAAGTACGGCGCCGACGCGGTGTCGCAGATCGCCACCTTCGGCACGATGGCCGCGAAGGCGGCGGTGCGCGACGTGGGCCGCGTGCTCGACCTCGGCTACAACTTCACCGACAGCGTCGCGAAGCTCATCCCGTTCAAGCCGGGCAAGTTCGTCACGCTCGCGGACGCGATGAAGGAGGAACCGCAGCTTGCCGAGCGTTATGAAGCCGAGGACGAGGTCAAGCAGCTGTTCGATCTCGCGCAACGTGTCGAGGGATTGACCCGCAACGTCGGCATGCATGCCGGTGGCGTGCTGATCGCGCCGGGCAAGCTCACCGATTTCTGCCCGTTGTATACGCAAGGGGAAGAGGGCGGCGGCGTGATCAGCCAGTACGACAAGGACGACGTCGAGGCGGTCGGGCTCGTCAAGTTCGACTTCCTGGGCCTGACCACGCTGACGATCCTCGACTGGGCCGAGCGCTACATCCGGCGGCTGGACCCGGCCAAGGAGAACTGGTCGCTCGCCGAGGTGTCGCTGACGGACCCGGCGTCGTTCTCGATCCTGAAAAAGGCCAATACGGTCGCCGTGTTCCAGCTGGAAAGCCGGGGCATGCAGGGGATGCTGAAGGACGCCCAGCCGGACCGCTTCGAGGACATCATCGCGCTGGTGGCGCTGTACCGTCCGGGCCCGATGGACCTGATTCCCAGCTTTTGCGCGCGCAAGCACGGGCGCGAGACGGTGGAGTATCCGGATCCGCGGGTGGAGACCGTGCTCAAGGAGACCTACGGCATCATGGTCTACCAGGAGCAGGTGATGCAGATGGCGCAGATCATCGGCGGTTACTCGCTGGGCGGCGCCGACCTGCTGCGCCGCGCGATGGGCAAGAAGAAGGCCGAGGAAATGGCCGAGCACCGCGCGCTGTTCCGCGAGGGCGCCGCGGTCAACGGCCTGACCGCGGCGAAGGCCGACGAGATCTTCGACCTGATGGAGAAATTCGCGGGATACGGCTTCAACAAGTCGCATGCCGCCGCGTACGCGTTGCTCGCGTACTACACCGCCTGGCTCAAGGCGCACCATCCGGCCGAATTCATGGCGGCCAACATGAGCCTGGCGATGGACGACACCGACAAGGTGAAGATCCTGTTCGAGGACTGTCTCGCGAACGGGCTCACCATGTTGCCGCCGGATATCAACGCCTCGGCCTACCGTTTCGAGCCGGTCGCCGAGACGACGGCGCCGCCGGGCAGGGCAGGCGGGACGCCGCCCCCGGCGCCGCCGCGTTCGCGCACGATCCGTTACGGGCTCGGCGCGGTCAAGGGCAGCGGCCAGGGCGCGATCGAGGAAATCATCCGCGCGCGTACCGAGCGGGCGTTCGACGACCTGTTCGATTTCTGCGAGCGGGTCGACCGGCGCATCGTCAACCGCCGTACCGTCGAGGCGCTGATCCGTTCCGGGGCGCTCGATTCGCTGGAGCCGGACCGCGCGCGGTTGCTGGCATCGGTGCCGCTGGCCATGGAGGCCGCCGATCAGGCGAGCGCCAACGTGCTGCAGGCGGGCCTGTTCGATCTGGGGGGCGAGGTGCCCCGCCATGAATTGCTGGCGGCGCCCGCCTGGACCGACAAACGCCGTCTGCAGGAGGAAAAGACCGCGCTCGGTTTCTATCTGTCCGGGCATCTGTTCGACGCCTACAAGACGGAAGTGCGGCGTTTCGTGCGCCAGACGATCAATGACTTGAAGGAGGGACGCGACAAGATCATCGCGGGCATCGTGACGGGACTGCGGACACAGATGACGCAGCGTGGCAAGATGGTGATTGCCTTGCTCGACGACGGCTCCGCGCAGTGCGAGATCACCATCTTCAACGAATTGTACGAGGCGAACCGGGCGTTGCTGAAGGAGGACGAACTGCTGGTGGTGGGAGGCAGCGCGCGCTACGACAGTTTCAGCGGCGGCCTGCGCTTCACGGCGGAACAGGTGCTGGATCTGGAGCGCGCGCGCAGCCGTTACGCGCGTTCGGTGCGCCTGTCGGTCAACGGCAACGCCGACGCGGCGCGCCTGCGGGAGTTGTTGTCGCCCTACCGCTCGCCGCTCGACGAAGCGCCGGCGGCGTCGGGTCATAACAAGGGCGACGGCTTCGGCGGCGCGTCGGACGCCGGCGGCGGTCGGGGCGCGCGCGGACGCGGCGCGGCCCGCGACGTCGCGCCCGCGCGCAACGGGCTGCGGGTCGAGATCCGCTACAGCAGCGCCGATGCGTCGACCGAGGTGGCGCTCGGCAACGGCTGGTGCGTGAAACCGAGCGACGAGCTCATCGGCGCGCTGTCGGAAGCGTTCGGGCGCGGCGCCGCAGAGATTTCGTATTGAATTCCACCGAGGCGAGGAACGGATGAACATCGGAATCGCATGCAAGTCTTTCCGGCAAAGTGGTGGTCTGGAGCGTTACGCGCTGGACATCATCGGCGGATTGAACCGGCTTGGTATTCGTCCTGTCGTCTTCGCGCGCAGTTTCGACCCGGCGTTGCTCGCGCGCTACGACATCGTGCCCCAGCGCGTCGGCGTTTCCCTGTTGCCGGGCAAGCTGCGCGATCATTACTTTTCCCGGCGGGTCGCCGCATTGCGCGCGCGGCTCGGCATCGACGTGTTGATCGGCGTGAACCGCATCGCCTGTTCCGATATCGCCATCTGCGGCGGCACCCATCGCGGCTTTCTGCAAGCCTGCGGGCGCGTGCCCGGCCGCAGCGACGAATGGCAGATCGCGCTGGAGGCCGCGCAGTACCAGCATGCGCAGAAAATCGTCGCGCACTCGCAGATGATGGTGGACGAGCTGCGTACCCTGTACGACGTGCCGGCGGAGAAGATCGCGCTGCTGTATCCGCCGGTGGACGCGAGTCGTTTCTCGCCGGGCGACGCGGCGCAGCGCGCGCATCTGCGCGAGCGCTTCGGCTTGCCGCACGACAAGCTCGTGTTCCTGTTTCCGTCGAGCAGCCATCAGCGCAAGGGCTATGCGCAGCTGGCCGAGTTCTTCGCGAACACGGCCCTGCCGGTCATGCTGGCCGTCGCCGGGCGGCCCGTCACGACGCATAGCCAGGCGATCCGCTACCTCGGTTACCAATCGAACATGGCGGATCTGTACCGCGCCGTCGATTATTCGATCCTGGCGTCGCACTACGAGCCGTTCGGGTTGATCGGCATCGAGTCGATTCTCTGCGGCACGCCGGTCGTCCTGAATTCGCGTATCGCCTGCACGGAGGTCCTGTCGAGCGAAGCCTGCCTGACCTTCGATGCCGAGCAGCCGGGGGAGCTGGCGCGGGTGGTCACGGAAGCGGTGCGGCGTTGCCCCGATTTCAGCACGGGCGGCGTGCCCGAGCTGGGCGAGGCGATCCATTACGATCCCGACATCGATCGCCATGTCGCGGCCCTGATGTCGTTGCTGGCGCTTGCCAAGGTGCCGGCCTTTGGCCCGGTGACCGATACCAAGCGGGGCTTTCATCCACGTGCGACGGCATAGGAAGCATGGCGCGCCGCTGCGTCGATGCGATCAGTCCCGATCGGACCGCGGTGCCGCGCCCGGCGCTGCGCGTTCCGTCTGCGCGTGTGCCGCCTGCGCAGACGCCGGCTGCGCGGCTGCCGCCTGCGCGGACGCCGCCTGCGTGAGTTCGGCGAGACGCAGGAACCGGTAGTACACCGTCTCGGCGTTGAACACGGCGATCATGAAACCGGCGCGACCGTCGAGGCAGCCGAGGCGCAGGAAATACGTCCGCAGGAACGCCCAGATGCCGCGCCCTACCGCCTTGCCGAAACCGGCACCGGCGCCGCGCTCGAAGCGCTGCCGCGCGCCCGCGCCGGAATAGCTGTCGAGCTTGCGCAGCACGGCGCCGATATCGTCATAGCTGTAGTGCAGCAGCAGGCCGTCGAGCAGCTGCGCCGAGCCGGAAAAAACCAGCCGTTCGTGGACCCGGTCCTCGGAAAAACGCGCGGCGCCGCGTTTGAACAGGCGCGGCACCGCATCGGGCCGCCATCCCGAGTGGCGCACCCAATGACCGCAAAACGCGGACAGGCGGTCGAGCGCGTGCACGCCGGCCCGGTCCGCCGCGACGACGGCGCGAATCGACGCCGCGAGCGCCGGGGTGACGACTTCGTCGGCGTCGACGACCAGGATCCAGTCCGTGTCGAGCAGTTCGACCGCCCGGTTCTTCTGTATGCCGAACCCCGCCCAATCGGCGCGCGGATGGATCTCGGCACCGTGGCGCGCCGCGATCGCGAGCGTGTCGTCGCGGCTGCCGCTGTCGACGACCACGATCCGGTCGGCGAAGGACACGGCGCTCAGACAGGCCGCCAGATGCGCGGCAGCGTCCAGCGTGATGAGCGCGACCCCCAGCGTCGGTCGTGCACGGCCGGGCGACGCGGGGCCGGGCGACGTGGGGCCGGGTGGCGTGGGGCCGGGTGGCGTGGGGCCGGGTGGCGTCACGGTGGAAGCGGCAGCCGGCCGGGTGGCGGGCGCGGGCGAGGACGAGGCGGGCAGATCGGTAGACGGCATCGCAACGGTTACAGGCATCCGGACGGGCGGCGCACCGCGCAGGCCGGTCCGGCTGTGGATGGGGGAGCACGGGCCGCCTGCGTCGCCTGGCGAAACGGGACGGCGGAGCGCGCGGCGGACCCGGCGGCAAGCCCCGCGGCGAAGCCGGTGTCGCGCCGTGCGACATGATGGATTTCGCGTCGCCGGGTGTCTTCGGCGCGGCGCGGCGCGGGCGTCCTGATATACTTTCGGGCCAAGTATAACCGGGAAGGTCCGCCTTGCACCCCTCAATTCCCGTTCGCCGATGAGTCGTCTGAGCGGCCGTCTCCGGATCTTCGCCCGTGCGTTGCCGCGCCTGCTGCTCAAGCCGTGGCGGCGCGAACCGCGCACCGTGCGGCGCGTGCTGATCGCGCACCGGTTGCTGCTCGGCGACACGCTGCTGCTCGCGCCGCTGCTCAAGAAGGTGCGCGAGCAGTATCCGGATGCGGTGATCGTGCTGACCTGCCCGCCCGCCGTGCTCCCGCTCTTCGCCTGCCAGCCATACGGGGCGAGCGCCTTGCCCTATGACCCGCGCAGCGGTGCCAGCATCGCGCGCATCGTCGCCAGCGGGCCGTACGACCTCGCGATCGTCGCCGGCGACCAGCGTTACAGCTGGCTCGCGCTGGCCGCGGGCAGCCGCTGGATCGTCGCGTATCGGGCCGACACACCGGCATGGAAACGCTGGCCGATCGATGCGTTGCCGCGGTTTCCGCAAACGCCCACCGCGTGGGCCGATGCGCTGGCCTTGCTGGTGCGCGGCGCGGCGCCCGCGCGCTTCGATCCGGCCGAATGGCCGATGCCGGCACCGGCGCCGTTTGCGCCGGCGCCGGCGTCCTGTGTCGTGCTGCACCCGGGCGCGAGCAATCCCGTCAAGCAATGGCCGGCCGCGCGCTGGCTGGCGCTGGCCGATGCGCTGGCGGCACAGGGCTGGCGTCCGGTATGGAGCGGCGGCCCCGGCGAGGGCGGCCTGATCGCGCAGATCGATCCCGGGGGCCGTTACCCGAGCTATGCCGAACGGCTCGACCTCGTGCAACTCGCCGCGTTGCTGCGGGGCGCGGCGCTGCTGGTCTGCCCGGATACCGGCGTCGCGCATCTCGGACGGCTGCTCGCGGTGCCGACGCTGGCGTTGTTCGGCCCCGGCAGTGCCCGCGTCCATGGCGCCGGCCAATTCTGGGACACGATGCCGTTCGTCGCCGAGACCGTCGACATCGGCTGCCGCGATCAGCCGATGCTGTTCGAGAGTACGGTAAGCTGGGTCCGCCGGTGCGATCGCGACCTGTCGACCTGCATCAATCGTTGCGGCGCCGGTGCGGCCTGCATGTCCGATATTTCCGAGGCCGTCGTGAAGACGCGGCTCGATACCTTGATCGATGGAGTTCGATGAAACAGAAGTTCGCCGAAGGGCTGTTGCTGAGCGCGGTATGCGTGCTGGCGTTCGCCGTCATGTTCGGACATTTCACCGGCGTGAAGAACATCGCGCTGGCGTTCGCGGCGCTGGGACTGCTGGCGCTCGCGGTGGTCCGCAAGCGGCACCCGGCGGATGCCCATTACGCGCCCTGGCCGGAGGCCGGGCTGCTGGTGCCGATGCTGCTCTGGGTCGCCTGGACGGCCGCGTCGCTGGCCTGGTCGGTGTTTCCGGCCGCCAGCGCCGCCGCCTGGGTCGACGAGGTGGCCATCCCGATGCTCGGCTTCTTCGCTTTCTACCGGATCGCGTCGATCGGCCGCTCGACGGCGCTGCCGGCGGACGCGCATGCGGGCAAGGGCCGCGTTCGCGCCGCCGCGAAGGGCGCGGCCGCTGTCCCGGTCACCACCGCACTGGCGGCCAGACCCGAGGATCTCGAACGGGCCGATCGTCCGCGGCACGCGCTGACGTTCGAGGCGACGTGCTGGATCGGGACCTTTTTGCTCGCGGCCTTGAGCATCTATGGGGTCAATCAACTGGCGCCCGAACTGCCGAAGCCCGGGGTGCTGCATTTCTACGAACGGG
>JBPBQT010000362.1:0-15787 GCA_050955065.1 Janthinobacterium lividum | reverse complement strand
TTCGCATAGATCGAGAAGACCGGCATGATCATGAACAGGCCGAGCATGCGCAGCGCGAAGATGGCCGCCAGCGACAGGGTCGCGCGCAGCTCCAGTCCGCTCATGCGCGACGAGGAAGCGTGAGAGTGTGACATCGAGTTCCGCAAAGACTATCCGGGCGAGATGCCGGCGGGCCGCGCGTTTGCGCTCCTGACCGGCACTCCGGGTAAGATCGGAGATTGACTACCTGCTGAAGGCCCCGTGCGGGTGGTGACGCGTCGGGCGGGATGCGCCGGGCGCTTCGTCCAACGACGCTGCGCCCGACGTCGCCGCCCGAAAGCGGGCTCCCGTCCGGCGTTCCTTGCCCTGCCCACGGCGATAGCCTGATCCCCTGGTACCGCACGGTGGAAAAGTCGTTATAGTAGCAGGTTTATCCCTTTCGAGAATCGACAGGTTAATGGCAGAATCCCGGGACGAAATCCGCATTCGCGGCGCGCGCACGCATAACCTCAAGGACATCGATCTGGACCTTCCAAGGCACCGGCTCGTCGTCATCACGGGTCTTTCCGGTTCCGGAAAATCGTCGCTGGCTTTCGACACGTTGTATGCCGAAGGCCAGCGCCGCTATGTGGAGAGCCTGTCGGCGTATGCGCGGCAGTTCCTGCAATTGATGGAAAAGCCGGACGTCGACCTGATCGAGGGACTGTCGCCGGCGATCTCGATCGAACAGAAGGCGACCTCGCACAATCCGCGCTCGACGGTGGGCACGGTGACCGAGATCCACGACTACCTGCGACTGTTATTCGCACGCGTGGGCACGCCCTACTGCCCCGAACACGACATTCCGCTGGCGTCGAGCACGGTGTCGCAAATGGTCGACGCGGTGCTCGCGCTACCGGAGGACACGAAACTGATGATCCTCGCGCCGGTGGTGTCGAACCGCAAGGGCGAGCACGTCGATCTGTTCGACGAGATGCAGGCGCAGGGCTTCGTGCGTTTCCGGATCCGTTCCGGAGGCGGCACCGCGAACGAGGGCACGGCGAAGATCTTCGAGGTCGAGAACCTGCCGAAGCTGAAGAAGACCGAAAAGCATACGATCGACGTCGTGGTCGACCGGCTGAAGGTCCGCGCGGACATGAAGCAGCGGCTGGCGGAGTCGTTCGAGACGGCGATCCGGCTGGCCGAGGGCCGCGCGCTGGCGTTCGAGATGGACGCGCAGGTCGAGCAGGTGTTCAGCTCGAAGTTCGCCTGTCCGATCTGCGCGTACTCGCTCCAGGAGCTGGAGCCGCGCCTGTTCTCGTTCAACAATCCGATGGGCGCCTGCCCGCACTGCGACGGGCTCGGCCACATCACCTTCTTCGATCCGAAGCGCGTCGTCGCGCACCCGTCGCTGTCGCTGGCCGCGGGCGCCGTGAAGGGCTGGGACCGGCGCAACCAGTTCTACTATCAGATGCTGCAAAGCCTGGCGGCGTTCTACGCGTTCGATATCGACGCGCCGTTCGAGGAACTCGACGAGAAAGTACGCGACGTGCTGCTGCACGGTTCGGGCAAACAGGAAATCCCGTTCGCCTACATCAACGAGCGCGGCCGCACCGCGGTGCGCTCGCACGCGTTCGAGGGCATCCTGCCGAACCTGGAGCGGCGTTACCGCGAGACCGATTCCGCCGCCGTGCGCGAAGAACTGGCGAAGTTCCAGAACGTGCAGACCTGCCCGGTCTGCGACGGCACGCGGCTGCGCCAGGAGGCGCGCTACGTGCGCATCGGCGAACACGCGCACCGGCGCGCGATCTACGAGGTCAGCAACCTGCCGCTGCGCGAGGCGCTCACGTATTTCTCCGGCCTGAAGCTCGACGGCGCGAAAGGGGAGATCGCCGACAAGGTGGTCAAGGAGATCATCTCCCGGCTGTCCTTCCTGAACAACGTCGGGCTGAACTACCTGTCGCTGGACCGCAGCGCCGACACGCTCTCGGGCGGCGAGGCGCAGCGCATCCGGCTCGCCTCGCAGATCGGCTCGGGGCTGACCGGCGTGATGTACGTGCTCGACGAGCCGTCGATCGGCCTGCACCAGCGCGACAACGACCGTCTGATCGAGACGCTCAAGCACCTGCGCGACCTGGGCAACTCGGTGGTGGTGGTCGAGCACGACGAGGACATGATCCGCGCGTCGGACCATGTCGTGGACATGGGCCCCGGCGCCGGCGTGCATGGCGGCCATGTGGTGTCGCAAGGCACGCCGGCCTTCATCGAGGCCGACGAGACGTCGCTGACCGGGCAGTACCTGTCCGGGCGCAGGCGCATCGCGGTGCCGAAGCAGCGGCGCGCGCCCGACGAGCGGCGGCTGCGCATCGTCGAGGCGTACGGCAACAACCTCAAGCGCGTGTCGCTCGACCTGCCGGTGGGCCTGCTGACCTGCGTGACGGGCGTGTCGGGCTCGGGCAAGTCGACGCTGATCAACGACACGCTCTATCACGCGATCTCCCAGCACCTGTACGGCTCCTCGGCCGAGCCGGCGCCGTTCGAGTCGATCGACGGACTAGAGTATTTCGACAAGGTCATCAATGTGGACCAGTCGCCGATCGGCCGCACGCCGCGCTCGAACCCGGCCACCTATACCGGCGTCTTCACGCCGATCCGCGAACTGTTCGCGGGCGTGCCGGCGGCCAAGGAGCGCGGTTACGAGGCGGGCCGCTTCTCGTTCAACGTCAAGGGCGGACGCTGCGAGGCCTGCCAGGGCGACGGCGTGCTGAAGGTCGAGATGCATTTCCTGCCGGACGTCTACGTGCCGTGCGACGTCTGTCACGGCGCGCGCTACAACCGCGAGACGCTCGACGTCCAGTACAAGGGCAGGAACATCCGCGACGTGCTCGACATGACGATCGAGCAGGCGCACGATTTCTTCAAGCCGGTGCCGGTGGTGGCGCGCAAGCTCAAGACGCTGCTGGAGGTGGGACTGGGATATGTCCGGCTGGGACAGTCGGCGACGACCCTGTCCGGGGGCGAGGCGCAGCGGGTCAAGCTCTCGCTGGAACTGTCCAAGCGCGACACCGGCCGCACGCTCTACATCCTCGACGAGCCGACCACCGGCCTGCATTTCCAGGACATCGCGCTGCTGCTGGAGGTCATCCACCGGCTGCGCGAACAGGGCAACACGGTGGTCATCATCGAGCACAATCTCGACGTCATCAAGACCGCGGACTGGGTGATCGACCTGGGCCCGGAAGGCGGCGCCGGCGGCGGCGAGATCATCGCGCAGGGAACGCCGGAGCAGATCGCGCGGTCGAAAGACAGCTTTACCGGAAAATACCTCGCTCCGCTGCTGCGCAAGACCTAATCGGAGAAGAAGCAAGTCGATGGCTAAAGTTCCCACCGGTCGTCCCACCCGCGAGCGCGAGCCGCCCGCACCGCCCGTCAACCGTCAGTGGCTCGAGGTCACCAGCTATGTGATGACCGCAGGGGCCCTGGCGCTCGTCCTCGTGCTGAACCTGCTGCCGGGACTGCTCGCCGGACTGCTGGTCTACCAGCTCGTCAACGCCCTCGCCCCGCGGCTCGCGCGCCGCCTGACGGGCCGGCGCGCGCGCTGGATCGCGCTGGCGGTACTGTCCGGGCTGATCGTCGCCGCGCTCACGACGCTGACCCTGCTCGGCATGGCCCATTTCAAGGCCGACGCCAGCACAATGCCGCGCCTGCTCGACAAGGCGATGGAGATCGTCGACCAGGCGCGCGACCATCTGCCCGAATGGGCCGACCAGTATCTGCCGGACGACATCGACGACATCCGCGACACGATCTCGACCTGGCTGCACGCCCATACGGCGATGCTGCAGCTCGCCGGACGGGAGGCCGCGCGTACCGTCGCGCATATCCTGATCGGCATGGTGCTGGGTGCGATCGTCGCGGTCGACGCGTCGGACCCCGGCTACCGGCGCCCGCTCGCGGCCCTGCTGGTGCTGCGCTTCACCCGCGTGGCCGACGCCTTCCGGCGCATCGTCTTCGCGCAGGTCAAGATCTCGCTGATCAACACGCTGTTCACCGGCCTTTTCCTGCTGTTCTTCCTGCCGCTGTTCCACAACCGGCTGCCGCTGTCGAAGACGCTGGTGCTGGTGACCTTCCTGGTCGGCCTGCTGCCGGTGATCGGCAATCTGATCTCGAACGCGCTGATCATCGTCGTCGCGCTGTCGGTCGGCCTGCCGGTGACCATCGCCGCGATCGTCTTCCTGGTGGTGATCCACAAGTTCGAGTACTTCCTGAACGCGCGCATCGTCGGCGGGGAGATCGAATCGAAATCGTGGGAACTGCTGCTGGCGATGCTGGTGATGGAGGCGGCGTTCGGCCTGCCGGGCGTCGTCTCGGCGCCGATCTACTACGCGTACGTGAAGCGCGAATTGCGTATCAAGCAGCTCGTCTGAATCCCGGCCCGGGTCCGGGCGCCGGAATACGGCACCGGGCCGGACTCGCGGGGACCGGCGCGCCTTCGCGGTCCAGCCCGGCCCGCGCTCACGAAAACACGATCGTCTTCGAGCCGTTGAGCAGGATCCGGTGCTCCACATGCCACTTGACCGCGCGCGCCAGCGTCACGCACTCGACGTCCCGGCCGATCGCCGTCAACTGCTCGGGGCGCATGCTGTGGTCCACCCGCGCGACTTCCTGCTCGATGATCGGACCCTCGTCGAGGTCGGTCGTGACGTAGTGCGCGGTCGCGCCGATCAGCTTCACGCCCCGGTCGAAGGCCTGGAAGTACGGCCGTGCGCCCTTGAAGCTCGGCAGGAAGGAATGGTGGATGTTGATCGCGCGGCCCGACAGCTTCGCGCACAGCGCGGGCGAGAGAATCTGCATGTAGCGGGCGAGCACCACCAGGTCGATCTTCTGCTCGTCGATGACATCGGCGATCCGCGCTTCCTGCGCCGCCTTCGCCTGGTCGTCCGAGCCGAGCAGCGGCAGATGGTGGTACGGAATGTCGTAGGCGGCGGCGAGCTGGTAGAAATCCTTGTGATTCGACACGATCGCCGGGATCTCGATCTGCAGCTGCCCGGTGCGATAGCGGAACAGCAGGTCGTTCAGGCAATGACCGATCTTCGACACCATGATCATCACGCGCGGCTTGACCGCCGCGCTGTGCAGTTCCCAACGCATGCCGAACTGCGCGGCCAGCGGCGCGAACGCCCCCGCCAGCGCATCGGTGGCGGGGGCGTTCGCGCTGGTGGAAGCGCCTGCGTCAGCCTGCTGGAAATGCACGCGCATGAAGAATTCGCCGGTGTGGTCGTCGCCGAACTGGGCGGAATCCAGGATGTTCGCGCCGCGCTCGAACAGGAAGCCCGACACGGCGTGAACGATACCCGGGCGATCCGGGCAGGCGAGCGTCAGGATGACGTCGTGGCGCAAGGGCATGATGAGGCGGTTTCCTTCGAAATAGTCAGTATTGGCCGCGGCGGACCCCGGAAAACGTCACGCGCCCTCCAGGTCCGGCTGCGGCAGCGTCATGAGATGGGCGAAGCCGGGCACACTCGCGGCGTCGAGCCAGCCATGACGCAACGCGCAGTCGAGCGTCGTGATGCTCGCGTCCACGGTCATGCGGCCCGTCGCGATGGCCTGCAACGCCTCCTCGCCGCGCACGCACAGGTGCTCGGCGACCTCGCCATCCTCGGCGTGCGGCGCGAAGTCCGGCGGCAGCCGCAGGTCGAAGGTGAAGAGCTGCTCCGCCTGGGTGCCCTGCGGGATCTCGGACAGGATATACAGGATGCGTCCCGGGCGCGCCAGGCGCACCAGTTCGGGCGCGATTCCCGACTCTTCCCAGCACTCCTTTTCCAGCGCCCCCGCCACGCTCGAACCCCAGCCGATGCCGCCCCCGACCAGCGTGTCGAGCATGCCCGGATCGACGGCCTTGTCCGGACTGCGCCGGGCGATCCACAGCATCGCGCTGCCGTCGTCGTCGTCCTCGCCGCCGCCCTCGCCCGCCTGCAGCCCGTTGACGTGCACCGCGTAGGTCATCGTGCCGAAGAAGCGCGACGCGGCGCGTTCGATCAGCGCGAGCGGCGGGTCGTCGAAACGATTGCGGATCGCGAACGTCTCGTCGCGCCAGCCGGTGATGCGCCCTGCCCCCGCGAGCGCCTGGATGACCTCGCCCAGCGCCGCGCTGCGCGCCTCCAGCGACGCGAGCGACGCGGCCAGCGTGACCGTGCCCGGCGTCATCGTGAAGATCGCCGGCCAGCGTCGCAGCAGGTCGACGTCATCCTCCCGCACCCAGCCCACCGGCGTCGTTCCGATCACCAGGCGCCGATGCCGGCGTGGCTCGAAGCGCCGGGCGGCGGCGATGCAGGGCGGATCGCTCGGATCGGCCGGCGCGGCACTATACAGGTCGGAGAAGGCGGACATAGGAGGACGGGTGGCGGAGGGTGGGGAAATCAGAAATCGCAGAGCGTGAACAACGGCAAGCCGGCATCGCGCAGCCGGGCCGAGCCGCCCAGGGAGGGCAGATCGATGATCGCGCCGCCCTCGAGCACCGCGCCGCCCAGCCGTTCGATCAGCGTGCGCGCCGCCATCATCGTGCCGCCGGTGGCGATCAGGTCGTCGATCAGCACGACGCGGTCGCCCGGCGCGCACGCGTCCGCATGCACCTCGACGGTGGCCTGCCCGTATTCCAGATCGTAGGTCTGCGACAGCGTCCGGTAAGGCAGCTTGCCCTGCTTGCGCACCGGGATGAAGCCCGCGCCCAGTTCATACGCGAGCAGCGGCGCGAGGATGAAGCCGCGCGCCTCCAGCCCGGCGAAGTAGGCCACGCGCTGGTCGCGGTAGCGTGCGACGAAGGCCTCGACGATCAGGCGAAAGCTGGCCGGCGCGGACAGCAGCGGCGTGATGTCGCGAAACGCGACGCCCGGTTGGGGCCAGTCCTGCACCGTGCGGATATGCGCCCGGATGTGGGACCGAATGTGGGCCAGGTCATGCGCGCCCGCCTGTTCGGCTTGCTCGACCATCGGGGTGAACTCCAGAATGCCAGAATGAGAATGAGAATGAGAATGAGGAAAGCGGAGGTCAGCCGCCCGGATGTTCGCGCAGCAGGCGCTCTTCGGCCTCGGCGAGCGCCGGCGGCGTGCCTCGCAGCACGAGGATGTCGTTCATCATGATCCGGGCGGCCGCGTCCGGCTCGCCGCCGCGAATGCCGCGCCGCCGGATCGCGGTGACCTCGACGCCGAGCTGACGCAGGCCGAGCTCGCCCAGCGTGCGACCCACCGCGTCGGCGCGCGAATCCATCTTGACGGATTGTAGCCTGACCTGCTCCCGCTCGTTCTCGTCCTCCGTATCGTCGGCGCCACGGAAATACCCGCGCAACAGGCTGTAGCGCTCGTCGCGCATCTGCTCGACCCGCCGGATCACGCGGCGCATCGGCACGCCCATCACCACCAGCGTGTGCGAGGCGAGCATCAGGCTGCCCTCGACGATCTCCGGTATCACCTCGGTGGCGCCGGCGGCGATCAGCGTGTCGAGCGCGGCGTCGTCGACGGTGCGCACGATCACCGGCAACGCGCCGCTGAGCTCCTGGACATGGCCGAGCACCTTCAGCGCCGACGGCGTGTTCGCATAGGTGATGGCGACGGTGGCGGCGCGCTGGATGCCCGCGGCCACCAGCGATTCGCGCCGCGCCGCATCGCCGAAGACCACCGACTCCCCGGCCGAGGCGGCCGCGCGCACCCGGTCCGGATCGAGGTCGAGCGCGACGTACGAAATCCCCTCCTGCTCCAGCATGCGCGCCAGATTCTGCCCGGAGCGCCCGTAGCCGCAGATGATCACGTGGCCGCTGGTCTTGATGCTTTGCGTGGCGATGCGCGTCATCTGCAGCGACTGCATCAGCCATTCGTTGGACGACAGGCGCATGACGATCCGGTCCGCGTTCTGGATCAGAAAGGGCGCGGCCAGCATCGAGAGCAGCATCGCCGCGAGGATCATGTCGCGTATTTCCGGTTCCAGCAGCTGCTTGTCGGTGATCAGGTTCATCAGCACGAAACCGAATTCGCCGGCCTGCGCGAGCCCCAGGCCGGTGCGCATCGCCACACCCGGCGACGCGCCGAAGAGCCGCGACAGTCCGGTGATCAGCACCAGTTTCAGCGTCACCGGAATCAGGAACAGGATCAGCACCGCCACCGGGTGACGCCAGATCACCGCCGGGTCGAGCAGCATCCCGGTGGTGATGAAGAACAGACCGAGCAGCACATCGCGAAACGGCTTGATGTCCTCCTCCACCTGGTGCCGGTACGGCGTCTCGGCGATCAGCATGCCGGCGATGAAGGCGCCCAGCGCCATCGACAGGCCCAGCGATTCGGTGATGGCGGCCGAGCCCAGCGTGATCAGCAGCAGGTTCAGCATGAACAGTTCCTGCGAGCGCCGCCGCGCGACGATGTTCAGCCAGCCGCGCATCAGGCGCTGCCCGAGCCACAGCAGCAGCGCGAGCGCCACGGTGATCTTCACCGCGGCGAGGCCGAGCGCCATCGCCAGATCCTTCGGATTCTTGTCGAGCGCGGCGATGATGATCAGCAGCGGCACCACCGCCAGATCCTGGAACAGCAGCACGCCGATGATGTTGCGCCCGTGCTCGGACTCCAGTTCGAGGCGTTCGGCGAGCATCTTGCTGACGATCGCGGTGGAGGACATCGCAAGCGCGGCGCCCAGCGCGAACGCCGCCTGCCAGCTCAGCGGCGCGAACGAGCGGATCGCGATGCTGGCGAGCATCGCCACCGAGATCGTGCCCAGCACCTGCGCCACCCCGAGCCCGAAAACGATGCGCCGCATCGCCCGCAGTCGCGACAGCGAGAACTCCAGCCCGATCGAGAACATCAGGAACACGATCCCGAATTCGGCCAGATACTCGACCCGCGCGGAGTCCCGGGCGATGCCCAGCGCGTGCGGCCCGACCAGGATGCCGACCGTCAGGTACCCCAGCATCGGGGGCAGATTCAGACTGCGGAACAGGACCACGCCCACGACGGCGGCAAAGAGCAGGGAAAGGGTCAGTTCCAGCGGTGTCGTCATCGGTGAATGTTGTCTCGAAAAAAACGGCGACTGCGCCGCGGATGGAACGCCGTGTGCGGCAAACGGGGACGAACCGCTATCATAAGCGGCCCGCCGCCGGCGTGGGGAAAACGCCGACAATGCGACGGCGTCGGCGAACGGCACGGGTGCCCGACATGGCGTTGTCATGTCCTGCCCTGCGCCGACTGGCGGGGCGGGATGCGCGACGACAGGCCCTTTTGTTATACTCCGCGGATGATAGCGAAAATCAATGAGGGTCGCGCCATGATGCTGGCGCGGGATGTGCTCGAGATCGAAGCCGATGCCGTGCGCGGTGTGGCCGCGCGTCTCGACAGCCGTTTCGCGGGCGCCGTGGCGCTGCTGCTGCGCTGCACCGGACGCGTCGTGGTGTCCGGCATCGGCAAGTCCGGCCACATCGCGCGCAAGGTCGCGGCCACGCTCGCCAGCACCGGCACGCCGGCGTTTTTCGTGCACCCCGCCGAAGCCAGCCACGGCGACCTGGGCATGGTGACGCAGCACGACGTGTTCATCGGCATGTCGTATTCCGGCGAGACCGAGGAGCTGCTGCGCATCATGCCGCTGGTCAAGCGCATCGGCGCGCGTCTGATCGCCATCACCGGCAATCCGACGTCGAGCCTCGCGCGCCTGGCCGACGTGCATCTCGACGGCGCCGTCGACAAGGAAGCCTGCCCGATGAATCTCGCGCCCACGGCCAGCACCACCGCGGCGCTCGCGCTGGGCGACGCGCTCGCGGTCGCCGTGCTCGACGCCCGCGGCTTCGGGCCCGAGGACTTCGCCCGCTCGCACCCGGGCGGCGCGCTCGGGCGGCGCCTGCTGACTTTCGTGCGGGACGTCATGCGCACCGGCGAGCAGATACCGGTGGTGGCCGCCGACGCCAGCGTCTACGACGCGCTGTTCGAGATCACCGCGAAGCAGCTCGGCATGACGGCGGTGGTCGATACGGAGCGCCGGGTGCTCGGCATCTTCACCGATGGCGACCTGCGCCGCGTGCTCGAGCGCGGCGCAGGCCGCACGCCCGGCCGTCCCGCCGCAAGCATCGCCGGAAACATGCCCGACCTGCGCGCGCTGACGATCCGCGACGCGATGACGTCCGGGCCCCAGACGATCGCCCCCGATCAGCTGGCCGCCGAGGCGGTGCGGCTGATGGAGGAATTCCGCGTCAGCCAGATGCTCGTGGTCGATGCCGCCGGCGCGCTGGTCGGCGCGCTCAACATGCACGACCTGTTCAGGGCAAAGGTAATTTGATGAGCACGCTTTCCGGTACGCCGGCCGCCAGCACGCCGGTCGCCGACACGCCTTCCGCAGACATCCTGGCCCGGGCCGCGACGCTGCGCCTGATCGCGTTCGACGTCGACGGCGTCTTCACCGACGGCCGGATCTATTACGGCGCGGACGGCGAGATGCTCAAGGCGTTCAACACGCTCGACGGCCATGGAATCAAGCAACTGGCCCGCGCCGGCATCGAGGTGGCGATCATCACCGGGCGGCGTTCCGGCATCGTCGCCACGCGCGCGGCCGAACTGGGCATCCGGCGGGTGCACCAGGGCGTGCGCGACAAGGCGCAGGCGATGACGGCGCTGCTGGCCGACACCGGCGTGCCGCTTGCCGCGGTCGCCTACATGGGCGACGACTGGCCCGACCTGGCCGTGCTGTGCCGGGTCGGCCTGGCCTTCGCACCGGCCAACGCCCACCCGGACGTGCTCGCCCGCGCGCATCACGTCACGGCCGCGCGGGGCGGCGAGGGCGCGGTGCGCGAGGCCTGCGACCTGATCCTGCGCGCCCGGGGCGACTACGACGCGCTGCTCGCCGCGGCCTGCGGAGGCTGACGATGGCCGACCGACTACCCTCGCGCTTTCTCGCCTACCTGCCGCTGGTCGGCATGGCGATCCTGGCCGGCCTGACGTACTGGCTGCTGCAGTCGTCGCTGAAGCCGTCGGTCGCGCCCGTCGCGCGCCAGGTCCAGCACACGCCCGATTATTTCGCCGACGACATCTCCGTCACGATGCTCGCGGCCACCGGCGTGGCGAAATACCGTCTGAACGCGCAGTCGATGCTCCATTACGAGGACGATCAGAACACCGATCTGGTCATGCCCGCGATGCGCTCGTTCACGCCCGGCGCGCCGATCGTCACCGCCACGGCGCGGCGCGGCGTGGTCAACGCCGACGGCTCGATCATCAACCTCTACGACGACGCGAAGATCGTGCGCGCGCCGGGGCCGGCGGATCCGCCGATGGAAGCGGACTCCGAGCATTTCCTCGTGCTGGCGAACGACGACGTCGTCAGAACCGAAAAGCCGGTTAAACTGCTGCGCGGCCAGTCGATCGCCACGGCGAACGGCATGATCTACACCAACACCACGCGCAACGCGGAGTTGCTCGGACAAGTGCGCGGCTCCATCGCGCCGTCGCAACTCAATGGCGGCGCCAGCCGATGAAGATGACATATTCCATTACAGGCCATCCCCGGCATCCCGGATCTTCCCGGCGACGTTTCGGGCGGAAGCATGCCGCGGCGTGGTTCGCGCTCGGCGTGGCCGCGTGCCTGGCGGCCGTCGTGTCGCCCGCGCGGGCCGAGCAGGCCGACCGCGCGAAGCCGCTGATCTATGCGGCCGATCACCTGTCGTACGACGATCTGAAACAGACGACGATCCTGACGGGCAACGTCGAGCTGACGAAAGGCACGATCATCGTGCGCGGCGACCGCGCCGAGGTGCGGCAGGACCCCGAAGGCTATTCGTACGCGACCGCCACCCGCGACAAGGGTCTGGCCTACATCCGCGAGAAGCGCGACGGCGTCGACGAATACTTCGAGGGCAACGCCCGCCGGATCGATTACGACGGCAAGAACGACGTGTCCACGCTGGTCGGGCAGGCGGTCGCGCGCCGGCTGCAGGGGCTGACGACGACGATCGACGAAGTGCATGGCAGCACGATCCGTTACGACGGTCAGACCGGCTTCTACACCGCGACCTCCGGCGGCGCGCCCGGCACCACCTCGGGCGGACGCGTGCGCGGCATGATCGCTCCGACGACGGGCCCCACGGGGACCGGTGGCGCGGTCCCCGCCGGCAAGGCACGCGCCACCGGCAGCCTCCTCGCGCCCGCGCAGACGCTGGAGAACCCGCAGTGAGCGCGCCGCCCCTTACCCCGGATCCGCGCACCGCGCGTCGCGCCGCCATCAGCACCGCCGACGGCGGCGCGCGCCGCACGCTCACCGCCCAGCATCTCGAAAAGCGCTACGGCGCGCGCACCGTCGTGAAGGACGTCTCGCTCGAGGTCTCCAGCGGCGAGGTCGTCGGCCTGCTCGGCCCGAACGGCGCGGGCAAGACCACGTCCTTCTACATGATCGTCGGTCTGGTCCCGCTCGACGCGGGCGAGATCCTGCTCGACGACAAGGTCATCTCGCAGTTGCCGATCCATCTGCGCGCGAAGCTCGGGCTGTCCTATCTGCCGCAGGAAGCCTCGGTGTTCCGCAAGCTGAGCGTCGAGCAGAACATCCGCGCCGTGCTCGAACTGCAACATGGCGCCGACGGCCGGCGCCTGTCGAAAACCGAACTGACGACGCGCACCGACGCGCTGCTCGACGAGCTGCAGATCGGCCATCTGCGCAGCAACGCGGCGTTGTCGCTGTCGGGCGGCGAACGACGCCGGGTGGAAATCGCCCGCGCGCTGGCCACCGAGCCCGCCTTCATCCTGCTCGACGAGCCCTTCGCCGGCGTCGACCCGATCGCGGTGCTCGAAATCCAGAAGATCGTCCGCTTCCTCAAAAGCCGCAACATCGGGGTCTTGATCACCGATCACAACGTCCGCGAGACCCTGGGCATCTGCGATTACGCGTACATCATCAGCGACGGCAAGGTACTGGCGTCCGGCGCGCCCGCGGACATCATCGAGAACGAAAACGTCCGGCGCGTCTATCTGGGTGAACATTTCAGGATGTAACAGCGCGGCCGTGTGCCGAGCCGACACGATTTCATCCTGCCGGCAATCGTCCGTGCCGCGCGGGGTATCGTCCATGGTGTTGTGATACAGCATCGGCCGGGAGCAAATCTCAGGCCAGGGACGCGTTGCTTGGCCACATGCGGGTTTCGCCGGTGGGACAAAGCCATTACAATACTTGTCGACACCATGAAAGCCAGCCTCCAGTTACGCCTATCGCAACACCTTGCGCTCACGCCGCAACTGCAGCAGTCGATCCGGCTGCTGCAGCTTTCGACGCTGGAACTGCAGCAGGAAGTCGCCACCGCCGTCGCCCAGAATCCGCTTCTCGAAAACGAGGACGACTGGAGCGCCAAATCGATGCGCGTGGCCACCGATGGTTCGCTCGTCGGGCCGGGCGCCTCGCCGGGTCCCTCCAGCACCGAACCCCCCTCGCATCACGATGAACGCGGCCACGCCGGCGACGGCGCGTCCGGCGCGACGGGCACGTCCGAACGCGGCGAAGGCGAGCCGGGCGGCCTCGACTCGGTCGGCCGCGACGACGGTGGCAACGATACGCCGAGCTGGAGTCTCGACGACTATGCCCGCCCCGGCGCGCCCAGCGACGACGACGACATGCCGCCGATGCAGCTGGAGGAAGTGCAGACGAATCTCCGGGACCATCTGAACGACCAGCTCGCGCTCACGCAGGTGGATCAGCGCGACCGGGCCCTGGTGACCTTCCTGATCGAATCGATCGACGACGCCGGCTACCTGACCACCGGGCTCGACGAGATCGTCGCCGAGCTGCCGGACGACTACGGCATCGAGATCGACGATCTGAACACCGCGCTGGTCCTGCTGCAGAGCTTCGATCCGCCCGGCGTCGGCGCGCGTTCCCCGGCCGAATGCCTGACGCTGCAACTGCGGCGCCTGGACGACACGCCCACCCGGGCACTGGCGATCGAAATCGTCGGCAAGCATCTGGAACTGCTCGCCGCGCGCGACTTCACGCGGCTGCGCCGCCATCTGAAGGTCGGCGACGACGAACTGCGCGACGCGCATGTGCTGATCCGTTCGCTGGAGCCCTTCCCGGGCGCCGCGTTCGCCAGTTCGGAAGCCGACTACGTGGTGCCCGACGTGCTGGTGCGCAAGAGCAGCCAGGGCTGGATCGCCGAACTGAATCCGGAAGTCGTGCCGCGACTGCGGATCAACAATCTCTACGCGAACATCCTGCGCAACAACCGCGGCGACCCCGGCAGCGGCTCGCTGCGTCAGCAACTGCAGGAGGCGCGTTGGCTGATCAAGAATATTCAGCAGCGCTTTGACACGATCCTGCGCGTCGCGCAAGCGATTGTCGAACGGCAGAAGAACTTTTTCGCGCATGGGGAAATCGCGATGCGTCCCTTGGTTTTAAGGGAAATTGCTGATACGCTAGGTTTACACGAGTCGACTGTGTCGCGCGTCACCACCGGCAAGTACATGCTGACGCCGTCCGGTACGCTCGAGTTCAAGTTTTTCTTCGGGTCCCATGTTTCCACGGATACCGGCGGGTCGGCCTCGTCCACCGCCATCCGGGCATTGATCAAGCAGCTGATAGGAGCCGAAAACCCGAAAACGCCGCTTTCGGACAGCCGGATTGCCGAACTTCTGGGCGAGCAGGGATTCGTCGTCGCACGACGTACCGTCGCC
Source organism: Janthinobacterium lividum (assembly GCA_050955065.1). Taxonomy (GTDB): domain Bacteria; phylum Pseudomonadota; class Gammaproteobacteria; order Burkholderiales; family Burkholderiaceae; genus Robbsia. Next base: position 1,157 of record JBPBQT010000362.1, on the reverse strand, counting down.
AAGTACAGGGAAGCCCTCCGCATTCCGGCAGTCAATCTGCGCAAGTCCTTGTAGCCCGGTGCATGTCGCGCCGGGTGCAACCCGGCCGCGACGCCTTGCCCCGAGACGGGCGAACGTGCGGCTCCAGCATGGGAGAGCAGCTATGAATTTGACCATCAGTGGGCACCATCTCGACGTTACCCCTGCACTGCGCGAATACGTAGTCAATAAACTGGACCGGGTGCTGCGGCACTACGACCAGGTGATTGATGCCGCCGTCCTGCTTGTCATGGACAATCATCGGGAAAAGGACAAACGTCAGCGTGCCGAGATCACCCTGAGGGTCAAGGGCCGGGACATCTTCGTGGAGAACGCGGACGGCGATCTCTACGCGGCGATCGATCTTCTGGTCGACAAGCTGGACCGCCAGGTGCTGCGCCACAAGGATCGGCTTCAAGGACATCCACGCGACGCGATCAAATACCGCTCGGAAGGCGTCGAAGCGGGAATGTCATAACGAAGACGGACTCGGCGCCGCCTCCGCCTTGCGGCGTTTCGACGCACTGTTGAGAAGCGTCCGACCGTAAGGGCGACGACCGATACGGCCACCGGCCAACGAGCCTCTCGCAGACATCCCGCGCCATGACGACCGGCGGGCCGGCATCGGAAGCGGCAGGGAGCCGACGGCAGGATCGTCGGCTCTTTACGTTTGACGACGCCGCACGAAGCAAGACGATTCTGACGCCAGCGCGTGAGCAAGATCCGGACGCGCTGCTTTATACTATGCCGTTCATCCTCGGGGGAGCATCGGTCAGGGATCGCCGTTCTGGAGAGACCCAAGCGGACATGTGTCATGGGCACGCGCAGGGGCTTTCGAGGTGCGGTTCCCGCCTTTCATAATGAATCGTCTAGCCAAACTGTTACCGCTCGACAATGTCGTCCTCGGCTTGTCCGTGACCAGCAAAAAGCGCGTATTCGAACAGGCCGGTCTGATTTTCGAAAATCAGAACGGCATCGCCCGCAGCACCGTCACCGACAACCTGTTCGCACGCGAACGGCTGGGTTCGACCGGGCTGGGTGAAGGCGTCGCGATTCCACACGGGCGGATCAAGGGGCTGAAGCAGCCGCTCGCCGCGTTCGTGCGCCTCGAAGAACCAATTCCGTTCGAATTGCCGGAC
>JBPBQT010000361.1:0-19395 GCA_050955065.1 Janthinobacterium lividum | reverse complement strand
CGGAGCAGGACATTCCGTCGGTGACCCAGGCGGCCCTGCACGCGGTGATCGACCGGCATCCCACCGTCACGGAGCTGTACGGGGATCAGATGGTCGCCACCGATGTGGTGTCGACCGCGGTGCTGGGCGAATTGCGCGCCCGGGCCGTGACCGCGTTTCACGAGGACGCGCGCGCGGACTGGCAGTTCCCGCGGGAGGACGTGTCGTCCGGCCTGGCGCCGACGCGGACCGACACGCCGCTGTCGCTGGTGCGCCTGCGCGAGCTGGTCAGGGCGATGACCGCGATTCCCGCCGGCCAGCGCTTTCACGACGTCATCCATCGCCTGATCGCGCAATGGCGCGATGCCGTGACGCACGAGGACAACATCGCGAACTGGTGTCTCGCCGAGAATCTCGCCTACGCGTCGCTGTTGTCCGACGGGCATGGCGTGCGGATCTCCGGCATGGACGTGGGACGGGGCACGTTCATGCACCGGCACGCGGTCTGGCATGCGAGCCAGCCCTCGCCGGATTTCGCCGACCAGTTCATTCCGCTGCAGCGGGTGGCGCAGCCGGGCACGCGGTTCGATGTCGTCAATTCGCCGTTGAGCGAGGAAGCGGTGCTGGGCTTCGAATACGGTTACAGCACGCACAGCCAGCGCGACCTCGTGATCTGGGAGGCGCAATACGGCGATTTCGTCAACGGCGCGCAGATCATGATCGATCAGTACATCGTTTCCGGCGAAGACAAATGGGGCTATCAATCGGCGCTGGTCATCCTGTTGCCGCACGGTCATGAAGGCGTGGGACCGGAACATTCGAGCGGCTATCTCAGCCGTTTCCTGCAATTGTGCGCCGGGGACAATATCCGTGTCGCGTTTCCCAGCAACGCGGCCCAATGGTTCCATCTGCTGCGGCACCAGGCGTTGAGCCCGCAACGCAAGCCGCTGGTCGTCATGACGCCGAAAGCGCAGCTCTACGCGAATCCCCGGTCTCACTCGGTCATGAGCGAACTGCTCGACGGGGCGTTCGAGCCGGTGCTCCGCGATGCCGCGCCGCGTGATCCGGGCGCGGTGACGCGCGTGGTGCTCTGCAGCGGCAAGGTGTTCTACGCGCTGCAGGACGCGCGCGACGCGGCGGATACCGGCAGCGTGGCGCTGCTGCGCATCGAGCTGCTCTTTCCGTTTCCGCAGGACGCGCTGCGGGCCGCGCTGGCGCCATTCGTCAACCTGACGGAAATCGTCTGGCTGCAGGAGGAGGACGCGAATCAGGGCGCCTGGCAGTTCATTCGCGACCATCTGGACGAGGCGCGCGGCGCGACGGTCGCGCTGCGCCGGGTGTGCCCGGCCGCGACGCCTTCCGGGGCGCGGTCGTCCGCGAAGATGCAACTGCGGGATCAGGCCGATCTGATCGCGTCGGCGCTCGGCGGGCGGGGCTGAGTCGCGCTGCGCCTCACCACGCTAGACGTTCAACAAGCCGCGTTGTTCGATGAATTCAACCACGGTCGACAGTCCTTCACCCGCTTTGGTGTTGCACATGACGAAAGGCCGTGCGCCACGCATCTTCGCCGCGTCGCTCGCCATGATTTCCAACGACGCGCCCACCATGGGCGCAAGATCCGTCTTGTTGATGACCAGCAGGTCGGACTTGGTGATGCCGGGTCCGCCTTTGCGGGGAATCTTCTCTCCGCCCGCGACGTCGATCACGTACAGCGTCAGATCGGACAACTCCGGGCTGAATGTCGCGGCCAGGTTGTCGCCACCGGATTCGATGAAAACGATGTCCGCGTTCGGAAAGCGCTTGAGCATGCGATCCACTGCCTCGAGATTGATCGACGCGTCCTCGCGAATGGCCGTGTGCGGGCAGCCACCGGTTTCCACACCCATGATCCGTTCCGCGGGCAGCGCGCCGGCGACGGTCAGCAGGCGTTGATCTTCCTTGGTGTAGATATCGTTGGTGATCACGACCAGGTCATAGCGATCACGCATCGCCTTGCACAGCATTTCAACCAGCGTCGTCTTGCCGGAACCCACCGGCCCGCCGATGCCGATTCGCAGCGGGGGCAGGCTTTTCGTGCGTTGGTCGGGGCGCTTTGCCGTGTGTTCCGTCGGGGCTTGCAGTGTCATGATTGGAGGTATCGTGGATATCGGTCGAGCGCGTCGCCACGCCCGACCGATCTTTATGAACGGAAAAGCCGGGAATATTGCGACTCGTGCCGTGATGACAGAATACCCAGCAGCGGCGAAAAGGTCGATAACGCCGACGGCGCGACGCAACAGGCGCCCGTCACGGCGGTCGCGATCGCGCCACGGAGGTGCCACAGCACTCTCTGGCCGGCCAGTTGCCCCAGCGGCACGGCTTTCAACGCGGCGGCGACTTGATTCTCCACCCAGTTGAACGCATAGGCGCTCAGGGTGGCTTGAATGCCGGTCTGGTGGGCAACCGCCACGAACGCGAAGGCGGTGGGCAGCGCCAGCGGTTGCAACGACGTCAGCAAGGCGCGGTCCCCGGCATGTCCCCATGCCAGGGACTCCGTCAAAGAGGCAAGCGACCATCCCATCTGCTCGGTCTCCTGTAAAAGTTCCGCCGATTCGCGACTGGCGAGATACCAACCGTTCGCATCCGCGATGCCCTGCGGGTCTGCCTGTGCTTTTCCGGTCGTGGCGCGATCGTCCGCCAATGCTTGCCATCGCCGCATTTGCTGCGCGATGAAGGGTAGTTCGCAGCGCGCAAGCACCCCCGTCAGTCCGGCGCCGATCCATTTTTCCGCGCTCGGGCCGTCCGTCACCCAACCCGCGTCCACGGCCGCCTCCAGACCCTGGGAATAGCTGAAGCCGCCGATGGGCAGGGCCGGGGAGGCCAGGTGCAGCAGGGCGATCAGTTCCGCGGTTTGCAGCGCGGGTTCATCGCTTCCCATGATCGTGCCCGCAACCGGGGCCATGGACATGACCTGACTCATCCGAACGGGCGTGGCCGTGATCATGCGCGTTGGTGTGAGCGTGGCCATGGTCATGATCGTGGCCATGTCCGTGCCCATGGTCGTGTCCGTGCCCATGGTCGTGATCGTGATCGTGATGCCCATGCCCGTGATCATGGTCACGGCTGGGCGCGTGGTCATGGCCGTGACTCGGTGCATGATCGTGTCGGTCGTCATGCTCGGCGAACACCTGCTGCGCCAGCGCGTAGTCCTCCGCAAAGGTTGCGTCATGCCCGTGCCGGTGGCCGCCGCCATAGGCGCCCGCCTCCGGATGAAAGGGCGCTTCCGTGGCAGTGACGCTCACGCCCAGGCCGCGGAGCATGTCTCGCAACACCGGGTCGTGTTCCAGTTGCAGATAGCCGTCTCCCAGTTCGACCGGCGTATGCCGGTTGCCCAGGTGGTACGCGGCGCGTATCAATTGGGCGGTGGTGCCGGCGGTCACGCGCATCACCGATTCGGCCGCCGCGATGACGCGTACCAGGCCGCCATCTTCCGCCACCAGAACATCGCCTTCGGCCAGGATCGTGCCGCGCGGCATCAGCAGACCCACGGACTCGCCATTGTCCAGCGTCGTGGCCAGCCGGCTTTTGCACCGGTCGTCAAAGGCCAGCGTCAGCAACGCCGCCCTGGCCAGCAGCGGGCGCGCGAGCTTGACGCTGCGATCCAGGCGTCTTTCAATCTTTCGTATCGTCGGCATCGTCGGGCCTGTATCAGAACAAAAAGTAACGTTGCGCCATCGGCAGTACGGATGCCGGCTCGCAGGTCAGCAGTTCTCCATTCGCGACCACCTGATACGTCTCGGGATCCACGGTGATGGTTGGCTGCCAGGCATTGTGGATCATCTGCGATTTACCGATGTTACGGCAGTTCTTCACCGCCACGATCTGCTTGTTCAGGCCGTAGCGCCCCGCGATTCCCGCATCCAGGGACATCTGCGACACGAAGGTCAGCGAACTCTTCGCCAACGCGCCGCCGCGGCTGCCGAACATTTCGCGATAGTGAACGGGCTGGGGCGTGGGGATGGACGCGTTCGGGTCGCCCATCAGCGCGACGGCGATCATGCCGCCCTTCAGGATCAGCGTGGGCTTGACGCCGAAGAAGGCCGGATCCCACAACACGATATCGGCCCACTTGCCCACCTCCAGCGAACCCACTTCGTGCGCGATGCCGTGCGTGATGGCCGGGTTGATCGTGTATTTCGCGATGTAGCGCTTGACGCGGAAGTTGTCGTTGCGCGGGTTGTCCTGCGGCAGCGCGCCGCGTTGCACCTTCATCTTGTGCGCGGTTTGCCAGGTGCGCAGGATCACCTCGCCCACGCGGCCCATCGCCTGCGAGTCGGACGACAGCATCGACAGGGCGCCCAGATCGTGCAGGATGTCTTCGGCGGCAATCGTCTCGCGGCGAATACGCGATTCCGCGAAGGCGATATCCTCGGCGATCGACGGATCCAGATGGTGACATACCATCAGCATGTCCAGATGCTCGTCCAGCGTATTGACCGTATAAGGGCGGGTGGGATTGGTCGACGAAGGCAGTACGTTGGATTCACCGCACACCTTGATGATGTCGGGCGCATGGCCGCCGCCCGCGCCCTCGGTGTGATAGGTGTGAATCGTGCGACCCTTGAAGGCGGCCACGGTTGCCTCGACGAATCCCGCTTCGTTCAAGGTGTCCGTGTGAATGGCCACCTGGGTGTCGGTGTCGTCGGCCACGCCCAGGCAGCAATCGATCGCGGCCGGCGTCGTGCCCCAGTCCTCATGCAGTTTCAAACCGATGGCGCCGGCGGCGATCTGTTCCACCAGAGGCGCGGCCTGGCTGGCGTTGCCCTTGCCCAGGAAACCGAGATTGATGGGCCAGCCGTCGCCCGCTTGCAGCATCCGCTCCATATGCCAGGGACCCGGCGTGCACGTGGTCGCGAACGTCCCGGTTGCGGGCCCGGTGCCACCCCCCAGCATGGTGGTCACACCGGACGACAGGGCCTCGTCGATCTGCTGGGGGCTGATGAAATGGATGTGCGTATCGATGCCGCCCGCCGTGACGATCATCCCCTCGCCGGCAATCACTTCCGTGGCGGGGCCGATGGCGATCGTGACCCCGGGCTGTATGTCCGGATTGCCGGCCTTGCCGATGGCGGCGATACGCCCGGCCTTGATGCCGATATCGGCTTTCACGATGCCCCAGTGATCGATGATCAGCGCATTCGTGATCACGGTATCCACCACATCCGCATGCACCCGCTGCGACTGTCCCATGCCGTCGCGAATGACCTTGCCGCCGCCGAACTTGACTTCCTCGCCGTAAAGGGTGGCGTCGTGTTCGACCTCGACCAGCAGTTCGGTGTCGGCGAGGCGGATGCGGTCCCCGGTGGTGGGTCCGAACATCTCCGCGTAGGCGCGGCGTCCAATCCGTAGTGTCATCGACCGATCCTCGTAGTGTGCGGTGGTTGCCGGTCGCCCTTACAGGGGACCCATGATCTTGCCGTTGAAGCCGTAGACGATCCGGTCGCCCGCCAGCGCCACCAGCTCGACGGTGCGCTCCTGGCCGGGCTCGAAGCGCACGGCGGTGCCGGCCGCGATATTGAGACGATAACCCCGGGCCTTTTCGCGCGGGAAGGCGAGGAAGTCATTCGTTTCGTAAAAATGATAGTGGGAACCCACCTGGATCGGGCGGTCGCCCGTGTTCGACACGGTCAGCGTCACCGTCTCCCGTCCCGCGTTCAATTCGATCTCGCCCGCTTCGGTGAGCAACTCGCCAGGAATCATTGCCGTCTCGTCAATAGTGCGCCGCAAGCGTTGCGCTGGGGGAAAGGAAACCCGAAAACCCGAAATTCCGAGGCTGGAGGCCGTCCGAATCAGGGAATGGGGTGATGCACGGTGACGAGTTTGGTGCCATCCGGGAAGGTCGCTTCCACCTGAATGTCCTGAATCATATCGGCGATGCCCTCCATCACGTCGTCGCGGCTCAGCAGGGTGGTGCCGTAATGCATGCATTCGGCCACGGTTTTGCCGTCACGCGCCGCTTCCATCAATGCGGCGCTGATGAAGGCAATCGCTTCCGGATAATTCAGCTTCAATCCACGGGCGCGCCGGCGTTCCGCCAGCAGTGCGGCCGTGAAAATGAGCAGTTTGTCTTTTTCGCGCGGGGTCAGTTTCATGGGCGGTGGGCTTGTGACGGGGGGTCGACCTGAAGCCGACCGATAAATTTTCGTGACGATTCGCAGAAGAGGCCGGCATTGCCGCGTGCAGCGAGGTGCCGGGGCACCTTGCGTGCGGCGATCCGCCGGCGGGTGCCGCAAGATTGCGTCACGTGTTCCATAGGCGCAATGGGCGCGATGCCACACCATGCATCGCCGGGCGCAACAGGTGCCAGCATCGAACGAACACCGTCTGCAGGTCTTCCATGCGACGCGCTACCGCTCTGACCAATATTACGCCATTGGGCAGTCGCGTCACCCCGCCGCGGATGCCATGTTCGCCCTCTTCGGGATCGAAGGGCATCAGTGCGTTCAATGCGTCCAGCAACGCGGCGAGATCGCACGTTGCGTCCGTGTCGTCGTCCACTTTATCAGGCTGACCCATGAAGCGCAGAGGGGCGCCGCGGTTCTCGGCGGCGACGGCCCATAGCGTACCGAATGTGTTCCATCCTCCCAGTCCCTGACATGCATCCCGCATCGGATCCGTGGCGTCGAGCAGCGCGCGCTCGGTCCACAACAGTTCGCCGCTCGGACGCGCCAACGTGGTCGATGCGTGCAGTCGCCCCTGCTGCCAGCGTTCGCCCGATGCCTGTCGGCCCAGTTGCGTGGTTTCCCAGCCTATTGCGCTCGCGTCCGGCGCTATCGAGGCGGTTAAATCCGACCGTGCGAGCGCCGCATCGAACAGGATGTTGTTTTGCGGCAGCCAATCCAGACGCGCGCCGGGTTCGACGGTCAGCCTGATATGCTGGCTCGCCTGCCTGTGGTTCGACTTATACCACTTTGTCGCACCGGGAGTCGCCAGCACCGCATGGCTGTGGGCCCCGACGTCGATATCGATGTGCAGGCTGTCGCCACCCGCCACACCGCCTGGCGGGTGAACGATCACCGCGTGGCAGATATCCGGGCCCTCGGGGTAGAGCGGGCGTTGCACGCGCAGCGGACCGTAATGGTGCCGGTGCGCCAGAAAACTGCCGGTCTCGCGTCGGGCAAAACCCAGTTGGAGCCTGGCCTGCCAGCCGGCGCTTTCGGTGAGGGCAGCAGCGGGCGACGTGCACGCGGCGCCAGGGGTCGCAGCCTGGAGCATTGAGGAAATCAGTCCGATCAAAAGGTAAAGCCGAAGTACAGTCTGACACGCAGTTCGAGCACCTGGAAAAAATCTGTCCGGGCGTTTTGACGGCGTCTGTCCGGCATCTGTCCGGGCAGCTTCAAGCGCAGCTGCCCGGGAACGTGCTCACGCTGCCGCCCGGAGCCGTAACAGGACCCGATACCGAGGGACGCCGTTCCCGATTGCCGCCGTGCCGAGGCGCCATCCTGGCGCGATCGGCCCGATTTGGCAAGCGCACAAAAATGCGCCCGCGATATCCCGGAAGTCGTACTCGACACATCCGCCGGCGCGGCCGCCTCACTCGCCGTGCAGCCGGCAAGGTCGCCGGGGAAATCGAGAACGAAGTCCACGAGGCGACGCGCTTGGCACCGCTTGGCGCGGGCAAATTTTCAAATGCGCGACACGCTGTGGGAGCGAGCCGGCCCGCGAACCGGTTTATCGCCCGGATTCGGGGAAATGCTTCGCTGCGCAGGAAGCGCTTGCGGTCCCCTCGCGATGGCCCCGGGTTAATTTCTAGAATATGGGTCCTCGCTTTGACTTGGAGTACCGGATGCCCGATAAGACTTTCCCTTGCAACATTTCGACAGCGGCCGCCGTGGCAGCTCCCGGTTCGCACCATCGCGGGGGCCTGTCCAGCCGCAACCGGCCGAGACAGCGGATTTTCTCGCGATAACCCGGATTCATCAAACGCTTATCGTCGATGGAGAAAGTGCGGCGCACACGATATCCGCCGCGGCGCAAGACTCGATCCGGAGTTTCCAGCAGGCGTACCCGGCTGCCATGCATACGCTCTGGACGAAGGAAATGCTGCATGAGTTCATGTCGCAGCATTTCGGAAATGAGGTGGTTCGCGCGTTCGAAACGCTGAAGCCCTATACGTACAAGAGCGACCTTGCCCGTTACTGTCTGCTTTACGCAATGGGTGGCCTTTACAGCGACATCGGCATTCAACACTTCGCTCCGTTGCATATCCCTCGCGAATACAAGATCGCCGGATTCATCGAAAGTTATCTGGCCAAAAAAAATAAATACGATATATCCAGCGGGTTTTTGTACGCGCAACCGAAAGCGGCCGTGCTCGAGTTGGCCATCAATCGCATCGTCGAAAACTGTCGCACGCGTTTCTTCGGGAAAACGGCCATCGATCCGACGGGGCCGGGTCTGCTGGGCTGGGCCTGGGCGTCGGTCTATACGGATCAGTGGTCGCGTGGCGCTGCCGGCGACCAGTACCTGGGCCTGTCGGAAATCGTGGACCTGGTGGAGGGCAAGCTGGAAATGATGTTCCTGCCGACGGGACGCGAGCGGCATGTCATCGCGCGCCGCCTGGCCCGTCCGCAGGGGGATCTTCGTTATCTTGGCAACACGGGCAGGGGAAACTACGCACAGATGTGGCGGGAGCGCGATATCTATCAGTGAGCCGATGCCGATCGAAGGCATGGGCGGACCGGATCCACGCCCACCCGGGGGCAGGTTTGCGCCCCGCTCAATGACTGATCATCCAGGGCCGACCGCCCGCCGTCCGCGGCGCGGCCTGCGCCTCCGCCGCCCGCGGAAATTTCACCGCAGGCGCGCAACAGCCGCACCCGCTGCCATGCGCGGACGAACGGCGCGGTTCGTGGGATGCCCGTTCGTTGGTCGCATGCGCGCCGCGCGCGGCGGCGCTCAGCGACGCGAGCACCGGCGCGGCGACGATGATGCGCGCGGCTTCCCGCGCGCAGGACGGACAGGCGAGGGCCGCGTTGCGCGCGGCGATCGGCCGGAGCGCGGCGAAGACGCCGCAGCGCGGGCAGTCGTAGTCGTAGGTCGGCATCTCAGTCGAGGTCCGGCGACAGCGGCATGTCGATGCCGCCCATGTCACGCTTGATCGGCCCGGACGCGTTCGGACTGATGTCGAAGTCGAAGATCTGCGTCGGCAGCCAGAGCGTCGCGCACGCGTTCGGAATGTCGACGACGCCGCTGACATGTCCCTGTACTGGCGCGGTGCCGAGTATCGAATGCGCCTGCGCGCCCGAATATCCGAACTTCTTCATGTATTCGATCGCGTTCAGGCAGGCCTGCCGGTAGGCGACGTTGACGTCGAGGTAATGCTGCTGGCCGGCCTCGTCGACCGAGATGCCCTCGAAGATCAGATAGTCGTTGTAGTTCGGCGTGATCGGACTCGGCTTGAAGACCGGGTTCTTGATCCCGTACGACGCCATGCCGCCCTTGATCAGGCTCACGCGCATGTGCACCCAGCCGGCCATCTCGATCGCCCCGCAGAACGTGATCTCGCCGTCGCCCTGGCTGAAATGCAGGTCGCCCACCGACAGCCCCGCGCCGTCCACGTAGACCGGGAAGAAGATCTTCGAGCCGCGCGACAGGTCCTTGATGTCGCAGTTGCCGCCATGCTCGCGCGGCGGCACGGTGCGCGCGCCGGTCGCGGCGGCGGCGTCGCGGGCGTCGCCGGTCAGCCGGCCCATGTGGGCGGTCGGCGCGAACGGTGCGTTGGCGAGCGGCGGCACGCGGTCGGGCTGCGTCGCGATGAAGTCGATCTCGCGGGTGTTCCAGGTCTCGAGCAGGGTCGGATCGGGCATGCAGCCGATCAGGCCCGGGTGGATCAGGCCGGCGAAACGCACGCCGGGGATATGGCGCGACTTCGTGAACATGCCCTCGAAGTCCCAGATGCTTTTCTGCGCATACGGGAAATGCTCGGTGAGAAAGCCGCCGCCGTTCTTTTTCGAGAAAAAGCCGTTGAAGCCCCACTGGCTCTCGGCCTTGGTGCCGATGTCGAGCAGCTCGACGACCAGCAGGTCGCCCGGCTGCGCGCCGTGCACGCCGACCGGGCCGGAGAGGAAGTGGACGATCGACAGATCGATGTCGCGCACGTCGTCGGCGGAGTCGTCGTTCTTGATGAAGCCGCCGGTCCAGTCGTAGGTCTCCAGCACGAAGTCGTCGCCGGGGCTGACCCAGCAGGCCATCGGAATATCGGGGTGCCAGCGGTTGTGGACGTTTTCGTTGTCGAACGCGGACTGGCTCAGATCGACCTTGATCAGGGTATCGGGCATGACGTGCTCCTTGGCGTGAAAAGGGAACGTGAAAGGGGATGCGGAAAGACGCGGATGACTCAGACCGACAAAAACTGCTTGATGCGCGCGGCATCGATCGCGTCGCGCGTGCTCTCGTGCACGAAGCGGCCGCCCTCGATGACGATCAGCCGGTCGGCGACGTCCATCGCGAAACTGAGCACCTGCTCGGAGACGATGATCGTGATGCCGCGCAGCCGGCGGATCTCGTTCAGCGCCCGGGCGATGTCCTTGATGATCGACGGCTGGATGCCTTCGGTGGGTTCGTCGAGCAGCAGCACCTTGGGTTCGGTGACCAGCGCGCGCGCGATCGCGAGTTGCTGTTGCTGACCGCCCGACAGATTGCCGCCCTTGCGGTTGCGCATCTCGAAAAGCACCGGAAACAGCGTGTAGATCTCGTCGGGGATGGTGCGGGAACGGGATTTCTCCATGCCGGTGCGGATGTTCTCCTCGACGCTCAGCGACGAGAAGATCTGCCGCCCCTGCGGCACGTAGGCGAGGCCGCGCGCGACGCGCCGGAAACTTTCGATGCCGACGAGGTCGTCGCCCGCGAGCGTGAGGCTGCCGCTCTTCACCGGCAGCACGCCGATCAGCGCTTTGAACAGCGTGCTCTTGCCCATGCCGTTGCGGCCCATGATGGCGATGGTTTCGTTCGGCCGGGCGCTGAAGCTCAGGCCGTGCAGCACCTCGCTCTGGCCGTAGCTGACGAAGAGGTCCTTGACGTCGAACATGTGCGAGCCTCCGGTTTGGAAGATGTTGTTCAGTGGCCGAGATAGACGTCGATGACGCGCGGGTCGTTCTGCACCGCGTCCATCTGGCCCTCGGCGAGGATTTTTCCCTGGTGCAGCACGGTGACCTTGTGGGCGATGCGCTGGACGAATTCCATGTCGTGCTCGATGACGATCATCGACCGGTCCCGGCAGATCTTCGTGAGCAGCTCGGCGGTGATCTCCCGCTCGCGCACGCTCATGCCGGCGATGGGCTCGTCGAGCATCAGCAGCTCCGGGTCCTGCATCAGCAGCATGCCGATCTCGAGCCACTGTTTCTGGCCGTGCGAGAGCAGGCCCGCCTCGCTCGTCAGCAGCGTGGCGAGGCCGATCTCCTCGGCGACCTGCTGGATGCGTTCGCGCACGTCGGGCGTGCAGCGGAACGCCAGCGCGCCGAACACGCCGCGCCCGCGCGGGAACGACACCTCGAGGTTCTTGAAGACGCTCAGGTTTTCGTAGATCGACGGCGTCTGGAACTTGCGGCCGATGCCGGCGCGCACGATCTTGAATTCGGGCAGCACCGTCATCTCCTGGTTCTTGAACTTGATCGAACCGTGCGTGGGCGCGGTGCGCCCGCAGATGAGATCGAGCAGGGTGGTCTTGCCGGCGCCGTTCGGGCCGATGACGACCCGCAGTTCGCCGCGGTCCAAGTAGAGATTGAGCGTATCGATCGCCTTGAAGCCGTCGAACGAGACGCTCAGGTCCTCGATGGCCAGCAGAAAGTCGGTATTGCTCATTGCGGGCTCCTGTCGACGGGGACGGTGGCGTCGCGTCCGCCCCGCCGGCGCAGCCAGCGCGACAGATGCGGGGTGACATGGCTTTCGTAGAGACCCGCGAGGCCGTTCGGAAAGCCCATCACGACGCCGATGAACAGCGCGGCCATCAGCAGCGGCCACAGGTTCGGGAAACTCTCGGAAAGAAAGGAGCGGCCGAAACTGACGAGCAGGGTGCCGTACACGGCGCCGACCAGCGACATTCTTCCGCCCACCGCCGCGTAGATGACCATCTCCACCGACGGCACGATGCCGATCAGCGAGGGCGACATGAAACCCACCTGCAGCGTGAAGAGCGCGCCGCCGACCGCCGCGAGCAGCGCGGCCAGGCAGTAGGTGAAGACCTTGAACATCGCGACGTCGTAGCCCGAGAAGCGCACCCGGTCCTCCTTGTCGCGCATGGCCAGCAGCAGCGTGCCGAGCTTGCTGGTCTGGATCAGCCGGCACGCGAAGATCGCGCCGAGCAGCAGGACGGCGGAGACGAAATACAGGATCACTTTGGCCGAATTGCTCTGGATGTCCCAGCCGAGCATCGTCTTCAGGTTCGTGATGCCGTTGATGCCGCCGGTGAAGCCCTGCTGACCGACGATCAGCACCGACAGGATCAGCGTGATCGCTTGCGTGATGATCGCGAAGTAGACGCCGCCGACGCGTCGCTTGAACATCGCGAAGCCGATCACGAAGGCCAGCGCGGTGGGAACGATCAGGACCGCGGCGAGCGCGAACGGCAGGTGCCGGAACGGCTGCCAGAACCAGGGCAGCGCCGTGATCTGGTTCCAGTCCATGAAATCCGGGATGCCGGGCGTGGACTGGATCTTGGTGCTGACCGGGTCCGACGCCTCGAGCTTGAGGAACATCGCCATGCAGTAGCCGCCGAGGCCGAAGAACACGCCCTGCCCGAGGCTGAGCACGCCGGCGTAGCCCCAGGCCATGACGAGCCCGACGGCGACGAACGCGTAGCACAGATACATGCCCAGCTGGTTCAGCCGGAAGATGTCGAGCAGCAACGGCAGGAGGACCAGCAGGACGACGGCCAGCAGGAACAGGCTGGTGAAGCCGCGCCAGCCGCGAAACCGGGACGGCCGCGCGGTGGGCACTTGCTGGGGCGAATCGATGACGTGGTCCATGGATCGGCTCCGGGAGAAACGCGGTTGGCGGTTGTCGGTTGGCAGGTGGCGGGCGAGTGCGGGCCGGGGTCGCGGGCGATCGCCGGCGGGCACTCAGGGCGCGAGTCGTCTCATCGTCGTACCTTCGACGGAAACAGGCCCTGCGGGCGCAGCATCAGGATCAGCACCACGGCCAGCAGCGTCAGCACGCGCGCCGAGGATCCGGTGAGAAAGAATTCCGCGACCGACTGCGTCTGCGCGATGCCGAAGGCCGAGACGACGGTGCCCAGCAGGTTCGCCGCGCCGCCGAACGTGACGACCAGGAAGGCGTCGACGATGTACAGCGAACCGCTGGTCGGACCGGTCGAGCCGATCGTCGTGAAGGCCGCGCCCGCGACGCCGGCCATGCCGCAGCCGATCGCGAAGGTGAGGCGGTCCGTGCGGTTCGTGTCGATGCCGGCGGCGTTCGCCATCGTCCGGTTGTTGACGGTGGCGCGCACGCGCAGCCCCCAGCGCGAGCGCAGCAGCGCCAGCAGCACGCCGACGGTGAGCAGGATCGCCAGGCACATCACGAACAGCCCGTTGATCGGGATGTCGAGGCCCGACTTCACGCTCCAGGCGCCCATCAGCCAGTCCGGCAGCGTCGGACTGACCTCCTTCGGGCCGAACGACGAGCGGAACATCTGCTGCATCGCCAGGCTCAGCCCCCAGGTGGCGAGCAGCGTGTCGAGCTGGCGTTTGTAGAGATGCCGGATCAGCACCCACTCCACGATCCAGCCGAAGACGAAGGCGACGGCGAACGCGGCGACGATCGCCAGCGGCAGGTAGGCGGCGACCGCATGCGGTCCGAGGCTCCCGGCGAATTTCGAGAGCACGTAGACGGTGTAGCTGCCGATCGTCATGAACTCGCCGTGCGCCATGTTGATGACGCCCATCTGCCCGAAAATGATCGCCAGCCCGAGCCCCATCAGCAGCAGCACGCTGAACAGGCTCAGGCCGGCAAAGCCCTGCATCATCGTGATATTCAGAATATCGCTGGCGCTCATGGCGGCATGCCTCGGTCGACGGGGGTGGACACAAACAAATCGAGAAATTACGCGGACAAGGATGCACGCGGACTGCACGCGGACTGCACGCGGATCGGACGGGCCGGCAGACCGATCCGCGCGCGGATCACTGATAGCCCTTCGGGAAGGGGTTCGGCTCGATCAGCTGCGGCGACTCGGCGACCACCTTGAACTGGCCGTCCGGCTGGGCCTGGCCGATCCGGGTGCGGCTCCACAAGTGGTGATTCGCGTGGATCTTCACGTATCCTTCGGGCGCGGTCTTGAGTTCGATCCCCGGCGACGCGGCGACCACCTTGTCGACGTCGAAGCTGCCGGCCTTCTCGCAGGCCGCCTTCCACAGCCAGGGGCCGAGATAGGCCGCCTGGGTGACGTCGCCGATCACCGATTTCGGCCCGTACTTGGCCTTGAAGGCGGCGACGAATTTCTTGTTGTTCTCGTTGTCGAGCGATTCGAAATACTTCATCGACGAGTAGAAGCCGGCGAAATTCTCGCCGCCGATGCCCAGCACCTCGTCCTCGGTGACCGAGATGGTCAGCAGGAACTGCTTTTCCGGGGTGATGCCGGACGCCTTCAACTGCTTGTAGAACGCGACGTTCGAGCCGCCGACGACGCTGGCGAAGATGCAGTCGGGCTTCGCGATCTTGATCTTGTTGATCAGCGAGTTGAAGTTGGTCTGGCCGAGCGGGTAGTATTCCTCGCCGACGACCTTCTCGTGCAGGTGCGCCTCGATGTGCTTGCGGGCGATCTTGTTGGAGGTGCGTGGCCAGATGTAGTCCGAGCCGACGAGGAAATAGGTCTTGGACTTCTTCGTCTCCGACGCCCAGTTCAGGCCCCACAGGATCTGCTGGGTGGCTTCCTGTCCGGTGTAGAAGACGTTTTTCGACTGCTCCAGGCCCTCGTAGAAGGTCGGATAGTAGAGCAGGCCGTTGTCGCGCTCGAAGACCGGCAGCACCGCCTTGCGCGAGGCGGACGTCCAGCAGCCGAACACGGCGGCGACGTGGTCGCTTTCCAGCAGCTTCTTGGCTTTCTCGGCGAACGTCGGCCAGTCCGACGCGCCATCCTCCTGGATGATCTGGATCTGGCGCCCGAGCACGCCGCCCGCGGCGTTGATCTCGGCGATCGCCAGCCGCTCGGCCTGGATCGATCCGGTCTCGGAAATCGCCATCGTGCCGGTGGACGAGTGCAGCTGGCCCACGGTGACGGTCTTGTCGGTGACCGCCAGTTTCGTCATGTTCACCTGCGCCGTCGGCGGGGTCTGCCCGAACGCGAAGCGCGGCGCGCCCAGCACCGACAGCGCCGGGCCGGCGGCCAGGCCCATCAGCAGCCGGCGCCGCTGGCGCGAGAACGGCATGGCGTCGCCGACCGCGCCGCCTGTCGCGCCCTCCGCGATGCCTGTGCCCGTGTGGCGCTCGCCGGCGTCGCCCGGCAGGTCGTTCTGGTCGTCGTGGGGCATGAGGTGTCTCCTGGGATCGTCGTCGGTAGTGGTTCGTCGCCGGCAAAATTTAAGCAGCCGAAACATTCGCGGCAATACGCGCTTTGACGTACATGCGGTGCTTATTTGCCGGGCTAGAATCGCCGCATGGACTCCGCCCGTCACGCCGCCCGCGCCTCGCGCACCGCCACCGAGGAGGGCGGAGGAGCGGTGCCGTTCGACGGGTCGGCTGCCGCCGGGGCGACCATTGCCCGGTCAACCGCCGCCGGATCGACCGCCGCAGGATCAACCGCCGCAGGATCAACCGCCGCAGGATCAACCGCCGCAGGATCAACCGCCGCCGGATCGGCCGCCGGGTCGCCCGCCGGGTCGCCCGCCGGGTCGCCCGCCGCCGGCACCCAGCGCATCGTCAAGGTCCGGCGCGACTACAACGCGTGGGTCGCCGACGAGACGCTCGAGGACTACGCGTTGCGCTTCACGCCGCGCACATTCCGCAAATGGAGCGAGTTCCGCGTGGCGAACACGGCGCTCGGCGCGATCTCCTTCCTGGCGCTGGAGGCCATCGGCGGCTCGCTGGCGTTGAACTTCGGGTTTCTGAACAGCGTGCTGGCGATCGGCGCGGTGTCGCTGCTGATCTTCCTGACCGGTCTGCCGATCAGCTATCACGCGGCGAATTCCGGCGTCGACATGGACCTGCTCACGCGCGGCGCCGGGTTCGGCTATCTCGGCTCGACCGTGACGTCGCTGATCTACGCCGGCTTCACCTTCATTTTCTTCGCGCTCGAGGCGGCCATCATGGCGCTGGCGTTGCAGATGTACTGCCACATGCCGCTCGCGCTCGGCTATCTGTTGTGCTCGCTGGCGATCGTCCCGCTCGTGACCTTCGGCATCACCCTGATCAACCGCCTGCAAAGCTGGACCCAGCCGCTGTGGATCGTGCTGCTGGTCGCGCCGTATCTGGCGATCGCGATCCGGGCGCCGCATCTGTTCGCCGAGTGGGCCACCTTCGGCGGCATGGGCGCGAGCGGACGGGAGTTCAGCCTGGTGGCGTTCGGCGCCGCGTGCACGGTGGTCTTCGCGCTGGTCGTGCAGATCGGCGAACAGGTCGACTTCCTGCGCTTTCTGCCGCCGCGCACGTCCCGCAACCGCGTGCGCTGGTGGTGCGCGATGCTGATGGCGGGCCCCGGCTGGATCGTGCCCGGCGCGCTGAAGATGCTGGGCGGCGCGTTCCTGACGTTCCTCGCGTTGCAGCACGAGATCGATACGACGCACGCGGTCGAACCCACGCAGATGTATCTGGTCGCGTTTCACTACGTGTTCGCGTCGCCGCAGCTGGCGTTGGGCGCGACGACGCTGTTCGTGCTGGTGTCGCAGTTGAAGATCAACGTGACGAACGCGTACGCCGGATCGCTGGCCTGGTCGAATTTCTTCGCGCGGCTCACGCACAGTCATCCCGGACGCGTGGTCTGGCTGGTCTTCAACGTGCTGATCGCGTTGCTGCTGGTCGAACTGGGCGTGTTCGGCGCGCTCACCAAGGTGCTGACGCTGTATTCGAACGTCGCGATCGCCTGGATCGGCGCGCTGGTGGGCGACCTGGTGATCAGCAAGCCGCTGGGATACAGCCCGCGCCAGATCGAGTTCAAACGGGCGCATCTGTTCGACGTCAATCCGGTGGGCATCGGCGCGATGGCGATCGCCACGGCCAGTGCCGCGCTGTCGCGCACCGGCCATCTGGGTGCCGTCTGCGAGGCCCTGACGCCGTTCGTCGCGCTGTTCGTGGCGTTCGTCTGCGCGCCGGCGATCGCCATCGCCACGCGGGGCCGTTTCTATGTCGCGCGCGACAGCGCGTCGCTGCCGGCCGGCGCGACGCTGCGCTGCGTGATCTGCGAGAACCGCTTCGAGCGCGAGGACATGGCGCACTGCCCGGCATATGCCGGCGCGATCTGTTCGCTGTGCTGTTCGCTCGATTCGCGCTGCGGCGACCTCTGCAAGCCGCATGCGCGGCTCGGCGCGCAGTTCGTCGCGGTGCTGGCGCGCACGTTCCCGCGTCTGACGCTCACGCCCAGGCTGCGGCGCATCGGGGTGTATGTGGCGGCGCTGTCGGTGGCACTCACGGTGCTCGGCGGGGCGCTGTACCTGGTGTACTACCAGAGCGCGACGACGCTGTCGCCGACCGATCCGTTCGCCTTCGCGGTGCTGGCGCGCGGCTACGTGAAGGTGTTCTTCGCGCTCGCGCTGGTATCGTGCATCGGCGTCTGGTGGCTCGTGCTCGCCCGCGAAACCCGCGCGGTGAGCCTGGAGGAGACGCGCCGGCAGACCACCCTGCTGCTGCAGGAGATCGCCGCGCATGGCGTCACCGACGCGCGCCTGCAGCAGGCGAGCGCCGCCGCCGATGCCGCGAACCGCGCGAAAAGCCGTTACGTGACCGGTCTGAGCCACGAACTGCGCACGCCGTTGAACAGCATCCTCGGCTATGCGCAGCTGTTGCTGCGCAGCGGCGGCGCCGATGCCGGCGAGGGCGGCGACATCGGGCGGCGCGACGCGATCGCCACCATCTACCGCAGCGGCGAGCACCTTCTGGCTTTGGTCGACGGCCTGCTCGACATCGCGCGGATCGAGGCGGGAAAACTGCAGCTCGACGTCGCCGCGGTGGGGCTGCCCGAGCTGGTGACGCAACTGGGCGCGATGATGCGCCCGCATGCCACGGAAAAGGGACTGGCGTTCACGGTGCTCACCCAGGGCTGTCTGCCCCGGGTCGTGCGCGCCGACGAGAAGCGCGTGCGGCAGATCCTGATCAATCTGCTCAGCAACGCGGTGCGTTTCACCGCGCGCGGCGCCATTACGATGCGCGTTCGCTACGCGTGGGGGCTGGCGCGGTTCGAGATCGAGGATACCGGCGCCGGCATTCCGGACGACCAGCTGCAAAGCATTTTCCTGCCGTTCGAGCGCGGGGCGTCGGCGGGGCGCAACGACAACGGCACCGGCCTGGGCCTGACGATCTGCACGCTGCTCACCGAGATGATGGGGGGCACGCTGGAGATGAAGAGCGAGGTGGGACGCGGCACCTGCGTCGTGCTGCAGCTGTTCCTGCCGGAAGTGCACGAGCCGCACCGGGGCGCCGCGCATCCGCACGATGTGCTGGGCTACCATGGGCCGCGCAGAACGATCCTGGTCGTCGACGATCTGACCGAACAGCGGCAGCTCGTCACGCGGATGCTGGCGCCCCTCGGTTTTTCGGTCGTGGAGGCCGCGGGCGGTCCGCAGGCGCTGCAACTGCTGGCGCTGCAGACGGTGGATCTGATCGTCATCGACGTATCGATGCCGGTGATGGACGGTTTCGAGGCCAGCCGCCTGATCCGGCAGCACCGGCTGAGCGCCGCGCCCATCCTCGTGCTGTCGGCGAACGCGTTCGACGGCGACCGCAGCCGCGGCGCGGCGGCGGGGTGCAACGACTATCTCGCAAAGCCGGTGCGGGTGCCATTGCTGCTGGAGAAGATCGCGGGGTTGCTCGAGCTGGCGTGGCGCACCACGGCGCACGACGGCGCGGGCGATGAAACGGAGGCGGCCGGGGTGACGGGGAGGGCCGGGGTGGCCCGGGCAGGCGACGCCGCCGGGCGTGCCCCGGGACGGGCGTCCGGTCCTGTCGGAACGCCCGGGGCAACCGATCCATCGGGCAAGGTTCCCGCATCCGCATCCGCGCCTGCTGCCTCGGCCATTCCGGTAGCCTCCGCGGTGCCTTCGGCCCGTGAACTGACCTTGCCCGCTACACTTCTGGCCGATCTGCGCAAGCATCTCGATCTGGGCTACATGCAGGGTTTCATTGCCTGCCTCGACGCGGCGCAGCGCGCAGCGCCCGAACTCGGCGCGACGCTCGCGCCGCTGCGCAAGGCGGCCGGCCGTTTCATGCTGGCCGACCTCGACGCGCTGCTCGCCT